>JBCDAG010000023.1:0-32488 GCA_039186165.1 Cyanobacteria bacterium P01_F01_bin.53
AGCGTTTGCAAGCGGTGACCGGCATTAACTCCCCTGAAGAAGGGGTGGTGATTGCCCGTGTGGCCCAAGATCCTCAGTTACAGACACTGCGAGCGCAAATTACCAACACCAATGTGCTGCTCAATGAAGCCCGCTCTAAGCTCGGCGAGCAACACCCTGAACTCTTGGCCTTAGTTGATGAGGCCAATGGCTTACAGTTGCTATACCAAAAGCGGTTAGCGACGTTGAATCCTGGCCCCTTGGGGGCTGCGGCAGAGCTATCTTCTACGGATTTGGGTCAGCAGCTGATTGCGGATTCTATTAATAGCTCGTTAAATGAAGAGGCTTTTCGTAATCGTTTGGCCGTTGTGCGCTCAGATTTGCTTCGCTTGCGCAGGCAACTGACGCAGCAACCCCTGATTCAGCAGCCCTTAGCAGTCTTAGAGCGAGAGAGGCAAGAGGCCGCAGATTCGGTAGAGTTGATTCGCCAAAAGCTTGAAGAGGCCCGCATTGCCGAGGCGCAGTTGGTGAGTAACGTTCGTGTGTTAGGGGTCGCTGAACCTGCTGATGACCCGGTATCGCCGTCGCCGTTAGCGATTTTGGCGTTAGGGGCGATCGCAGGCAGTATCCTCTCGATTGCGACCATTTTAGTGCTCGATATCCTGGATGCTTCGCTACAGAGTGGTGATGAAGTCGAAAAACTCGTCAAATTGCCGGTATTGGGATACTTGCCGCGCCTATCGGCTGATCTTGTAGATATTGAAGGGTTAGATGCGTTCTTAGATAATCCGCGTCATGTAGAACCCTATCGTGCCTTGCTCAAAACGATGGAATCACGGCAGCGGGCTCGGGTTCGTGCCATCGGTAATTCTCCGGGTGGTGGGCGAAGTCCAGAAGCGATTTCCTCACGAGCAGGCGGCTCTGGCACTGTTCCTGGGGCAGCGGCAGGCTCGACCCGTGGAAACCGGCGACCTCAAGGGGTTTTACCTCAGGTCGTCGTGGTTAGCAGCCCAACCGCCAATGAAGGAAAATCTTCGGTGGCGACTTGCTTAGGGGCTGTTTCTGCCATGTTAGGGCGTCGTACGCTCATCATTGAAGCTGACTTGCTCAACCCGATTCAGCACCTGTACTTGCAAGTGGATCCTACCCCTGGCCTCACGGATATCATTAATCATTCTCAGCCACTCTCAGACGCCGTGAAGCTCACGACGATCGGTCGGCTTTCGGTATTGCCCTATGGTCAGGTCCTCAATCGTCCTTCAACGGTGACCGAATCAGCAGCTATGCGAATTCTGCTTGATACTCTCATTCGTGACTATGACCTGATTGTGATTGATGCAGCCCCAGTGGATGCTTCGGCAGATGCGACAACGGTGAGTCAAATGACAGATGGCTTGTTGTTAGTTACCCGACCGGGTTACACCCCTCGCAGTGTGTTAGCCGATACCGTACAGCAGCTGCGTAAGAGTGGCGCACCCCTACTTGGGATTGCGATGAATGAAACGATTTTGCCAGAAGAGCAGTTGGGCCGTCTGCCTCGTCAGGCGACGGAAACGTCGGTGATTTCAGCAAACTCGAATATAAATTCCAATTAGTCTTGGCTTCCATGAATCAGCGCTCACTTGAGTGGGCGCATACCGCTTTAAAGTCTATTTCCGTCTACCACAAAGATAAAAGGCAAGCTATGAAGTTAAGTAAAATACAGCCTGGTTTACTGGTGCTGAGTGTTCTTAGCCTGACAGGTGTGTTGAGCCTAGATGTTGTGATTCCGGGTATATGGAATTCGCAGGTATTAGCCCAAGACATTGCCTTGCCTGTACTGCCGCCTGCTTCCTCGGGTGAGGGTGAAACCGCACCCGCTCAGTCGCCTGCTTCAGTACCCGCCAGTGCCGCGCCTGCCTCGACACCGACAGAAACTGCGCCTGCTTCTTCAGTAGTGCTTGCGGCTGCCCCTTTTCGCTCTGATGTGCAGCCGACCCAAACCCAACCGCCCCTGCCGCAGCCCCTACCACAGCCTTTAGCCCCAGCTTTGCCATTTAATACCAACGATCCGCTCAAGCCTGGAGACGTTGTGCAGATTGATGTATTGGGCTTCCCAAATCTGTCAGGGCAGCAGCAAGTGGGCAGTAATGGAACGGTTCAGTTGCCGCTGGGTGGCCCTGTGTTTATTGGTGGTTATTCCCCTTTAGAGTCGGTCAGTGTTCTTCGCGAGGCGCTTTTGCCTTACGTCAAGCGTCCGGAGCTGAGCATTGCGTTGGTGAGTGCAAGCCCTTTACGGGTGAGTGTGAGTGGTGAAGTGATGCGCCCTGGCCCTCGATTGCTATCACCTTTAAATTCACAGGAGCAGTCCCAAGGGGTCCCCCCAACCTTAAGCACAGCGCTGATTGAATCCGGTGGGATTACGCCGAGTGCGGATCTGAGGAATATTGTGATTCGCCGGGCGGTGCCGACTCGAACGGCGGGTGTGGCCTCACCCTACGGTGAGTTTCGTGTCAATTTGTGGGAGGCGGTGAGCAGCGGTGACTTGCAGGCTGACCCACGTATTTTTGATGGGGATGAAATTATTGTCCCTACGGCTGAGGTGGCCAATATTGATCAGCGCACGCTGCTCTCTTCAACGGTTGCGCCTGAGCAAATTACGGTGCAGGTAGCCGGTCAGGTGAATAGTCCTGGTCAGCTCAATGTGAGTCCGATGGTGGGGGTCAGTGGCGCGATCGCTGCGGCTGGTGGTCCTACTGTAGATGCCAAGTCTGATGAAGTTGTTCTACTACGTATGATGCCCGATGGTCGTGTAGAACAGCTGAGCTATGCCTTTGGTGAAGCCTCAGAGCCACTGGTTGAGGGCGATGTTGTGTTTGTCGAGGCGTCTAATCGGGGTAGCGTCGGGGGTGCTTTCGACTTTTTGGGTCGTGTCCTCAATCCGTTTGGCACGCTGTTAGATCTGTTTAATAACTAATGGGCCTAACAACTAATGGAACTAACAACTAATGGGCCTAACAACTAATGGAACTACCCCATTTTCAATAGTTGTTACAACCGTCTTCAACGGCTACAAGCGTTGCTTGCCTTAGCGTTTGTTTGATTGTCGTTTTTTGATTGGCATCTGCCGCACTTTCTTTGTGTTTCTGATGATTTCGTCCCTGAACATTGCTCCTGATGACGCTTGTGCTTGCATCAGTAGCCTGTTCAAAACTTTGCTTCACAAGGCCCTGAGCCATGATGTTTTTCCCCGTTAGCCAATCTGTTGCTGATCAGCCGCCATTTAGACAGCGTAGGCGGCGACTCTTATTGGGCCTGCTGCTGATCCCTGCATTAATTGTTCTAGGGTTAGGCTTTAGCATCATTTTGGCTGACCAGCCGGTCTACGGTGCGGCTTTGGTGGTTGCGGCTTTGGGCCTTTACCTATTTTTCCGTAGCTTTGAGCTAACGGTGGTGGGACTCCTGTGTTTACGGAGTTTCCTCGATTTTTATTCTAACTATCAGATGCCTGCGGCTTTTGCCATTGGGGTCGATTTGCTGGTGCTGTTGTATGTGGGTCGCCAGCTGATTTTACGGAAGCCTGTCCATACCGATCCATTTTGGTGGTTCTTGATGGGGTGGGTGGTGCTCCAGGGCTTTTGGGTTGCGCTGTTACCGACATCTGCTTTGGGCGGCACGGCCTTCATGGCCTACGAGGCAATGCGGGAGTGGGTGCGATTTTTCTCCTTGGCGATGGTGTACCTATTGGTGATGCAGCTGCGTGATCGCATTCCACCCGATAAGTTGCTTTCCCTGCTTTTTATTAGTCTGATTATTCCGTTACTGTTTGCCCTGTTGCAGGCCCTGCCGATTCAGCTACCTGACTTTTTGCAAAGCAATGTGGGCTGGAAAAACACCTGGAAAGCAACTGAAGCTCGGGTGACAAGCACGTTAGGGCACTACAACAGTTTTGCTTCTTTCTCTTTGCTGTTTATGGCCCTGTCACTGTGGCGAGTGCAAATGGCGCGTAAGCCTTTGGGTTGGTTGTTATTGGTGGCTGGAACGCTGACGTGTTTGGTGCTGAGCAAGTCCCTCACGGGATTGGTGATGCTGTTGGTGTTTAGTACCCTATATTTTTTGCCGAAGCTCAGGGGGAAAGGGATTTGGGGAGCTTTGGCGCTTGCAGTGGCCATTTTGTTCATTTTGTCGTCAGATGCTGCTCAAGAACGCTTGGTAGAGCTAGACTCTACGCCGTTGTTGAACTCGGATCTGAGTTTTGCTCGGGCTGCGGCGCTTCAATCTTTGGACAATGATGGTTTTCGCAATAGCTTTAACTGGCGTTTACTCCAATGGCAGGGCCTCATCGAGAACTGGCAGTTGCACCCCTGGCTTGGCTATGGCCTAGCATCCTCCAAAAAGCTTAGTCAGTTTGGGACGACCTCTCACAATGACTATGTGCGATTTTTGGTGGAAGAAGGCATTGTTGGTTTGGGCCTGTTTATTACCTTTTTGCTGGGACAAGTTGCTCGCACGGTGCAGATAATGCGGCGGAGTGTGCCCGGATCTCCTCAGCGAGCCTTGAGTCAAACCTTATTTGCCTTTTCCATTGCCATGATGGTGGGTATGGCAGCGGGCAATGTGATGGTGCATACCGCAACGTTTTTCTACTGGTGGGTGTTGCTAGCCGTGCTGGGCTGGGAATGGCCTGCTCGGTTTGGTGAAAGACCACAGAGTCTGCGTTTAGAAGCGGAAGGTCAAGGGTTTGACGAGCTTTTTGATGATGGCCTTGATGGTGGTCCTGGTCCTTTGGCTAGAGCTTTGCCAGGTCGTGATGTTGCCAATGCTAGAGGGACTACTCGTGGGTCTGATACGATCGCTCCTCCCAATGGCGGTTTGTCGAGTGGTGGTCTGTCTAGTGATGGCCAGTTCGATGCTGGGCCGTCTAATACTGCTCCAGTCAGTGGTGATTCGTTTGCCATCAGCTCAATTTCACGAGGCCTAACAACAGAGCGTCCGCCCGAGCGTCCGTTGCTAGCACAAGGCGAAAACTTGGGTGAAACCTTGATAGATAGATACCTCATTAATTCGCGAGAACAGTTTGATGTTGCTCGTACGAAAGGGGAGCATACGACGCCTGTTTCAGCGCCTCATACAGCGCAGAGAAGAGATAACTTAGCGTACGGTACGATTCCCCCTGAGTCTGTAGAAACTTCTGAGATGCAGCAACTGGCCTATCCGTCCGAGGCTTATGCTGCAGACAACTACTATGCAGATAACTACCATGCAGATAACTACCATGCGGACAACAGTTTAGACAACGGCGATTTAGACGGTGGCGATTCCCCCAATTATGATTTTGATATTTATGCTTCAGAGTCCTACGAACTCGATGCTTCAGATGCGGATGTGTAACATTGCGATCGCTACGATTTAGATAGTGATTTGGCTTAGATAATTGATTGGGCTGATAGATTGCCCGCGATAGACGCCTCTTTTTCGGCGACTGCTCAAGCAGACACCCAGGCTTTTTGGCCAGACAACATGCGTAATGGTATGTCTTAGTTGATGCGTGATATCACTTAGAAATCCGTAGTTTCTACCTGGTTGACGTTATGAATTTTCCATAACGTTGTTGAATTGTTGCAAAAACGTTACAACCCTTTAATGCTTTTAAATACGCTGACGCTGGTGGCTGCCTCTTCCGCTGCTGGTCCGTTGTGCCCGGTCGTGACACCTGCTGTCACGGTCGTAATTCCGGCTTACAACGCTATGCGTTACCTTCCCAAGGCGCTGGAGAGCGTTTTGGCACAGACCTACCAAAATTTTGAAGTCTGCATTATTAACGATGGCAGTCAAGATAACATTACGGATTGGTACGACGAACTCAGTGCGGATATCAGGCGTCGAGTGACCTTATTGTCTCAACCCAATCAGGGCATTTCAAGCGCTCGCAATGCAGGAATTATTCGTAGCCGTAGTCCCTATATTGCCTTTTTAGATGCAGATGATATCTGGCTGCCTCACATGTTAGAGCGCCAGATAGCTTACCTGGAGGATCATCCATCGGTCTCTTTGGTGTATAGCGCCGTGGCAATGGTGGATGTTGATGGACACTTGCTAGGGCGTGTTTATGGTGCCTCCGTGGAGCCTCCACTGCCGACTTGTTCAGCATCAGCGGCGCGTCATCGCTTAAACACGTGGTCCCGGTTGGTTGTGAATAATGTGATTCCCACACCTAGTGCAGTTCTGGTTCGGCGCAGTTGCTTATTGTCAGTAGGCCTGTTTGACCTGGCGCTCAGCTCCTACGTAGAGGATAAAGATTTGTGGTTGCGTATTGCTCGTGCCCATACTGTGCAAAGCCTTCCTGAGATTTTGACCCACAAGCGGCGACATTCCACCAATACCTCAAAGCAATGGGATGCGATGGAAAAAGCTTCCGAGCAGGTTCTTATCAAGGCATTTTCCAGTTTTCCTGCAAACTTGAGTACACAACAGCTACAGATGCTCAGGCGCAAAAGCTATGGTGAAACCTATTTCAAGCTTGCCTGGAAGCCGCTTCAAACAGACGATGTTGATATAAAGATCGCGTTTCGCTACTTTTTAAAAGCGTTGAGTTATTGTCCGAACCTGATAGGTTCAAAAGAAGCTATCAAGCTGGTTTGTGTGATGTGTGCTTTACAGCTGTGTGGCACTCAGTTATACCGCTCAAAGCTGAAACAACTCTCGGGCCTGCGCTATCAACTATCACGGTTGCTATGGGTCAGGCCTTTTTGAGGGCGCTTTCGCCAAGATATGTTCTGATTGCCTGATTGCCTCAGCGTAATACCAAGAGCTAGGCGTTTATTCTGGTCCCGCTAGTCGGCAATTTGTTCCTCGTTTTTATTAATGTCCGATTCCCAAGATCACTCTGATGCGCCATCTGATTCCTCACCAGAGCAGCTTCCTCAAGCAACGTCCCCTAAGGGTAAGACGGCTGATAACACTCTCAAGAGCAAGGTGGTTAAGGGCGGTCTCTACCTGACCTTGAGGCAATTGGTCTCGGTCGGGCTCTCGATCTTAAGCATTTTGGTGATCGCTCGGAAATTGGGGACCGATAACTACGGCATTTTGGTGAATGCCCTGGGGATTTTTTACTTTATTATCTGGACAGGCAAGCTGGGGTTGCATGTCTATCTGATTCAGCAAAAAGACTTGCCAAAAGACGCGCCTGAGCAGGTGCTGGCTTTTTTCAATGTGTTGAGTTTAGGGTTTGCGATCGCGCTATTTTTTCTGGCGCCTGTTATTTGGCGCGATGCCCCAGCAGTCGCGTCCTTAGTACAGTGGTTACCGCTGCCCATCGCCACAGAGCTGGCTGCCAGCGTTTCGATTGCTATGCTGGAGCGCCGCTTAGCCTTTGGCGAAGTCGGTTTTATTGAGATATTGGCTCAAATCGCCAATTACTTGGTGGCGCTGCCGTTAGTCCTTCGAGGCGCAAGCTATTGGGGGCCGATTGCGGGCCTCTGTGTCAGGGGTGTCGTCATGCTGTGCCTGGCTCAATATTTTTGCCGGGTAGCGCTGCGGTTGAGATGGCGCTGGCCGTTTCTTAAAGCCGCATTGCGCTACGGCCTCACCTTTTCGATGTCCCACTGGGTCATGTCGTTGCGAGCACTGACGATTCCTTTTGTCGTGACACCGATTGCGGGCTTTGAGGCGGCGGGATTGGTTAGTATCGCCATTCGTTTAGCTGAGCAACTCTCCACGTTGCGCATGGTGATTCGGCGCATGTCCATTAGTGTGATGGCAAAGCTCACCGAGAATGCAGCTGCCGTGCGGAAAACGGTCAGCCGTGGTATGGCCTATCAAGCGCTGTTAATTGGCTCAGTGTGCTCTATGTTTGCCTGCTTAGATAGCTGGGTGGTGCCGCTGCTCTTTGGCAATGACTGGATTCAAAGCACCTTGATTTTTCCGCTGGTGGCCTTGGCTGCGATGGTGCGCGCCATGTTCGATTTACACGCGGGCGCGCTCTATGCCATTGATCGCAACGCTGAGGTAACTAAGGCGTATGTTGTATATATTGTGCTGCTGTGGATGGGCTGTGTATTGCTGCTTCCTCAGTTGAGCTTGTGGGGCTATGGTTTGGCAGAGTTGCTCACCATCTTCAGCAATATTTTACTCCATCGTTCGCTCGCGACAATTTACGGCAATCCAGATTACACGGCGGCAGTTTGGTTAACGTTAGCGGCGATGTTACCTATTGTGGGTAGTTTGGTTTCACCTGTGCTGGGCATTGCAGCGTTTGTGCTGAGCTATGCCGTTGTGTTTTTGCTAGTGCCGGTGGTGAGAGCGGTGCCGGTGGAGCTGATTCAGTCATTGCGATCGCGCCGTCGCTCTAAAGCTGCCTAAAGTGCTGAGTTGCTAAACGCTATGCCATGCCCAAATCCATTCTCATTCTTTCGAATAAGTCCTCTGGCTCCAGTGCTCTCCAACGGTTGCTGGCTCAAGCTGTAAACCTAAACTGCATTGAAAAAACACGTCACTTTGAGAATGAATCCTTGTATTGGACCAAGGCAGCCTCTCTCTTGGGATTACCCCAGCAAGACATGCTAGATAGTGAGGTGCCGATTCCCCAAGGTGCTGCTAGGCAAGATTTAATTCAGTTATTGACCGACAACCTGCCTGAGGGGACTTTGCCCCAAGGCCTGAAGGGTGATGATACGATAGACGGGGTAGAGATTACTCATGCCCAGGCCCGGAATTCATGGGTTTTTGAGGGATGGCAGTGCCTGTGTGAACACTATGGGCCGGTGTTTTTAGAAAAATCACCTCACCACCTTCTCCAGTGGTCATCGCTTTCGCTGATTGTGGAGTGCATGGCGCAGTTAGAAGGACAGGTTGATTTTTTATTAATTGGCCTAGTGCGTAACCCGATGGATACGATGTACTCAGCCTTTCGTCGCTGGAAGACGCCGCCCGAAAAGCTGCAATATGAATGGCTCAAAGCCTATACCAATCTGCATCAGTTGGCCAAGCAATTAGGCGAATACACAGGGGCGGGTAGCACGGGGAGAGTTGTTATTGTTCGTTATGAGGATTTGGTAAACTCTCTAGCTCCGTTGACGCCTGTTTTTTGTTTTTGTGGTGTTCAGCCTGGTGATAATGCGCGCACGCTGAACCGCCAGTCCCTTTTAAAGTGGCAACAGGATCGGTATTTTGGATTTTCACTAGCCCCTGAAGTGGTTGCGCTTGCTCAATCCTATGGTTACACCCCCGATGAATTGACTAACGTGTCTTGGCGCTTTTGGCCTTTATACAGAGATGTATCGCGAAAGCTGTATCAGAGCTTGAGATGGTTGAAAGCGCTGTATTTGCGTCTGTTTAAAATTGGTCGGTAGTTCTTATCAATGCCGTTCTCGGTGAAGTGCTTAAGGTCTATTTTCGATTGTTTTGTTGGTTGTTGTTTTAGCTGTGTCTGTTGTAGATTGTTCGGGCGGCTGTTCGAGTTGTTGAGAGGCGGTTGTTGGCTGGAAAACTAGTTTCTTGTGGTTGGCGTTTTCGCGTTGGCTGCTCTGATACTGGGGAAGGCACTAGGGGCTGATCTCGGTTAAGCATGGAGTTATAAACGCCGAGATATTTGTGGGTGATGCTGTCCCAATTATGGTGCGATCGCACATAGTCTTTAGCTTGCTGTGCCATGCGCTCCATCTGTGGCATGTGTGCGATCGCCCATGCCAAACGTTCTTGCAGGTCAACTAAATTACCCGTTTTAAAGGTGAGCCCGCGATCGGTGCCCAGCATTTGCCGGTGCACAGGCAGATCGCTCACAACGGCAGGAATACCTTCTTGCATCGCTTCTAATAAGGCGAGGGGTAGTCCTTCTAAATCAGACGGCAATACAAAGAGACCAGCACCTCTGACCACTTCTGCTAAATATCGTCCCTGTAGCTCTCCGGTAAAGATAATATTCGGGCTGTTATTCGCGAGGTGTAAGAGCCGAGAGGAGAACTGATGGGTATCGCTCTTATCGCCGATTAAGGTGAGCTTCCATCCCTTGGAGTGTGATTTTTGTTGTAAGCGTTGAAAGGCTTCTAACAGTAAGTCCACACGCTTTTCAGGGACCAGCCGACCTAAAAAGACAAGATAGCGCTGGCGTTCTAACCCAAGGGCTTGGCCGTAGCTAAACCCATCGTCAGAATCAGCGTAGGCCACGGGCGCATTTTCAATATAGATAGACTTTTTTCCATAGGTTTGAAAAAAGTAGTCTTGGAGTGCTTCAGAAACGACAACCAGCCGATCCGCGAATCTGACGGCTGCCCGCTCACCGGTTTTAATGACTTGACTGGAAAACTTACCCCATTTAGCCCGTTGCCAGTCCAACCCATGGCACGTTGTGAGGACTTTAGCGCCGGAGAGAGCCTTTGGCAAAGGGGTAAACAGGGAGGGGCCTAACGCATGGAAATGAGCAATATCATACGCTCGCCCACTGGCCAATACCGCCGACATGCCTGAGCAGGCCAACGCATCAATCCCTCTCGCCCTAATCGAGGGCACGGTGATAATGTTCACACCCTTGTAAGACCTGACTCGAGCATCGTCATTGTAGGAAGAGCGGGCATACAGATCGACCTGATGACCAGCGGCTACCATCCGTGGGTAAAGCTCAGCGCACTGATGTTCAATGCCACCCTGATGCGGAGGGAGTCCTTTGGAGCCAATGACAGCAATTTTCATAGTCAGTTAATGAGGTCAGCTAATTTCTAAAAGGAGACAACGCAGGTATGGTGTGTCTGAGAGGGGCTGAGTCCTGTGTCACTCTTTCAAAGCCAGCTGTTTTTCTCCTGGGTCTTGCTTGGTTGCCTGTGTATTCATGGCGGCGGAGCTGGATTGGCTCCCTTCTCTCCATTCGACTAATAATTGATCATAAAGTTCGGTGACGACTTTTCGTGCTTCATAAGGTTGGGCGACTTGCACACAGGCCTCGGACGGAAACTCATTGACGTGTTGAAGGACCTGATGCCAAGCTTCGGCGATTTTTTTTGGAGCAGCGCCGCATACGAGACCACTGTTTTCAGTTAAAAAGTTTGGGGTCTCCCCTGCTTTGGTTGTGACTACGGGTGTGCCACAGGCGAGAGATTCCAAGCTGCCCCTAGCTAAGCCTTCGTATGCGCTGGTTAGGGCTAGCAAGTCACAGGTGCGATACAAATCGGCGAGTTTGTGTTGGGGGAGGGAGCCCAGTAGGCTGACGTGTTGTTGTAGGTTATGTTTTTCAATTTCTTGGCGCACGGTGGTTTCTAGTTCGCCTTTACCCACAATCAGCAGGTGAACATTGCAATAGGCGAGTTCTGCTCGCAGATGGGCCATGGCCTGGATGAGGAGTTCTGGCTGCTTTTGAGGGTGTAGCCGACCTGCAAATAAGATAAAACGAGTTGATTCTGGCAGGTTATGAGCCTGTGCCAGTTGCCTGCGTGCGATCGCCTTTTCTGTGGTCGACAGCGGATAAAACAGTTCGCTATCAAACGTATTTTTTAAATACGACACCCTATCAGCAATTTTGGGGTACTGCTGCTGGTACAGCTTAGTAGAGTCAGAATTGCAAGATAAAATGCGGTCAAATTGTTTAACCAAGTGGCGCTCCAGTGCAAAATAGGCCCAGGGAAAACGCTTCCATAAAATGCCCCCCTTAGCCCCTGGCTTTTGGGCCGTCTTGCTTCGAGAGTTACCTTTCACCTCTTGATAAATGTCATTGTGAATGTAGAGCAATTTGGTTCCCGAGAGCCCCCAAGTAAAGATCGTCGGCTCAATTCGGTGAAATTGGTAAAAATCGCTTTTAATACGGTGGTGTTTCAGATACTTCCTCAGCGCCACTGCGTACTTGACCGTGGTCGGTATTAAGCCTCGCACATTATCATCGTTAACTCTGAGCAGAGGTAAAAAATCAAACTCGCGACCGTAGAGCGTGACCGTTTGCCACTGGCCTACCCTAGAGCTGCCTGGGTTGTCAGCGTTGTCCTGATAGTTCGGAATTGCCTTAGCGCCTATTGCGATGCCAACCAGCTGAATTCTAATTTCCTCAGGTGCGTATTTCAGAATGTATTGAATGCAGGTTTGGATGCCGCCAATCGTTGGATGGAACGGATCTAACTGAAAAAAAATGCTTAGAACGGGTTGGTTGGGCGCGTCACTGGCAATGGTCATGTAGACAATTTTTCCTGTCATCAGGGTTGGCGATAGAGAGGCTGGGAGTCCTTGAGGGGAGCAGCACCCAATAGCGCCCATATTTAAGTGAGGTGCCTACGATGCCTTTGGGGTAAGGGACTTAGGGCAGCTTTGGTGGCGTCAAGCCTCTAGCGACAAGATCTCGCGCTGTAGGGTGTTTGGGCTGACCCACAGCGCAGTATAAGTTATACGCTGTCTCGGTACAGTTGCTGAGATCACGACCTTTCAGATACCACCCTCAAAGAAGGACTACCTTCGCAGGGTATGTGCATAAAACGGTGGATAGATTTTGTGAAAGCCTTATGGCTAGGGCAGTCTAGTCGGTGTCTTGTGAATAATGAGATTTTCAGTAATGGGCAAAAAGCACTGATAAATAAGTGCCGATGGCCAGGTTATTAGTCCTATTCACGCATAATATATTGTGTTGCAGGAATAAAATTACTGCGTGCGTCAGTACATTGCCTGATTCTTTATGGGGCGATCGCATCACTTTACAAGTGCTTTAGATTTTTCTTTGCTCGTTTTACAAGTGCCTATTGATCAATGCGCTAGACCCACAATCTACTCCAAATCCTTGAGTTTCCTAGTGTTTATAGCGACTGTGACTAATCTATACCTTTGATGATGCGAGTTATGTGATGCCCGTTTACTGAGTCCTGAGCGATATCCGCTACTTAATAGAACCCGGTGTGGCCGATGGGATGACTGGCTGAGTGCTCTGGCCGAGTGAATAGCTGTTTTTTGTCCGGGGGGCCATGGTTTCGTAGAGCTTTTCGACTTGGGTGATGTTTTGGTTGAGTGTGTAGCGCTCTAAAACCCTTGCTCGGGCCTTTTGCCCCAGTAGGGCCGTGATTTCAGGATGTTCTCGAAACAGTGGAAACAGCGTCTGTAGTTGGCTAGAGACCTTTTGTGTGCTTAAAATTACGCCAGCACCGTGCTCTAAGACTTCGCCATCAGCACCCGCATCGGTAGCAACGCAAGCGGCACCACAGGCCATCGCCTCCAGCAGAGACAGCGATAGTCCTTCGACTAAAGACGGCAAGATAAAGCAGTCAGCCCCCCGTAAAATTTCGATGCGTCTTTCTTCATTGGCGACGAAGCCTAACCAGATGATATTTGGGTCTGAATAAAATGCTTTGAGCGAAGCTTCTAAGGGTCCACTGCCCACAATCACCAGCTTGTTCTTGGGCCCCATATTGGCTGCTTTCCATCCCTTTAGTAGGGATTCCACATTTTTTTCAATGGCCAGCCTGCCTTGGTACACGTATAGCTGACGGGTTTTTAGTTGCTGTTTGATATGGGAGGGGCCGGGGGCGTATCTGGAGACTTCTACACCATTGGGAATGACGGTGACTCGTGATGTTGGCACCCCGAGTTTGACCAGCAGATTGCGCTGGATGTTTGAAAACACAATGACTTTATCGTAGTTGGCCAGGCAAGGGGCATATACCTGATAGGCAAAATGTTGCGTGCTAGAAGATAGATTGCGACGTTTGCGATCAAACGCAGGATGAAAGGTGGCTACTAAGGGGATGCCCAAGTCGTTGCAAATTTCAGGCAGCTTAAAATCTAGCGGGGAGAGCGTTAGGGATGCATGGACGATGTCCGGCTTGAGCTTGGCAAGGGTCTCAGATAGCAGCCGCGCTGAACCCAGCGCTGGAAGTGTCATAATTTGCGATTTGAATATGAAAGGAAGTGAGACTTCTTCATAGCCGGATTGGTCTTCTGAAGCTTCGTCAGATTGAGCAAAATGCAAAAACGTGACCCGATGGCCGCGGTCTAAGAGTGCATTTGTGATTTCTCTGCCGTAGGTGACGTTGCCACAGAATGGGGTTTTTTTACCAAGCCACGCAATATGCATTTATCGGATCAAGACACTTGTTGTAAGGAGCTTAAAAATTCTGTAGAGCGATTCACGCAAGGGTGGATAACGCTTGCGATGGCGTTTCTACAGACGATAACGAGCCATAACTCCGGCACAAATGGCTGGGAGCACAAGCTAGCGTTATTGAAATTGAACATGGTTAAGGTGCTATGAAGCAGCACAACCGAAAGAAGGGTTGCGATAAAATCGCAGCGGTTTATACGGAAGCCCAGGTTATTTTTGGCTACCTACTAGTAGTATATGCGCATGGGACATGCGCTGATGACGGCTTTGCATCGCCAATGTATTGAATGGCTCTGGAAAGGCTCCATTTTAAGGGTAAGTTCTAAGGGTAGATAATGGCCTACGGTGCCTGCTCTCGTTGCCGATGGTTAGCCAGCTTCGGCTAGGTCGGTTTCTAGGGAAGCCTTGACCAATGACCAGGTGAAAAAGCCGCCCATTGCGACGAGCACTGCGAGTAATCCAAAGACGGCCCGCAAGCCTAAAAAGGTCTCGGCAATCCCGGCGAGGGCAAGCGGCAGACTCAAGGCGATGTTAACGACATTGTTTTGTAAACCAAATACTTTGCCTCGCATGTCTTCCGGTGTTTTTTCTTGGATGGTGGTTTGCATCGGAATACCTACCATCGCGCCAAATAAACCCAGTCCACCTAATAGGCCTAGACTAGGCCACAGCTGAGCGGGGGAAATAGAGAGTCCTGTGAGTGTGGCTGCCATACCTAATGATCCCGCTAACCCAAGCTGTGGCCGAGAAAACCGTTGACCAAATTGCCCGATGAGGACCGCGCCAATGGCAAGGCCGACACCCCCGGCAGCGAGTAAAAACCCAAACTGTGAGGAGCTGATGGTCGGAATCACTTCTGCTAAGCGAACGGCGAGTACGGCTAGGGCGGCAAAGACTGAGAAGAGCACGATAAGCTGAATGAGAGCACTGCGGACCTGAACCTGTTGCTGTAAGTAATCGATGCCGTCTTTAATATCTACCCAAGGGTTTGTGCCTTGGGTGGGTTCGGCTTTCACTTCGTTGGTCGTAATGAGGATGAGTAGTATGCCTGAGATCGCATAGCTGACGCCTACCAACACCGATTTCCCGACCCCAGTGCCTTGATCTAAAGGGGCCAGTAGTGTGTCTGCAAGGGCTAGAAGAGGTTCTCCGACTGCAAAGCCCACAATCACTGAGGCCATCATAGTGGTGGTATAGAGTGAATTGGCGGGCAGTAAGTTTTCTTCTTTAACGATTAGGGGGATGACGGCCTGCTCAGCGGGAGCAAAAAATTGAGTGAGGGTGGAGATGAGGAAGGTCACGACGAGCAAAATATAGAAGCCCACTGGCAGTCCAAGAACATCCCATCCTTGGGTCACCCAAAGAAGTGCGGGCAGACAGGCTACCAGCGCGCCTCTGAGGATATTGGTCCAGACCAGTACAGGTTTCTTTTTCCACCGATCAACATACACCCCAGCTAATGAACCAAACAGCACGGCTGGAATCGTGAACGCGATCATAATGGCTGATACCCAGCCGCTGATCGTTTGCTCGGGTGACTTAAAGCTACTGGAGATGATGGCAATCATCAGAACCAGATAAATTTTGTCGGCCATTTGGGAAAAGACTTGGCCGGTCCAGAGGGTGAGGAAGTTGCGGTTGCGAAAGACGGGCCAAAGACCATTGGCCTTTGGACTGGCTTGTGGGCTAGCCTGGTCAGCTCCTGTAAGCGGCAATTGAGGGGAAGCGGTCTCCAGTGCTTGTAAGGTTTGGCTGGAGGTTTCTTGATGGGGGGCTGCTTGACTGGGGACTTCCTGATTGGGGGTTCCAGACGAAGTGTTGCCTGTCATCATGTCGGTTGCCGAAGCGGTGAGCTCAGATGTGCTGATCTCGGCATTGTAGTCGGGATTGGTGTTGGCGGTAGGTTCAGTCTCGCGCAGCATGGGTGACTTGAATAAATCAGGTGTTGAAGCAGGTGTCGATGAGTGCGGCAGATCGAATGGGACGGTCTAATTGATATTGGGTGTAGTGCCTGAGAAATTTTTCAATGTGCCGCCACAGTTGGTGAGGGCCAGATTCAAACAGGGCTGAACCGTTTGCGCCTAAGCTGTTTGATCCTATAGTGCCCGACTTTATTGTGCCTGATCGTGAGCTAATTGGTGAGCTTCCCATCACTAATTCAGGTTTGCTGAGCTGTTGCATGAGCGCTAGTTCAGCGGCACTTAAATAACCCACTAAGCCTAAGTCACGAGCAATTTCTTTTGAAATGATGGCATGGATGCTTATATTAGGACCTCCACGAGCCGCCATGCTGTGATAAGTGCCGTTTGGATTAATGAAAGTTGGCCGAGGTATCTGACGAGATGGACTTGGAGTATGCGTTTGCGTATGTGTCGTGATGGTCGTCTCAAGGGTAGGGGAGTTAGCGTAGTTAGCGGTTGCTTCTTGGACTAAAGGAGTGGCATTAGGGGGGAGTTGACCGAGCCGAGCCAGTCGGTCTTCTTCTAATCGTTCTACTTGATGGAGTCGATCGCGCTCCATGTTTTCAATTTCGCCGAGGGAGACAGCACCTCCGGAGGACACGCTAAAGCCCACGCGCCAGTCAGGATTACCCAGCTCGATGTCGAGGGGCGATCGCGTCAGGCAGCAGCGAAAGACTTCTGGAGCGACGCCAGCTAGGGCCAGCAAGTGAAAGGTGCCCTGGGTTAGGCAGGGCAGAATATTGGATTGAGGTGCTCTCTCTAGTCGAGTGAGATGCTCAATGAGGAGGTAATACAGCTCTTCCTGGGGCTGTTCTGTCAGGGCCTGGGAGAGCGCAATTTCGGCTAGGTATTGGCTGGCGGTGAGCTTTGCAAGGTTAGTACTAAGGCCCGGAAATGATTTGACGGTTTCAGCTTGGACGAGTTTGTCGATGGATTTGCCCTTTGTAAAGAGGCCCTCATTCACGACAAACAAACCCGAGCGGCCACCAAGCCTAGATTTGTGCTTGCGTGCACCAGGTGCGATCGCTCTGATCAGGCCTTGCTCCTTAGTGAGCACCGTGACCAATCGATCAGATTCGCCCATGGCCATGGCTTTGAGATTAATGCCCGTTGCTTTATAGCTACGCTGTTTCATTCCCCTGTTTGCCCTTTCGCGCGGCTGGCATTTTCCTGTCCGTCGTTTTCTGCCCCTAAGTGATTGAGAATGGCGACGCCACGGGAGGTGCCCAAACGATTGGCCCCTGCCTTGATCAGGGCGATGGCCTGCTCGGGTGTGCGAATGCCACCTGAGGCCTTAATGCCGATGCGATCGCCGCCGATTTTACGGAGTAGGGTGACATCCTCCACGGTGGCTCCACCTTGCCATCCTGTACTGGTTTTGAGGAACCTCACACCGGCATCTAGGCAGATTTCTGCGGCCAGCTTTTTTTCGGCAGTGCTCAGCAACGTCGTCTCCAAAATGGCTTTTACGCTTTGGCCTGTCAATTCTACAATCGATGCCATCTCAGCATGTAACTTGGTGGTTTCTCCGGCTTTGAGCCAGCCCAAATTAATCACGACGTCTAGCTCTGTGGCCCCGTTCTCAGCCGCTTCTTGGGCCTCGTAAAGCTTTACTTTTGGGGTCGTTGCGCCACTGGGAAATCCAATCACGGTGCAAACCTGCGGGCGCTTTCCATGGAGGCGCTCCACGGCTTGAGGAACATGGACGGGATACACGCATACGGTGGCAAATCTATAGCGCTCGGCCTCATCACAGAGCTGATCGATGTGTATCGCGCTTGCAGCCGGTGCCAGCAGGGTGTGGTCAATGAACGGCGCAAGGTCCAGTTCTTGTTCGGGATGTTTGTTTCGGCCAGCGTTCATTGAGTCAGGGCTGTAAAAGGGCAAGCGGTGAGCCGGATGTCTGTAACCGGATGTCATGGGCAAGATGTCTATGAAAGGCCTGAATGGGCCACTATACAGGCGTATTTTGGTAGGCGTTGTGTCGAGTTTTGCCTGAAATTTATGGCGTGTTTACAGGAAATTACTGAACCTTGATGTGAGAAAACAGCGGTGTGAGCTTATATATAAACAGTTCCTCGCACATGCTTTCTTTTAATTTTTAATTTAAGGTCCTTCTGGCTAGCTTTGCTACCTCTCTTAGTATCTCTAAAGGAGAGGGAAAGAGTTTGTCACAAAAGGGCAATCTTGATATATCAGCGAGCTAATCGTCTCTTGCCAGTTCATTTTGGCCACTTCATCTTGGCCGGTTTACTTTGGCCAGTTCATCCTGGAACCAGAGTTGTCTGAAGAGGGCTCATCATTCAATACATTTGCTATTGTTTTGGGGCCATTCTTACGAAAGTTAGCTGTTTGTTGGCAACACGCTCTGAAATATGTGTCTGTGTCTGAGGCTTCCTTGGGTTCACATATTTTGAGATCGATGCCTTTGAAGTATTATTTGCTACTCCCCCGTTGAAGTATTATTTGCTACTCCCCCGTTATGGTTGTACCGCTGATTTCAGCTATTATTTGCACTCACAACCGCGAGCAGTACTTGGGTGCAGCTATCGATAGCCTGCTCACCCAAACCCTTGACTGTTATGAAGTTATCGTCGTTGATAATGCCTCTACCGATGGGACGGCTGCGGTGGCGAAGGCTCGGTTAGGCGACGATAGAGTCCGGTATATTTATGAGTCCACCTTGGGGTTGTCTGTGGCGCGCAATACGGGTGCTCAGTCCGCTCAAGGACAGGTGATTGCCTACTTAGACGACGATGCCGAAGCCAGTGAAGGTTGGTTGGCTTCGCTGTGGGAAGTGTTTGAGGCAAATCAAAAAGTTGCGATCGCAGGTGGCAAAGTTACTTTGATTTGGCCGCCTAACGCTCAGCCCCCAACCTGGCTCTCTGCCGACCTCTCCAGCGGTCTTGGGGCTTACGATTTGGGTAATGAGCTGCTCTACATTCAGCAAAGTGCCTTAACCCCACGGGGGCTCAATTACGCAGTGCGCAAGCAATTTCTACAAGATGTGGGTGGCTTCGACACCCATTTGGGGCGTGTGGGTAAAAACTTACTCTCCAATGAAGAGCAGCAAATGACGCGCCAAGCGCTGGATCGTGACTGGCAGGTTGCCTATGTCCCGAAGGCACTGGCTGCGCATAATGTAGCCCCTGCCCGGATGAAGCCTGGATGGTTTTTGAGCCGCAGCTGGTGGCAAGGGATCAGCGAAAGCTACCGAGAGCAAGCGAGTGGTACCACCGGGTTGTGGCAGCTTCGGGGAGGTGGTGAAAGGCTTATCCGTGGCTTGTACAAAACACTGAAGTACATCCACAATCCTGCCCAGCGATTTGAAAACTTTGCCTATGCCTACGGCCAAATTGCTTACCTGGGGAGCGTCATTCGCCACTTAGTTTGGCGTCCTAGGCCCTCTCACTAGCCTTGGTCCTTCCACTAGGATTTTTTCGCGAGTGTTAACAACCGTCGGTACTCATCACCTCATTACGGACCACCTACTTACCAAATAGTCGCCTTATATAATTATGACATCTGCATCCATTCCCGTTTCTGTTCTCATTCCGGCTAAAAACGAGCAAGAAAACTTACCCGCTTGTTTGGCAAGTTTGACCCAAGCTGATGAAGTGTTTGTCGTTGACTCCCAAAGTGACGATGATTCCGTTGCGATCGCAGAGGGCTTAGGTGCAAAGGTGGTTCAGTTTGAGTTCAACGGTCGCTGGCCCAAGAAAAAAAATTGGTCCCTTGATAATTTGCCCTTCCGCAATGAGTGGGTGTTGATCGTTGATTGTGATGAGCGCATCACGCCAGAATCCTGGGCTGAAATTGCTGAGAAGATTAAGAACCCAGACCTAGACGGCTACTACATCAACCGCCGGGTCTTTTTCTTAGGCAAGTGGATTCGCCATGGTGGAAAGTATCCCGATTGGAACTTGCGCCTTTTCCGCCATGCGAAAGGCCGCTACGAAAACCTCAACACTGAAGATATTCGCAACACAGGTGACAACGAGGTGCATGAGCACGTCATGATTCCCCAAGAAAAAGTGGGCTATCTCGACGAAGATATGCTGCACGAAGATTTTCGTGACTTGTACCACTGGCTTGCTCGCCACAACCGTTACTCCAACTGGGAAGCGCGGGTGTACTACAACCTTCTCACTGGGATGGGCGATGACGGAACCATCGGAGCCAACCTCTTTGGCGACTCAGTACAGCGTAAGCGTTTCCTAAAGAAAATTTGGGTGCGCCTGCCTTTCAAGCCATTTTTGCGGTTTGTGCTGTTTTACTTCATTCAACTGGGCTTCTTGGACGGTTATGCAGGCTATGTTTATGGTCGTTTGCTCAGCCAATATGAGTACCAAATCGGCGTCAAGCTATACGAGCTGAAATTTGGCGGGTCTCTCAACATCAAGGAAGAGACCCCTGAGGCATCCTCCTCGCGTGCTGCGGCTGAGGCTTCATCTGCTCCTGGGCAAGCCTCAGAAACGAAGACGGTTCAGGTCAGTGCCGCAGATGCCTGACCCTGATAAAAATACCGTTCCGGCTCAAGCGCCTGTTCTGGTTCCAGAAACCTTCGGTGCTGCTCCCTTCGTTGATTTGACCCAATACCATGAGCCTGGCTACGATGCGGGTGGTTCTCGAGCAAAAATGCTGCTGTGGTGGTTGGTTCAATCAATTGCCTTTCCACTGTCCCATCATGCTGCCCATGGGTTCAGACGTTGGCTTTTGCGCCTGTTTGGTGCTCGTATCGGTCAAGACGTCAGAATTCGCCCAACGGCACGGTTTACTTATCCTTGGAATATCGAAATTGGCGACCATAGCTGGGTGGGTGACGATGTGGTGTGCTATAGCCTTGCACCCATTAAGATTGGTCGTCACTGTGTGATTTCTCAGCACAGCTATCTCTGCACCGGTAGCCATGACATCAGTGACCCACGCTTTGCACTCGTTGCGGGCGAAGTGGTCATTGAAAATGGGGTGTGGATTGCAACGGGGTGTTTTGTGGGGCCATCTTTGCGGATTGGTGCTAATGCTGTGATCGGCGTGCGCAGTACCGTGCTGCATACTATGCCCGCTGGGCAGGTTTGTGTGGGCACACCTTGCGTCCCGATTAAACCTCGGCCAATGCCTTAGTGCATAATGCTTTTGAGGATGGTGTGGCTGTAGTAGGTGCCACTTTGTATTGCTAGGTTGAACTGGCCACTCAAATCGGTCTAATACCTTCTTATTTTCTTTATCTCTAGCCCCCAAAACCGGGAAACTTTGCTGAGATTGAGTGCGTCTATAGACAAACAAGCCTTGCAATAAAAGGCAGCTTTACTCATTACTCAGTTTGCGTGCCCGTTTTGTGAAGGAGCGCTGAGTGAAAGTTAGTCGAGTAAGTGGCAGTGCATTACAAGGTACGGGGCTAATAAGCGTCCTGAATTTAGACATCAGAATTTAATTTACTTAGTGTGCATCACCTTTCCAGTTAATAAGGGTTAATAAGACGAATGGCTTACGAAGAGCGGATTGAAGAGATTGACTTGCAGCGCTACTGGTTAGTGCTAAAGCGTCGCTGGCGACCGGCTTCGGTGGTTTTTGCAGCCACTGTGATGGCTGCTTTAGGCGTCGGCTTGACCCAAAAGCCCCTTTACGAAGCAGGTGCCAAGCTTTTGTTGCAACCTGACAAAACAGCCGCTTTAACAGGGGTTAGTCAGGAACTGGGTAGTCTTAAGCCTATTAAGCAAACGGGTGACCCGTTGGCGACCCAGTCCGAAATTATCTTTTCTTTGCCTATCCTCGAAGATACAATTCGCTCTCTGGATTTGCGAGATGCCGAGGGCGTACCGGTTAAGCCGTCTGATTTAGCAGAAGATTTGTCAGTGAGTCCGTTACCTGACACCGACCTGATTGAGATTTCATACCGTTCAGGGCAGCCTGAGCTGTCAGCAGCGGTGGTTAACCAGGTAATGCGTTCTTACATTGAGGCTAATGTAAGCAGTAACCGTTCTGAGGTTATGGCTGCACGCCGATTTTTAGAGGATGAACTGCCTCGTGCACAGGAAGAGGCCGAGGGCTTGAGTGAGGCCCTGAAGTCGTTTAGTGAAGAAAACGGTATTATTGCGCTCTCCGAAGAAGCGGGTATGACCGTGACCGCGATCGCCAATCTAGAAGATCAGATTAATCAAACCCAAATTGCCTTGGTAGCGGCTGAAACCAAGGCTGAGCAAATATCTCGTCAGCTCGGGATGTCAGGTCAGCAAGCCTTGCGATTGGCATCGGTAAATCAGTCACCAGCGGTTCAGTCATCGCTTGCTCAGTTACAAGGCTTGCGATCTGATTTGGCCACGGCCATGACCCGTTATACGGACAGGCATCCTTCCGTGCGTGCTTTGAAGCGGCAAGAAGCGGCTCTCATTGATGTGCTACGCAACCGAGTCTCGGAAGTGGTTGGAAGCGCTAATGCTCCTGGTCTTTTGAGCATGAGCTCTATTGATGAAAAGCTAGCCGAAGAGTTGGTTCAAGCTGAGGTCGCTAGGGCGAGCACCTATAATCAGCTAGCGACGCTGGTTTCTACCAGAGATGCTTATCAGCGGCGGGGTGAAGTATTCCCCGGGTTAGAAAAAACGCAGACGGAGCTTCGTCAACGACGCGACTCTGCGCAGAGAACCTATGAGACATTGCGCCAGCGTTTGAATGAAATCCAGTTGGCTGAGAACCGTAATGTGGGTAGTGCCAATATTGTGGAATTAGCGATTCCGCCTGAGGAGCCAACCGTAGAGGGACAGCTAAAGTATCTGTTGGCAGGCGGCGTTGCCGGTGCTTTATTAGGGGTTGCGGTCGCCTTCTTCCTTGATCTCATCGATCGTACGCTTAAGACTGTTAAGGACGGTGAGCAGATCTTTGGATACGTTTTGTTGGGCGTTATCCCACGCTTCGACTTATCTAAAAACTACGATTTGCCCGAGTATGCTGCTGAGGAAGATGGATTGCCTTCTCGCCGGATTATCACTTTGGAGAGCGTTTATCCGATTTTGTCGGGCGCATACCAGATGCTTCAGGCTAACTTGCGCTTTATCAGCTCTGATAAAAAGCTGAAGGCATTGGTTATGACTAGCTCTATTGCGGGTGAGGGTAAGTCTGAGGTATCTGCTAACTTAGCGGCGGCAATCGCACAGACCAATCGCCGGGTGTTGCTGGTAGATGCTGACATGCGCACGCCTAGTCAGCACCACCTCTGGAACATTGTGAACTCGGTTGGCCTGAGCCATGTCTTGGTTGGTGAAGGTAGCCTAGAGCGAGCGCTTCAGCCGGTTACTGATAATCTGACTGTTTTGACAGCAGGTGTGGTGCCCCCTAACCCCATGGCCTTGTTGGATTCTGACCGGATGGCCGCTCTGATTGAGCTTTTCCGCGAGCAATTCGACTACGTTATTTTTGATACGCCTTCTCTGACCGGCTCTGCGGATGCTGCTGTGCTCGGTAGCTTAGCGGACGGTGTGTTGATGGTGATGCGTCCTCGCCATGTGAGTTATGACCGTGCGATCGCTTCTAAGCATCTCCTTGACCGCTCGGGTGCACCTGTTCTCGGTATGGTCGCCAATGGTGTGGACAGCAAGAATGACTTTGGCGAGTACTCCTACGATGCAAGGGAGCTAACCGACCTAGCGAGCCGAACTGCCCTCATTGCCAAAGGCCGCTTGGCAGATTCTCAAAAGAAAGTAGAGGATGCGCCGGGAATGTCGACTGTGGGTGGACGTTACCTCTAGCCGAGATTTTGTAAGAGGTGTTTGTCTTCGTAAATACCTATCTGTTTATATCTAGGCATCTCATTTTCATCGCAGAAGCAGCCTGTTAGAGGGCCGTTTAACGAAAGACTGAATAAAAGACTTGTTTTAACAAAAGACTTGTTTGAACTTGTGTCTGATTGCAGTCTTTGACTGCATTTACCTTTTAAAAGATTAGGATTTCCCTGATGTTGCGCGTTTCCCATTTTTTGAGCCTTGCAAGTGTTTCTTCTGTGTTGGCACCTACCTTGCTAGTGAGCTTGAGTGGTCCGGTAGCTGCCCAAATCACTGGGCAGCCAACATTGAGGCAATCAGGTCAACCGGCTACCGGTCAACCGGTGCATGCCTCACCTGCCAATGGGTCAGTGGCTCCGGCACAGCCTGTTGCACAACCGGCTGCACCCCAACCGCTGCTTCCCGCTGTGCCTAATGCTGATAGCAGTAACCCGTTAGGTGCTAGCAGTGCTAGTAACTCCAGCTACATTTTGGGCGCGGGCGATCAAATTTCTCTCTCGGTGATTGGGTATCCGGAGTTTACAGGAACTTTGGTACTGCTGTCCGATGGTACCGTGACGCTGCCCCTGACGGGACGTGTTCGCGCGGCTGGTATGACCGCTTCTCAGCTCAGTGAGGTGCTCACCACCCAGCTCAGAGCTTACTTGGTGGATCCGGTTGTGAGTGTGGGCCTGGTCGCTATGCGGCCCGTCATTGTGACGGTTTCTGGTGAAGTTCACCGTCCAGGTCCTATCCAATTAAGTAGCTTGTCGAGTTCTTCTACTAATCCGTTGGGAACAGGTGGGACAGATGCCTTGATTGCGGGCCAACAATCTGCCTCTCCGACGCTGAGTTCGGCGGTTATTTTGGCCGGTGGTGTGACTCGGGATGCTGATATTCGTCAAGTGATTGTTCGTCGCCCGGTGGTGGGTGGACAGATAGAAACCCTGTCTTTGAACCTGTGGGACGCTATTACATCAGATGCTGGTGCGGCTGATATTGGCCTCAGGGATGGCGACTCTATTTTTATTCCTCGCCTTTCCGGCGATGAGATTGATCGACGCACGGTTGCAACCTCTAGCCTTGCGCCCAGCACCATTCGTGTGAAAGTCGTGGGCGAAGTGGTTTCGCCCGGTGAAATTCAGGTGCCGCCTGATAGCTCTATCTCCAGTGCGGTGGCGATCGCAGGTGGTCCTACAACTGACGCTCAGCTCTCTAGTGTGAGCCTGGTTCGCAAAAATGAAACTGGTGGCATTGAGCAGGAAGAGGTTGATTTAAGTAACTTAGTGGACGACTATCAAGTGCAAGATGGTGATGTTGTCGTCGTCGCCAAGCGTGGCTATTTGTCTGTGATTGATGGGGTTGGGCGTGTGTTGAATCCGCTCAATATTTTCAGGTTGTTTGGCTTGTAAGGTATTAGTTTCGGATATTAACCTTCCCCTGTTAAGGCGATGGCTGGGTTAGGTGGGGTGTGATTTTTAGCTTTGTAGGGATGATTGGGTCATGTTTGTTGTCGAGATACCTTTGCTGATCATTTCGATTACCCTGGCAGTTCCTTGCGCTGTCCTCCTTATCGAGTGTTTGAGTGCACAGCTGGCGAGGTCTGAATCGCTATCGGGCACGGATGAATCATTCGCGGTAACCGTACTGATGCCTGCGCATAATGAGTCGGCGGTGATTGCCGATACGTTGGCTGCGCTAACGCCTCAGCTTATGCCCCAAGATCGGCTCATTGTTGTGGCAGATAACTGCACAGATAATACGGCTCAAATTGCCAGGCAGGCAGGGGCGACAGTTTTAGAGCGCAACGATGAAGTTAATCGAGGCAAAGGCTTTGCTTTGGACTGTGGTTTGCGCTTTCTGGCTGCCTCTCCCCCTGCCGCAGTGGTGATGGTGGATGCTGACTGTCAGTTTCGGCAAGGCTCTGTGCGCGACTTGGCGAGGGCATCAGTGACCTCTTGTCGGCCTGTGCAGGGTGTTTACCTGATTGATAAGCCTGTGGATCCGAGCCTGAAGGAAGCTGTTTCTACGTTTGCCTTTAAGGTGAAAAATTTGGTGAGGCCACTGGGGCTCAAGCAGCTTAACTTGCCTTGTTTGCTGACCGGTACTGGCATGGCATTTCCTTGGTCTGTAATTACGACGATTGATCTGGCGAGTAGCTCAATTGTTGAAGATATGAAACTGGGGTTTGACTTGGCGATTGCCGGTAAGCCACCGTTGCTTTGTTCTGGTGTAACGGTGGTTGGGCCATTGCCTCCGAATGATGAAGCGGCAAAAACACAGCGTACACGCTGGGAGCATGGTCATCTTCAGCTGATTTCTCGCTACTGTCCCCAGCTATTTTCTAAGGCGCTGATCCAAGGCCGTTTTGATTTGTTTGCGACGGGTTTGGATCTTCTGATTCCACCCCTGTCTTTATTGGTTGCGCTGTGGGCTGGCATCAGCACACTGATGACGCTGGCTTCATGGCTAAGCGGATTCTGGTTGCCTGCTTGGATTTGTTATGGGGCAGGTTTTGGTCTAATTACTGCTGTTGTGTCTGCGTGGGCTCGCTTCGCCCAATCGGATCTGGCTTTAAAGACGCTGTTGAGTGTGCCGCTCTATATTTTGTGGAAAATTCCGGTCTATCTCAAGTTTATTACTGAGCCTCAAGTAGAGTGGGTTCGTACTCGCCGCCAGGTACAGCGAAATAAGTAATCTGCTACGAATGTCCTGCTCGTTCCTGTCAGATCTGCTCCCCGCAAGATTAAGTCATTTTGCAAAGGGTTCATCCCCTGAGTCATTCAACTATGATCTTGTCTATAGCGGAATGAGTTCTATAAGAACCTCGGGAATAACATGAGCAATTTGCCTTCAATCACAACTTTAATTTTTGGTATTCTGGCCATTGTGGGTGGTGCTATTGGCTATAAGCAAGCCGGTAGCCAAATGTCTCTCATGTCAGGGTTTATCAGCGGCCTCCTGTTACTGATTGCAGCTTACTTACTCTTTGGGGGCAATGCCTTAGGTCCTCTTATTTCCGGTATTGTCAGTTTGCTGCTGATTGTTGTTTTTATTATTCGTTTTGCCAAAACACGCAAGTTCATGCCCGCAGGACTCATGATCATTTTTGGTGTAATCAATTTGGTTACGCTTTGGAGCCTCATTCATGTGGGTTAAAGCGCTTGTTTCGTTGAGCCGTTGAGGTAGAGGCTTCTCACATCTTAATTTCAAAGCTATAGGCCATGCAAAAGGTGCCAGCAAGCCCAAGACTTGCTGGCACCTTTTTTACGAGTAAATGCGTAATTTTGCTAACTTTGCCTGACTTTTATATAGAAAGGATGGTTTACGGAGGTGATTACTAGGGGATATTGCTACCTTAGTAGAATAATGCCTTAAGCGTATTCACTTATTGCCAGGATATTTATTGTATGAAATCAAACATTTAGTTGTTGATCGTACTGAAATAATGTCCACATCTTGCCTTCCTGTTTAGTCACTTTTGGGCATAAAGCTATGACATCTACCACCTTATTAGTTGACACCATTAAAAGTAAGTGGGCCTGTCCTCAATGCAAAGCAAAAAATATCATTAATACCTGTACAACTGTCCAACTTGAACCCAAGCGATGCATGGTCGATAGCGCCCCCACTATGGATGAGTCTATTCACTATCACTGTTTAAATTGTGGCTACGAGTTCGCTGAAAACGAAGACCAAAAAAAAATGAGAGAGCGTGCAGCAAAAGACGAAATCCCTAAGTTACCTTACACAACTGGTTTTCTTGTAACATTGCTTATGCTTCTCGTGATTGGCATTATTCAAGTGTCTAATGGCTCTATTTTGAGTGGGTCGGAAGAGACGCAAGATTTGTTCGAGTCGCCTGACCGTAGAGAATTGTTTTTACTCAGGGAGGCGTCTTAGCGTCAGTTTCAGAGTTGTCGGTGGTCTCAGTTTGAGAACCATTTTCTGCTGACGGATTCTCCTCGGTAGCTATTAACCACTCAGCGGTAGGTCGATTCACCGCGTTAACGATGCTTCCTGACACCACGTGAACTTTTATAGGGTCTGGGGTATCCGTGTTTTGGCCCTCTGAACCTGCTTGACTATCAGTGGTTTCCCTTCCATCAACGACTCGGACATATCGTTTGTCACCGGAGAAGTCGCTGTCACCGAGCATGACCTGATACGGCTTGCCAGCAGCGACTAAATCAACGGTGGTATTGGGCTCGGCTAGGCCAAAGTTTGCAAGCTCATTGCCTGATTCGATTGTGAGCGTTTTTAAGGCAGGATTGGTGAGTTGGCTGAGCAGAAAGGCAATGGCACCGCCTTCAGCTATACCTGGCTCAGGTGTTGTCATTTCCCAGGTTTCGTTCTCCTGTTTTTCAAAGGAAACAGTATCTGTGCCACGGTTTACAACAAAACTTTCAATATCTTCTTCTGGAAAAGAGAAGAGGCGTTCTCCATCGCCTTCCGCAATGTTGTTGGCTGCTGTTGAAGCATTTTGTGTGGCTTGATTAGCATTTTCTCCTTGAAAGTGTTCGAGCAAGAGAACACCACCCCCAAGCACGATCGCACCCATCAATAACAAAAGTGTTCCACGGTTTAGCATCGTCGTGAGCCCTCCTTAGCGTCGCCGCGCCCATAAAGTTCCAGAGCCAATAATGCCCAACAGTGGGAAGACCACTAAAGACAACAGGGTGAGTAACACCTGCTGGCGTACAGACAGGTTGAATCGTCGGTTTGTTGCTTCTTTGGGTTGAATCGAGAGGACGGGATTATCGACTTTGCTCAACCAAGTCACGGAATTGAGGAACACATCGCCGTTGAGCTGCTGGCTAAATAAACCGTCAGTGGCAAAGCTGGAGTTCCCAATGATTACCATCCGACTTTCTTGGAGTTCTGAAACTGCCTCTGTTTCAGCAGGCTCAGCAGATTCCGTGTCTTCGGGTGATGGCTCATTGTCTGCTTGATCTTCATTGGCCGTCTCTTCAGTAGCGGTTTTTTCTGCGGTTGCCTTTTCGTTACTCTCAGCCGCGACTGCCGGTCGAGAAAGGGCCACGCCTAATGAAAAAGGGCCTTCAGGTGGTTTGTTTGGATCTACCGATAGCTCGCCTTCTTTCATCGGTTGGGCATGGCTGCTTTGATTGGTGAATAGCAGTGGCGTTTCTTCTACCGTATCTACTTCCCGAATTTGTAAGGGTCGAGAGACCGGATAGAAAGAGCGGCCATTTTCAAACGCTTCGGTGATGGGATGATCGCCATAGTCGGTGACGAGCGGGGCCGCTGGGCCAAGGCCAACGAGCTGACCACCGCCTGAGGTATCGATGACAAGCGTTTCCTCGGGGACGACGCCCCATTGGCTCATCAATATTTCTAGTCCCGTTTTTGCTTGGGGGTCGATGAGTATTAGGGCGCTGCCGCCGCCTTCTAAATAGTTGCGAACGGCAATAATTTCTTTTTCAAAGAGTTCTTTTTGAGCCCCGGCGATAATCAACACATCGGCGTCCGGTGGTACCGTGCCCGTATCGGCTAAGTTGAGGGGAGCCACAGTATAATTTTGGTCTTGCAGGCGCGTTGCCGCCTCAAAAAATCCTGCCTTAGAACCATCAATTGCATACTCACCATGGCCTTGCAGGAAATACACCACTGCCACATTGTCCTGGCTGAGCTGCGCCAGTTTGTTGGTCAGTTGTCTCTCTGTCAGGGACTCTTGTTGGTTCACCCGCTGGACTAAAAGTGTGCGTTCTTCTGACTGTACAAACACCTCGCCCCCTGTTTCCACACCCATTTGCTGGGCGAGCTGTGGATCAGCAAAAGGATCCACATAGCGATAGGTAAAGTCACCGTTGAAACGCCGATAATTTTCCAAGAGTTGCTGATCGACAGGGTTAGGAATGGCATCAAAAATGAGGACTTCGGTGGGTGAGACAAGGTTTTCTACCACCTGCTGAGATGCAGGAGAAAGAGTCAACAGCTGGCCCTCAGTTAGGTCTGTGCGACTGTCGTAGCGCACGCCTAAAAAGTTAATCAGTCCTAAAATCACCACCACGGATATCACTGATACCAGGGCATTGGTTCCAGCCCGAGTTGACCGGCGTTTCCAAAAGCCCACATAGTCACCGGATGCAATGCTGGCTACTATTAACAGCGCCCCAATTACCAGCAAAGCGACCGCGATCACCGTCCACCCATTGAGGAGACCCACGACTAAGCCAGCACTTAAGAGTGATAACCCTGGCCAAACTGCATATTTCAAAAGCGTTTTAGAGTTTTTCATGGACGGAACCTAAGGATGCAGAGCATACGCAAGGAAAAAGGGGGCTGGCAGAAAAAGCATCTGCTCAAAAAACATAAATGGGTTAGAAGGCCTGGTGATGGTTACCAAGCTCAGCAGCACTAGGAGTGCTGAAATTAGGAGCGTTGGAAACGCAGCGTATCGATCGATTGTGCCGTTAAGAAAATGCCAAGAACGATATAGCTTAAGAACAATATCAAACCGCTGGTGTCGAATATGCCCTGAGTAAAGTCGGTGAAATGGGTGAGGAGGGAGAGATGTTTGAGGGCATCGCCAACGGGACCAGAGACTTGCGCGATCGCATCAATTATCCACAGCAACAGCACGAGTCCAAAGGTCATAATCGCCGCTAGCACCGTACTATCTGAGAGTGACGAAATGAACATGCCAAGGGCCAGCACGCTAGCACCCATAAGGAGTAACCCAAAGTGACCCAGCAGCAGCACCACAATGGGAAAAGCGGGCTCACTTGAGGCAAAGGCCACCGCCTCAGCAATAAACAGCGGCAGTAGCATGGCACTAAAAAATGTCACCACGCCTAGCAACTTGCCCAGAGCCACGACCCAGTTGGTGACAGGCGATGTGGCAAGTAGTTCTAAGGTGCCTTGTTTGCGCTCTTCGGCATAGAGCCCCATAGAAAGCATGGGCAACACAAACATAGACAGCGAACCTAATAGATTCAGATAGATCTTCAAAAATTCGTAGGGTACATCAATGGCCTGTGGTCCTGCGCCCACTTGCTCAGCCGCACTTACTTGAGCAATCAGGCCATTGGGCGAGAGCAGCAGCGTCACCAAAAACAAGCCGCCAATTAGCCAGAAAACCACTGCGATCACATAGGCTAGCGGTGAGGTGAAGTAACTTTGCAATTCCCGTCGATAAATTGCCAGCAAATTGTTCAGTAAGATTTTCATTCGCCCTCATCCCCAGTGCCTTCTTCAGGTTTGGCTTCTTCAGCCTTGGCTTCTGTTGCAGCTTCTTGTTCAGCGGTGTTTTTATCGCTAGACGACGCTTCTGTCACTGTGGCGTCATCCGCTGTCGATTCTGCCTGATTTGTTGCCTCTTCTAGTTTTTCGCTGTCCTCTGCCTGTTCGGATCTATCCTTAGCATTCGCGTCAGATGTATTGGTGTCAGCGGTCGAGACATCCTGCATGGTCAGATTGATAAACACATCTTCGAGGCTGGCGCGGTTGCGGTTCAGTTCGAAGAGGCCCAGGCCTTCACTCACGACTGCTTGGGCGATCGCACTGCCAATATCCTCTTCTCCGGTGGTGACCTGAAAGCGTAAATGCCCGTCGGGCAAATCTTCAGTGGGAATCGGTACAACATCCACCACCCCGGGCACCGCTTTTAAAGTGGACAAACCGCTATAGGCTGTGCCCTTAAGTTCTACCGAATAGCCACCTTGACTGTTTAAACGTGTGACTAAGTGTTCGGGGCTATCGGTCGCAACGATTTCGCCTCGGTTGATAATCGTGATGCGATCGCACGTCGCACTCACCTCGGGCAAAATATGCGTCGATAAAATGATCGTGTGTTCGCCCGCCAAACTCTTGATTAAGTTGCGAACCTCAATAATTTGCCGAGGGTCTAAGCCCACTGTGGGTTCGTCGAGCACAATTACCGGTGGATTATGCACAATCGCCTGGGCAATGCCGACCCGCTGACGAAAACCTTTCGAGAGCTTGCGAATAATCACACCGCGCTTTTCTTGCAGATTACAGCGGGCGATCGCCGTGGTCACCTTACTGCCCAAATCACCTGCCGGGACCCCTTTAATCCGGGCCACAAAATGTAAAAACCCTTCCACCGTCATCTCTGGATATAGCGGTGGCGTCTCTGGTAAATAGCCAATACTTTGACGGACCGCCATCGAATCGGCATGCACATCTTTTCCCGCGACCCGAGCGGTTCCCCCTGTCGCAGGCAAATATCCTGTCAAAATCCGCATAGTCGTTGTTTTACCGGCACCATTCGGACCTAAAAAACCTAAAATTTCACCCGGTTCTACCCTGAAGGACACCTCCTTAATCGCCGCAGTAGACCCGTAGTTTTTAGTGAGCTGATCAACTTCAATCATGGGCGTAGCCCCAAAATCATGGCCAAAATCATGGGCAAAGGTGGCATAGAGGGTATCGGCGGTAAATTAGGTAGCGGTAACAGTCTCGATAGGCTCATGTAGTGCCGTATGGCGATGCCTATCAGTAGACTGTACGCATTGGCTATAAGCATTTAAGACCCTAAATTAGATAGGAAGGCCTTCAGGCAATGGATATTAACATCTATAGCCGTGATCAATATTGCATCTATCGGACGATCCTGAAAGTGGATCCTCTTATACATCCTGGAGTCTGGCAAAAATAGACTGTAATTGAAGGAAAGAGCCACACCATAGTAGATTCAGGCTAATAACCAAACCAGCCTGATAGTGTGACTCATGATAAAACTCATTATCCATCCGAGTGAGATTCTGCTCAAC
>JBCDAG010000024.1:0-31851 GCA_039186165.1 Cyanobacteria bacterium P01_F01_bin.53
TATCCCTCAATATTTGAAGCCAGTACCTTTTGTGCCAATCGAATAGAGGCATGCGTTGTACCTTTTCCAATATCTCCACTCATGGGTCTGCCGTCTGTCTGCCACATTACAAGAGGCAAACTTGTGGAGGAGTCTTTCGAGTCCACCGTCATAATCGATTTCAAGGCTTTTAGATACGCAATCAGCTCCGGCCCATCTGGGCAGCTAATAGATATCAACTTTAGATGAGAAATCCACGGGGTTACAGTCCGCCATAGCGTTTCAAACGCGTCGAGTTGCCCGACCTGGGTATGAATTTCCAGGGCATCTACATCCAAGATGACCTGTTGGGCAACAGCATCTAACGTAGTGGGATACGATCGTGCCTCAACTAATCCTAATGGACACACAGGCAAGCATCGACCGCAGCCGTAGCAGCGATCGCGAATCACCCCAGACTCATCAATCGCATCAGCCGGGCAGATGTGCTCACAAGGTCGTGGACAATCTGGCGGACAAATGGCTGGGTCAAACCAGGCTTTACGAAAATGCGGATCTTCTCCCGCACTCATACTCACCATGAGCCAAGGCCGAGTATAGTCAGAAGCCCTAGCATCAATCTCGGCTAGTTTTTCAGCCACAGATAGACCTTCCTTAGCCGCTTTCACCACAGCCAAATCAGCCGCCACATCAATACAATCAGCACCGGCTAAGGCATACGCCAAAGTCAAATTCCGAACTGCTGGCAAAGCCTGGTAGCTGGCACCACAAATTAGCTTGAACCACTGCCCTAAGTGGAGTGAGTCAAGCGGGGTGCTTTGAGTTTTCAAAATTTCTAGTTTGGATGATTAAGCGTGGATAGTTAGGCCGCAATCGCTTCTTTCAGCGGGAACCAGGTAAAGGTGCGCTCTCCACCGACTTCTACCACCACCTTTACTCGTGGCTCAATACTCGGCAGTGTCGTCAAAAATTCAATTTCCCGGCTAGAGAGGAGATGCCCTTCAATCAACCAAAGTAAAAGCCCCTTCGACTTGGGAGAGAGCGCCTCTAAACGGTAGCTAACGATGGGCGGAACAAAGTAGCGATCGCCCGTCGCCGAAGCATCCATATTTTTCTTACCCAGGTGAGGTGGCCTGACACCATGGACATCCAACAAATACGCAGCCAAATCACCTAAGCCACGTGCCGACATATGAGCACACTCATATCCAGCCGACCGTACACGCCGACGATAGCGCCCCTCATGTCCACCTTCTAATGGCATCCGAACACCAAGCGCACCAGCTTGTTCGAGGTCACGAGTGAATTTATTAAATGCGAGCAGCGCCATAGGATAGTCAACGTATTAGACACAAATATCCTACTCCATAAATCCAGCTCTAGAAAATCGACCTTGCGACCTGTTTTAGTCCCCGATAGAAGCCCTGCACAAAACTGCCCTGAACATTTAGCGAGAACTTTGGTAATTTTCAATGCATTAGTTGGGGTACAATACAAGTCGCTTAGAAAAGCTGCGCTGAGCGCTTTAGCGCAAGCCGGCTTTAAGAAGAATCTTTCATAGCGAAATTTACTTCTAAAAAACATGTACACGCATCAAAAAGCGTGTATAGTTATAAGCTGTCGCCGAAAAACAGATACTAGAGGAAAGCTGCTTTTTACAGAGAAATTTGTATTTTTTAGCAACTGTGTCCGATAGGTTGCGGGTACAAAGGATTCTCTGAGGTACTTCTCCTCCAAGTCTGAGGCGAAAAGATAGGGCGCACTGTGACTCCCAATCGCGCTTATTTTCAAGCGCTCGGTTGAGTCCACTGCAAAGTTTCCTTATCGATTGATTTCCAGTGTGGCTAAGCAAGATTAAGAACTTTGCCGATTGCTATGTCCGGGGTTTTAACTGGCTCTGAGCGTAGTGTGGTGGGTGGTCTTGCGACTAGCTGGTATGTCCAACTGGCGTATGCCAGAGCCCTGCGAGTAGATGGCCCTTTGTACGTTTTAGTGCACGGTCGTTGGTTTCCAGGGCGCGTTATGAAGCGGAGTCGAGATTAGTGTCTGTTGGGATTCTTGGGACCAAACTTGGTATGACCCAGGTGTTTGACGAAACTGGCAATGCAATTCCAGTGACCGTCATTCAGGCTGGCCCCTGCACAGTTACGCAGGTAAAGACAAAAGAGACAGACGGCTACTCGTCTGTACAGATCGGCTATGGCGACGTCAAGGAAAAGGCACTTAACCGTCCTAAGCTTGGCCACCTCAAAAAATCTGGTTCTACACCGGTACGTCACTTACGCGAATACAGAACCACTGACAAAGATGACGCCTTTGAAATTGGTCAGGCACTTGCGGCGGATCGATTCGAAGCAGGTCAACTCATTGACGTCAGCGGCACTAGCATTGGTAAAGGGTTCGCGGGCAACCAAAAACGAAACAACTTCCGTCGAGGCCCCATGTCTCACGGTTCCAAGAACCACAAGCAGCCTGGTTCTATCGGACCTGGTACAACACCTGGCCGCGTATACCCCGGTAAAAAGATGGCCGGTCAGATGGGTGGCAAGAAAGTTACCGTTCGCAAACTGACGGTTGTCAGAGTAGATACCGAGCGCAACTTGCTCCTCGTTAAAGGTGGCGTTCCTGGCAAGCGCGGTTCAGTGCTTAGCATTACGCCTGCAACCATCGTCGGGCAGCAATAGCCGATAAATATTATTTAGACAGCATTTGGTTAGTTACTAGTTCATAACTGTCCCGATAGATATTTTCAGGCAGTAGGCAAGAAGGAAAATCATGGTTGATTGCAAAATTAAGGATTGGCAGGGGAAAGAGGCAGGAACTGCCACGGTAGACCTCAAAGTTGCCAACGAAGAAAATGCAGCGCACATCGTTCATAGAGCGCTCGTACGCCAGATAAACAACGGTCGTCAAGGCACGGCATCTTCCAAAACTCGCGCTGAAGTGCGTGGCGGTGGTCGTAAGCCTTGGAGACAAAAAGGCACAGGCCGAGCCAGAGCGGGCTCTATCCGTTCTCCATTGTGGCGTGGTGGTGGTGTCATCTTTGGGCCTAAGCCCCGCGACTACACGACTAAGATGAACCGCAAGGAGCGCCGTCTGGCTCTTCGCACCGCGTTTCAAGGCTGTGCGAAGAGCATCGTCGTCGTCAAGGATTTTGACAGCGAACTCACTCAACCCAAGACCAAAGAAATGGTCGCAGCAATGGAGCGCTGGGGTGTTGATACTGCCTCAAAGATTTTGCTCATCACCGTTGAAAAAGGTGAAAACCTTCACCGCTCGGTGCGCAATATTGCCAATGTGAAGCACATCTGTGCGACGAATCTCAACATCTACGACCTTCTGCACGCCGATGCAATCGTAGTCACAGAGTCCGCCATCGAAAAGATTCAGGAGGTATACGGTGAGTAAACGATTTGCAGAGCATGAGTTACCCGACATTATTCGGAAACCACTGATCACAGAGAAGGCCACTATCGCCCTAGAGAATAATCAATACACCTTTGAAGTTGCACCCAAGGCAACAAAGCCGCAAATCAAAGAAGCGATTGAAAAGCTATTCGATGTCACAGTAACTGGCATCAGCACCCAAAACCCTCCTCGTAAAAAGCGACGGGTAGGCCAGTTTATCGGACACAGAGCAGCTTATAAGCGCGCCGTTGTCACCCTAGCTCCAGACGATTCCATCACGCTCTTCCCAGACGTGTAAAAGAGGCGTAAACGCCTGAGGGCCTTGATGAGCCTACTAAGACAGCAGTAAACAAACGACGTACTAACCAGCGACAAGTATTAGCCATGGGCATTCGCTCCTATCGACCACTAACACCAGGCTCTCGTGAGCGTACCGTTTCAGACTTTGCTGAAATCACGACAGATAAGCCTGAGAAGTCTTTAACGTACTCGGTTCACCGTCCGAAAGGCCGTAACAACCGAGGTGTTATCACCTGCCGTCATCGTGGCGGTGGTCACAAGCGGCTATACCGTGAAATCGATTTCAGACGCAACAAGCACAACATCCCGGCCAAGGTCGCAACGGTTGAATACGACCCCAACCGCAACGCTCGCATTTCCTTGCTGCACTATGCAGACGGTGAAAAGCGCTACATCCTCCACCCCGTTGGTTTAGAAGTCGGCACCACGATTATTTCTGGTGAAGACGCGCCTTACGAAGTGGGTAATGCCCTGCCACTACATCGCATTCCTTTAGGTACTACCGTTCACAACGTTGAACTGGTCCCTGGCAGAGGTGGCCAGATGGTTCGAGCAGCAGGTGCGGGTGCACAGCTCGTTGCCAAAGAAGGGGGTTACGTCACCCTCAAGCTACCTTCTAGTGAAGTTCGCATGGTTCGCCGTGAGTGTTATGCCACGATTGGTCAAGTCGGCAACGTGGAGCACCGCAACTTAACTTTGGGTAAAGCGGGCCGCACACGTTGGTCCGGTCGTCGCCCTGAAGTTCGTGGTAGTGTGATGAACCCGGTTGACCACCCACACGGTGGTGGTGAAGGTCGCGCGCCTATTGGTCGCAGCGGCCCTGTAACACCTTGGGGTAAGCCAGCTTTGGGTTACAAAACCCGTAAGAAGAAAAAAGGCAGTGATTCACTTATCGTGCGTCGTCGTCGTCGGTCTTCCAAGCGCGGTCGTGGCGGTCGTAACGCGTAAGCGTCAAACCAACCATAATTTTCTTTGTCAGTTTTCTAGGTTAATAGCATGTCTCGTTCCCTAAAGAAGGGGCCCTTCGTGGCGGATCACCTTCTCACCAAAATTGAAAAGCTGAATGCGAAGAACGAAAAACAGGTCATCAAGACTTGGTCTCGTGCTTCTACTATCATTCCTCAGTTCATCGGTCACACGGTCGCCGTTCACAACGGTCGTCAGCACGTACCGGTATTCATAAATGAGCAGATGGTCGGCCACAAGCTAGGCGAGTTTGCACCCACTCGGACTTTCCGAGGCCATGCTAAAAGCGACAAAAAAGCACGGCGCTAAGGAGTAAGAAAATAAATGATTGATATCGATTCAGAATCACAAGTAAAAGCAACGGCAAAGTTCGTTCGTATGTCTCCTTTTAAGGTGCGCCGCGTTCTTGACCAAATTCGTGGTCGTTCTTACCGCGAAGCTTTAATTATGTTGGAATTCATGCCCTACAAGGCCTGTGAGCCCATTCTGAAAGTTTTGCGTTCTGCGGTTGCCAATGCCGAGAACAACAACGGTCTTGATCCCGTAACTCTCTATATCAGTGAGGCTTACGCTGACCAGGGTCCGGTACTAAAGCGTTTTAGGCCTCGCGCCCAAGGTCGTGCTTATCAGATACGCAAGCCGACTTGTCATATTGCGATCGCGGTAGCCCCCGGAACTGAAGCTTAATCTCAGGCTTCACCAGCCAGCTTTATAGCAACGCCACTTCAAACCTTTCGTCCATTTATTTAACGTTTTCTAAGGAGTACATCAGTGGGACAGAAGATTCACCCCATCGGTCTTCGTCTTGGCATCACCCAGGAGCATCGCTCCCGCTGGTATGCCGACAAAAACCGTTACCCAGAACTGCTTCAAGAGGATCATGAGATCCGCAAGTACGTTGAGAAGAACCTTGCCAATGCAGGTATTTCCGACGTTCACATTGAACGCAAAGCCGATCAAATTGATCTAGAAGTTCGCACTGCTCGCCCCGGCGTAGTAGTGGGTCGCGGCGGTGCAGGTATCGAAGCGCTGCGAGTCGGTTTACAGAAAAAAATTAAAGATGACACTCGCCAAATCCGCATCAATGTTGTCGAAGTTGCCAGAGTGGATGCTGATGCTGGCCTCATTTGTGAGTACATCACCCAGCAGCTAGAGAGACGTGTTTCTTTCCGGCGTGTGGTTCGACAAGCGATCCAACGGGCTCAGCGGGCCGGCGTCGAAGGTATCAAAATTCAGGTCAGCGGTCGTCTAAACGGTGCAGAAATTGCTCGAACTGAATGGACACGCGAAGGCCGAGTACCGCTACACACCTTGCGGGCCAACATCGATTATGCCTATCGCACTGCTCAAACCACCTACGGAATTCTAGGTGTTAAAACCTGGGTGTTCAAAGGTGAAGTCATTCCAGGCCAAGAAAACCAGACTGAAGACACCAAGTCTCAGCCTCGTCGCCAGCCTCGTCGTCGCCAAAAGTTCGACGACCGCTCCAACGATTCATAAGCCCGATTCATAAGCCAAGTCACCGGCTAATTCGGCAGAACTTTCGACCAGAACTACTCGTAAGAGGGAACGGCTTTCAGCCATTTCCCACCGCTATTCCCAGTGTGATCCATCATGTTAAGCCCAAGAAGAACGAAATTTAGAAAGCAGCATCGCGGTCGGATGCGCGGCATGGCCCACCGAGGCAATGAGATCAATTTTGGTCAATTTGCCCTTCAGGCCACCGAATGCTGCTGGATGACCTCCCGGCAAATTGAGGCTGCCCGACGCGCCATGACCCGCTACATCAGACGTGGCGGAAAAATTTGGATTCGGGTGTTCCCTGACAAATCAGTGACAATGCGTGCCGCAGAAACCCGCATGGGTTCTGGTAAAGGTAACCCTGAGTTCTGGGTTGCGGTCATTAAGCCTGGCCGGATTGTCTTTGAAATTGCTGGTGTTTCGGAAGAAGTTGCAAGAGAAGCTATGCGCTTAGCGTCATTCAAGCTTCCTTTCAAAACTAAGTTCATCGCGAAAGACACTGAGGAGGGCTAAACATCGATGGCATTATCAAAAGCAAAAGACTTACGCGAATTGAGCGACGACGAGATTACCGCAGAGATTGCCAAGATCAAGCGTGATTTGTTCGACCTCCGCTTCAAAAAAGCAACGCGCCAAATGGAAAGCGGCTTCCACGAGTTTCGTCACACCCGTCGAAAACTAGCTCAGCTCATGACAATCTTACGTGAGCGAGAGTTAGAAGCTAATCCGAAATATGGCTCCAAAAAAGGAACAGAAGCCAACGCGGCAGAGGAGGCTTAAGGAAAAACTATGGCAACAAAAGAGCGAATTGGCCAAGTGGTCAGTGACAAAATGGATAAGACAGTGGTTGTCGCCGTGGAAACCCGCGTCAAGCACAAGAAGTACGACAAAATTATGGTGCGAACCCAGCGCTATAAGGTGCACGATGAGGACAACAAGTGTAAGACGGGCGATCGCGTCAAGATTAGCGAAACCCGTCCCTTGAGCAAAACGAAGCGATGGACTGTCGCTGACATCCTCAGTTCTTCTGAGATATAAGGTGAGGATTTAGATCAGTGATTCAGCAAGAAACTTACTTAAACGTAGCTGACAACAGCGGAGCACGTAAGCTCATGTGCATCCGCGTTCTCGGTGGCCGCAAGCAGTACGCCGGTGTTGGCGATGTCATTGTAGCTGTTGTTAAAGATGCCCTTCCGAATATGGGTGTTAAAAAGTCCGATGTGGTCAAGGCCGTTGTGGTCCGTACCCGTAAGGGCATTCGTCGTAGCAGTGGCATGAGCATTCGTTTTGATGACAATGCAGCGGTACTCATTACGCCCGATGGTAATCCCAAAGGGACTCGGGTATTTGGTCCGGTCGCTCGTGAGCTACGCGATAAGAGCTTTACCAAAATTGTTTCCCTAGCGCCGGAGGTTCTCTAAATCATGCGCAAGCAAAAAGAAGTCATGCGTCAAAAGATGCATGTCAGAAAAGGAGACACCGTTCAGGTGATAGCCGGAAAAGACAAAGGAAAAGTTGGTGAAGTGGTCGCCATCAGTTCCAAAAAGTCCCAGGTTATTGTGCAAGGCGTCAATATGCGAACAAAGCATGTGAAGCCCCAGTCAGAAGGGGAATCGGGTCAGATTTTAACGAAAGAGTTTCCCATTCACAGCTCCAATGTGATGCTCTACTCCACAAAGCAAAAGGTAGCGAGCCGCGTAGCTCACACCATGACTGAAGATGGTCGTAAAGTTCGCGTGCTGAAGAAGACCGGAGAGATTCTAGATAATTAACATCTAGACAATTGATACATCGTTCAACTTAAATGCCCTGACAAAGCCCAGGGATTTTCTCAGAGGATACAATGACCGACTCACTCAAAACACTTTACCTAGAGAAAGTAGTGCCCAAGCTCAAAGAAGAGTTTGGATACACTAACCCTCACCAAATTCCTAAGCTCACCAAAGTCACGGTTAACCGTGGTCTAGGAGAAGCTTCTAACAATGCCAAAGCGCTTGAATCATCTATCAGCGAACTGGCAGTCATCACCGGGCAACGTCCCGTGGTCACGAGAGCCAAAAAGGCGATCGCAGGCTTTAAGATTCGCGAAGGTATGCCGGTCGGCGTCAAAGTGACGCTTCGTTCAGACCGTATGTACGCTTTCGCGAACCGCCTAATTAATTTAACCTTGCCCCGCATCAGAGACTTTAGAGGCGTTAGCCCCCGCAGCTTTGATGGCCGAGGCAACTACACACTGGGTCTGCGAGAGCAGCTAATTTTCCCAGAGGTGGATTACGACAGCGTTGACCAAATTCGCGGTATGGACATCACCATTGTCACCACGGCGAACTCCGATGAAGAAGGCCGAGCCCTTCTGAAGGAATTGGGCATGCCCTTCCGAGATAACTGAGGCAACTAGCAAACAAAAGGATTATGGCGTCTAACGACACAATTTCAGATATGCTGACGCGCATTCGGAATGCTAACCTTGCGCATCACCAAACCGTCGATATCCCATCGACCAAAATGACTCGCAACATTGCCAACGTTCTCAAAGAAGAAGGCTTTGTCGCAGAGACTGAAGATATTGGTGAAGGCATCGAGCGCAAAATCAAAATTACCTTGAAGTACAAAGGTAAGCAGCGTCAGCCCATTATTAGCAACCTAACTCGCGTTAGCAAGCCAGGTTTGCGAGTGTACTCCAACCGCAAAGAACTGCCTAGGGTGCTCGGTGGCATTGGCATTGCTATCATTTCGACCTCCAGCGGCGTCATGACTGACCGTGATGCACGTCGCCAAGGTATTGGCGGAGAGGTTCTTTGCTACATCTACTAGATTTGGTCAGTTGCGACTTGCAGCCCTGACTCAATCCATATGATCGCTAGCACTTAAATTATCCGAGTCTGCCAGGCTTACCGCCTTAACTACTCAAGACTCACTTAAGTTACTCGTCCGTCTATGCAGGCCATAAAGGAGGCCGAAAGAAATGTCTAGAATTGGCAAACAGCCTGTACCCGTACCGAAGGGCGTTACCGTCACTATCAGCGGGCAGACTGTAACCGTCAAAGGCTCTAAGGGTGAACTCTCCCAAAAGTTCCCGGCCGAAATTGCCTTTGAACAAGAAGGTGAAACAATCGTTGTCACTCGTCGAGACGAGTCTCGCAATGCCCGACAGCGCCACGGTTTAGTGCGTACGCTGATTGCCAACATGGTAGAAGGCGTTGCTAACGGTTATCAGAAAAAGCTGGAGATTCAGGGTGTAGGTTATAGGGCCTCACTTAAGGGTCAAAAGCTCGTTATGGCATTGGGCTATAGCCACCCTGTAGAATTTGATCCGCCTGAGGGCATTAAGTTTGCAGTAGAAGGCAATACTAATGTCACCATCAGTGGCATCGACAAAGCAGTCGTGGGTAACACCGCTGCGACCATCCGTGCGGCGCGTCCTCCTGAGCCCTACAAAGGAAAAGGTGTTCGCTATTCTGGTGAGCAAGTCAGACGTAAGGCCGGAAAAGCAGGCAAGTAGAACAGGCAAATAGGTATGTAAGCCTTAAAAAGTAAGATTATGAAAGCAACTCGTAGAGAATCTACCCGCCGCCGCCACTCGCGCGTTCGCCGTCGGGTCAAAGGCAGCAATGAACGGCCTAGACTAGCTATTTTCCGTTCAAACAATCACATTTATGCCCAGGTCATTGATGACAGCGAGCATAAGACTTTAGCAGCAGCCTCTACTTTAGATAAGGATGCCGGTGTAAAAACGGGCGCTACATCTGAAGCAGCAGCAGCCGTTGGCAAACTCATTGCAGAACGCGCACTGAAAAAAGACATCTCTCAAGTTGTCTTTGATCGAGGCGGCAAGCTCTATCACGGTCGAGTAGCCGCTTTAGCGGACGCAGCCCGTGAAGCAGGACTGAAGTTCTAAGCACCTGAGCTCTAACCTGAACTCTAAAGCGTCTTATCATTCTCGGCAAGGCAACAAGTCTAAAAAGGCGGCGATGGTTTTATGCGCTGCCTTTACAGGTCGATTCATATTTAGGCCCAGAGGTCAAATTACCAGAGGCCAAATTACCAAAGGCCGTAAGGCAGTATCACAAGCGCGTACATCTTAAGGTTTGAAACCATGGCAGACAACAGAGATCGTAACAAGAAGAGAAATAAGAACCGGGAAAAAGATTCTGAATGGCAAGAGCGTGTCGTTCAAATTCGCCGTGTGACTAAAGTAGTCAAAGGTGGTAAAAAGCTGAGCTTCCGCGCCATCGTTGTGGTCGGCAATGAAAAGGGCCAAGTTGGCGTAGGCGTAGGTAAAGCAAGTGACGTTATCGGCGCGGTGAAAAAAGGCGTTGCTGACGGCAAAAAGCATCTCGTTGAAGTGCCTTTGAACAAGGCTTACTCTATTCCTCACCCCACAACTGGCCGAGCGGGTGGCGCGAGAGTCTTCATGCGTCCTGCTGCCCCTGGTACTGGTGTAATTGCCGGTGGTGCTGTCAGAATCGTGCTAGAACTTGCTGGTATTCGCAATATCTTGGCGAAACAATTGGGTTCTGACAACCCTTTGAACAATGCTCGTGCAGCTGCTGAGGCGCTTGAATCATTAAGAACGCTCGGTAGTGTGGCTGAAGAGCGCGGTATTCCTGTTGAAAAGCTCTACGCCTAGGTCACCTAGGTCACTTATCTGCATAGCTAATTTAGTTATCTGTCCAACATTCAAACAAACATTCAAACCCTGCTTTAGCAAACGAGTTCGGCCCTAGTAGCCTGTCGTGAGCGAGCTAACCCAAGGAGACTTCCCGGAGATGAGATTAGAAGATGCAAAGCCCAAGGCGGGCTCTAAAAAGCGTAAAACGCGCAAAGGTCGTGGTATTGCAGCAGGTCAAGGTGCAAGTTGTGGCTTTGGTATGCGCGGCCAAAAGTCTCGCTCCGGTAGTGGTACTCGTCCTGGCTTTGAAGGTGGCCAAATGCCACTTTACCGCCGTATTCCTAAGCTGAAGCACTTTACGATTGTCAACCAAAAGGTTTACACCGTCATTAATGTGAAGGGTCTTGCGGATCTTCCGGCCAAAAGCGAAGTGACCTTGGAGTCCTTAATGAAAGCCGGTATTATCACCTCTAACGATGGACCATTGAAAGTGCTTGGAGACGGTGAGATCTCTACAGCATTGAACGTCAAGGCCGCAGCTTTCACAAAGTCAGCGAAGGAAAAGATTGAAGCAGCCGGTGGTAGCTGCGAAATTGTCTAAGCCTATTTTCTAGAGCTTAGGCCAGTTTATTTGGTTCGACTAGACGCTAATTTATTGATTCGACTAGTCGAAATGTGGGAGCAGAGAGCGTCCTAGGGTAATTGGGTTGGACATTGGCCTTTTTTGAGGATCTTGACTAAGTGCAAGATTTTCCAAAAAGTTGCAAGTGATTTATACCTCACTACCCTTACCAGGGCTCCCTGCTCCCTTTATTATTAGGTAAGGCCCTTTTATTAGGCTTTTAATTGGGATAGCTATAGCGGCGCGTCAAGCGCAATAAGAGGTTTTTAGATATGGTTGTGAGTCAAGGCAAGTCGCCCAGTGCCCAGGAGACATTTTTACAAATGGCTCAGGCAGCTGGATTGCGCAGCCGTTTATTGATTACGGTTGGCCTTTTGGTCTTGGTGAGATTGGGTGTATACATCCCTGTCCCTGGGATTGATAGAGCTGCATTTTCTGCTTCTATTCAAGCAGGTGCAGGTGGCGGCGTGCTTGGCATTTTAGATATTATCGGTGGCGGCGGTTTGTCCCTGGTCGGCATTTTTGCCCTGGGCATCCTACCGTTCATTAACGCGTCGATTATTATGCAGCTGCTCACAGCTGCAATCCCAGCATTAGAAGACCTTCAAAAGAACGAAGGCGAAGCCGGTAGACGCAAAATTTCGCAGGTCACTCGCTACGTGGCCTTTGGCTGGACAATTTTGCAAAGCACCATGCTCTCTTGCTTCTTGCTCAGGCCATATGCCTACGACTTTGGTATCCCCTTCGTTGTAGAAACCGTTCTTGCCCTCACCGCAGGTTCCATGTTCGTCATGTGGGTCGGTGAGCTTATTACAGAGCGAGGCTTAGGTAATGGAGCATCACTGCTGATTTTCCTCAATATTGTCTCGTCCTTACCTCGGGTACTTGGTCAAACTGTTGACTTGGCTCAAACAGGTGATCGAGGAACTATCGGCGGCATTGTTATCCTATTTCTCGTCTTTATTGCAACGATTGTCGGCATTGTATTTGTACAGGAAGGCACCCGCCGCATTCCCATCGTTTCGGCAAGGCGTCAGGTGGGTCGCAAGCTATACCTAGAAAAAAGCAACTACTTGCCCCTCAGGCTCAATCAAGGCGGCGTTATGCCGATCATTTTTGCCTCTTCTATGTTGATCATTCCGTTCTCATTGGTCAGCTATATTCCAAGTGAATCTTTTGCCCGGTTTATGACGGCTAACTTTCAACCCACGTCTCCGCTCTACATTCTGGTGTACCTGGTGATGATTGTGTTCTTCAGCTACTTCTATGCATCGTTGGTCGTGAACCCTGAAGACATGTCTCGTAACCTCAAGAAAATGGGGGCTAGTATCCCAGGCATTCGCCCCGGACGAGCAACCACTGATTACATTGCCAAGGTATTGAATCGCCTGACATTCTTAGGTGCTATCTTCCTAGGACTCGTTGCAGTAGTACCTAGCCTGGTTGAGAGCGCAACACGTGTACAAACGTTCCAGGGATTTGGGGCAACCTCATTGCTGATTTTGGTAGGTGTGGCGATTGACACCGCTAAACAAATTCAAACCTACGTTATCTCTCAGCGATACGAAGGCATGGTGAAAAGCTAATGACAAGACTTATTTTTCTAGGCCCCCCGGGCGCAGGCAAAGGCACACAAGCAAAAGTGCTCTCAGAGAACTGTAATGTTCCACATATTTCGACAGGCGATATTTTAAGGGCTGCTGTTAAGGCCAAGTCAGAGCTGGGGCAAAAAGCTGAAAGTTACATGAGCGCAGGCGAGCTAGTGCCTGACGACCTGATTTTGGATTTGATTCGTGAGCGCCTAGGTGAGGATGATGCGTCCAATAATGGCTGGTTGCTAGATGGATTTCCCCGCAACGTGGAGCAAGCGGAGTTTCTCAACAAGCTCCTAGAAGAAATTGGTCAAACTTGCGAAATCGTGATCAATTTAGAAGTACCTGACGATGTGTTAGTCACTCGTATGCTCGATCGGGGGCGCAATGACGATAAAGAGGATGTCATTCGCAACCGTCTGGAAGTTTATCGAAAGCAAACGGAACCATTGATTGCACTATATACAGGAAGCGAACAGCTTGTTTCCGTAAATGGCAATCAGGAAATGGCCACTGTCAGTGAGGCCTTGCAAAAGCTGGTGACCTGTGACGTAAAAGACATGTGATGTAATAAGACTCAGTTCACGTCCGAAATCACAGCACATAAGAATCGAGACACATAAACAAAGGGACTGGCTTTAACAAGTCAGTCCCTTTGTTTATGATTAGCCATCCATAGCTGAAAAAGTAACCTAACCAGCAAATAAGCTAGAGTGTTTTGGCGCGTGGTAGGATTTCTTATTCGGTGTTGTTTCAAGTATTTGCTACGCTTGAAACAGCAGCATATTCGAGCAAAAGAGGAACGGTTAATTGTCTAAACAAGATTTAATTGAAATGGAAGGAACGATTACAGAATCGCTCCCCAATGCAATGTTTCGAGTGGACCTTGATAATGGGTTCAACGTACTTGCCCACATCTCCGGCAAGATCAGACGAAACTATATCAAGATTCTGCCAGGCGATCGCGTCAAGGTAGAGCTCACCCCTTACGACCTAACAAAAGGCCGTATTACCTACCGCTTAAAGAAGCCTCGTTAAATCAATTACATGACATCAATTACATAACATAGTGGCACATCTGCAAAGGTAGAGATTACGACAGATATTAAGGGGTAACCGCTTCATACGTCAGACCTTAAAAACGCCACAACAGAGACGTCACAATTTATCAATTACTGCTCGTCAACAATGCGAGTAAGTAGAGGCTCAGCGCCAAAACGTACGACATCAGTACACGTCAGCCCAGTTTCTTGTGAAACGGCTGCAATGGCTTCGCGGGCCTCTTTTTCATGGAGCCCAAACGTATTCAAGGCAATTCCCACCACCCGAGCTGGCGAAAACGTCCCCCCTGCGGCAGCTACCGATTCATACAGCTGCACAACCTCGCTCAGCGGTGGAATTTTAAAATCTGGGAAATGCTGAATATTGGCCAAATTTGCTTTGTGAACCAAGACCAGATGGGTCGGCTGTGTGCCTCGAATGAGTGGCAACGTCGCCGTAGAGCCAGGATTCAGCAAAGAGCCTTGTCCCTCGACGAAAAGAATATCTTGGCCCGGTGCATGTTGGATTAGGCTCTGCTCAACGGCACCCGCTGCATAATCAACTCGAATAGCATCTAGGGCAACGCCATCTTCACCCAACATCAGGCCAGTTTGCCCCGTCGCAATCAATTTTGTCCTTAGGCCTCGAATGCGGCTAGCCCGATTCAGTTCAATGCTGGTAGACATTTTGCCAACGGCCATGTCGGTACCGACGGTTAAAACGCGATCGCACTTCAGTAACCGTGCTCTTCCACCCCCAATGTTCAAGCCCTCTGGTTCCTGCCGCATGTCCCACACCCATTGGCCAGGACGCAGACTCTGCGCAATCTCAGGATCCTGATTCATCTGGGTATGCAAACCATTCATCACCGATAGGCCTGCTTTCACAGCCTGCTTGACCTCTGCATACCAAGGCTCGGGCAACACACCACCAGACGGTGCCAAGCCAATCACCAACACCGTGGGCTTAAGTGCCAGTGCCGCTTTTATAGAAGACACAATCGGCACATCCCGGTCAATACCTGTCAGGGTAAAAACAGACTCCCCCGCGGCCGCTTCATCAATCACCGCCACAATAGAATTTTGACTGTAGCGAAGCAGCGAAATGCCCGTTTTACCTTTGGCCCCCTTAAGGCCCTGGTGCATCAAAATAGCAACGCGATCATCAGGCTTAAGCATGGCGAGAAAGTCCTAGTCCAGGATGATTGTTCGGGACCAACGCACCGTTCGTCAGCTGGGCACCTGTGAACGGGTCGTCTTTGAGATTGAAATGGCTATCGAGATCAAGATGATCTGCGAGCGGAGACAGGTGGGATAAGGCCGTATTGGCGATCACACTATCGGAATAACAGCCAAACATCACCTGGAGCCCACAGGCCCTTGCCGTATGGATCATTCGCCGTGCCTCAGTGAGTCCCCCACACTTCATTAGCTTAATATTGATGCCATGAATGCAGTGGGCTAATCGCGGAATATCTGCATCCGTAAAACAGCTCTCATCGATAAAAATCGGCAAGGGTGATTGGCGATATAGCTCAGGTAGTAAGCCATCATTCGCCACTGACAAAGGCTGCTCTAGGTAAGTGACACCACGCTCTAATAGCCAATGTGCCATCACCAAGGCATCTTCTAGAGTCCAACCACCATTAGCATCGATGCTGACTTTAGCGCCTTTCGGCACATGGGGCAGCAAGGCCTCAAACATGGCTTTATCAGCGTCAATACCGTCAGGACTCCCCAGCTTCACCTTCACCGAGGCAACCTGCTGCTGCGCGCACCATTGGCCCAGACGAGTCACCGCATCCGCCGGGGAACTAATGCCGACCGTCACCGCCGTCGGACTAATACGCTGTAGATCCAAACCCCACAATTGCCAAAGGGGTAAGCCCACTTGCCGACCCAACCAGTCATGCAACGCCACATCAATCGCGGCACGCGCCGCTGAGCAAATTGACTGGTCCGCAATCGTGGCCTCAATTCGCTGATGCTGGAGAGGGTGAAACGCTGATAAGGCAGGCACGAGACGTGCTAAGTCACTCGCAATTTGCTCAGGGGTCTGGGCCTCAGAACCAATTGAAAAGGGAGAAGCCTCGCCCCACCCCTCAATACCATCGGCGCCAATGCGTACCCAATGGTTTATCGAGCTTGCCCGTGTGCCTCGACTAATGGTGAGAGGCACACGTTTATGTACAGCAAACGACTCAATATCAATCTGCATCTAGGATGTTAGAGGACATTTGAGACCTCGATAAGATTACCGTCAGGGTCACGGATATAGACCGACAAAATAGGGCCTAATGTGCCCGTGCGCTCTAAAGGGCCATCAATAATAGGCACCTCTAGGCCATGAAAATGTTTTACCACATTGTCCAAAGGTACAGACGTTATAAAACAAAGATCGGCTGAGCCTGACTGGGGCGTTTGTGCAGCTGGCTGAAACGGGTGTTCAGCAGGATGCAGGTTGATTTTTTGAGGACTCTCGCCGATACGCAGCGCAAATCGAGCAAGGTCTTCGCCAAAGCGAACCACCTCACAGCCCAAAACTCGTGAATAAAACTGACACGTAGCCTCGACATCGGCCACCGTCAACACCAAATGGTCTAGCCGCTGTAGAGCTATCACTGACAAATTAGGCTACTGAAGTTGGGTTTTAGACACGATGCGGGTTTTCTTGCGATCGCCCTCTGACAGGTCATTCCCGGACTGAAGCACTGTCGCATTTTCCTGGAGTACCGTCGCAGCGTTGGTATCGCCCATCTGAATCGCTGTATTAGCAGCTGATTGAAGCATTGTGACAGCCCCTTTGCGATCACCTGACTTTAACTTATCTTCAGCAATCTGAGTTTGTCGATACTTAGCCAACGCTAAAATATTTTTCTGTACACCAGCATCTACAGCTGGGGTATAGGCCGCCATTGCGGCAATCTCAATCGGCACTACTTCACTGTTTTGGGCACTGAGTCCCATGGCCGGATCATCATAGGTAATCTGCATCTGACCCACGGTTGCCGTCCCTTCAGCCAACTGGGGAATATAGAGATTCAGCAAAATCACACGGGGCTGATCTTTCATCAAATCACCCAAGCGAACCATGGCCTGATTGCCTTCTTGCACAGCCGTTAGCTCAACCGTTTCTGGGGCGACTTGGGCAATGGGCTTCAGATCAGCCAGCCGCGTCCCATCCGCCAGCTCAATATTGAGATAGGCATTGGTCAACCCAACCGATTGAATACGGGTAAACAAACGGCCAAAAATTGCCACCGCCTCTTCCGCTCGCTCAATGTAGTTGAGTGAGCCTGACCCTGCATCGGCGATTTTTTCTAAAACATCCTGGTTCCAATGGTCGCCAAAACCCAACGTATTTACCGTGAGGTTATAGCCAACGGCAACATCTGCCAGCTTAAGTGCCCGCTCATTATCGCCATGCTCATTTTCACCATCGGTTAGCAGCAACAGCTGGGAGACTCGGTCATCTTTTCCCGTCGCTAATTCACCAATCCCCGCCTTCAGTCCATCATCAATTGAGGTGCCGCCACCGGCCCTAAGCCCGTCGATTTTCCGCTTGATGGCATCAAGGTCCGTCGCCAGCTGGTTAGGAACCAACACTTCTGCCTTGTGATCAAACGCGATGATTGAAATGCGATCGCGCTCAGTCAGCCGGTCAATAATACGATGGGCCGCCTGCTTAACCGTTTTCAGCGGTGTACCCATCATAGAACCGCTACGGTCCAGCACAAAACACAAATTCAAAGGAGCCGATTCCCCCTCGCCCTCCGCTGACACCGACACCGATAGTTGCCGTTGATTATTAGCTTGACTGGTGGGGATGTGGGCATCACTAAAGGCCCATTGCAAACCAACTTTCATCTTTGGCCTGGTCTCCTAACGTTTAACAAATTTACGTTTAACAAAATGCACTGAGCACACGGCTGATCACACTCGGCTACGAGTCACTGATGCTTCACCCAAGGTAGCGCTAGCGTTCACAATTGCACTAAAAAATCAGACACTCTCAACACTTCACTCTCAACAGTTCTGAAAGGCAGCTTTCCCAAGAATTATTGCGCAGCCGTTTTTATCACATCACTCTCCGTCAGGCCAATTCCGCCGAGGCCCCTTAAAAATAATCGGCAAAATAATCAGCGTCATACCCACCCAAAAAGAAAAAGAGCGAAAGTGAAGGTGAGGTTATCCGCCAAAAAACCGCCTAAAACCACCAATCTATGGGACGCGCACCAAGTTCACTCGCGAGCTACTATGGAAAGCACATGATTTAGCAAGCTGACCCCACCTATGAGTTCTCCTATTAAAGCCGTGCAAGCTCCCTATGGTGGAGGCGCGATGGCCTACAAAACGCCACCGCCAGACCTCCCCTCTCTGTTGCTTAAAGAGCGCATTGTTTACTTGGGTACGCCACTGGTTTCTTCCGACGACTTCAAACGTCAAATGGGCGTCGACGTCACCAAACTCATCATTGCTCAGCTGCTCTATCTAGAATTTGACGATCCTGACAAACCCATTTATTTCTACATCAACTCCACAGGCACATCCTGGTACACAGGAGACTCCGTCGGGTTTGAGACCGAAGCCTTTGCCATTTGCGATACGTTGAAGTACATCAAGCCTCCCGTACATACCATCTGCCTAGGCCAAGCCATGGGTACGGCAGCCATGATTTTATCCTCCGGCGCTAAAGGTTCTCGAGCCAGCTTGCCTCACGCCACTATCGTGCTCAACCAAGCTCGGTCAGGCGCTAGAGGACAGGCCACCGATATTCAAATTCGGGCCGAAGAAGTCTTGGCAAATAAGGCCTCTTTCCTCGATATCTTATCCAGCAATACCGGACAAACCGCTGAGAAGTTGGATAAGGACACCGACCGTATGTTCTACCTGACGCCCGAAGAAGCCAAAGAATACGGCCTTATCGACCGGGTGCTTAAGAGCACGAAGGAGTTACCTACAGCCATTCCAGCAGGCGTTGTTTAAATAGGTCAAACAAGCCTAAACAATCAGCAACACTGGTCTTCTCCACATCCTCTTGTTCTCCCACCGAGCTTTGACACCCTATGTCTGTCGACGGAATTTTACGCGTCCCCTACAATCTGCCCGGTAGCCGATCCTGGCAGTGGGTCAGCGTATACACACGCATGAGCCAGGAACGCATTCTTTTTATCAACCAACCTTTAACAGATGGAGTGGCTAACTCGATTGTGTCTTCTTTGCTCTATTTAGACTCCGAAGATAACAACAAGCCGATTTACCTATACATCAACTCCATTGGCGATCCTGTGATGGCTGGCAGAGCCGACACATCGGCAGGCATGGTGTCTATCCGAGCAGGATTGGCCGTGTACGACACCCTGGATTACATCAAGTCTGAGGTGATTACCATCTGTATGGGAACCGCCTACGGCATGGCCGCTGTGCTGCTTTCGGCAGGTACGAAAGGGAAACGTGCGGCCCTTCCACATACGACATTGGCCCTTACTCACCCTGCAACATTGACCCGTGGTCAAGCAACTGACATCGAGCTGGAAGCCGAAGAAGTGCTTGAAAAGCGAAAGGTTATCCAGCAAATTTTGGCCAACAACACGGGACAATCTACAGACAAAATTGCCAAAGATATGGAGCGTATGTTCTATCTCTCTCCAGAGGAAGCCAAAGACTATGGCCTAATCGACCGAGTCATTTCAAACCCTGCCCTCAAAGCTGACTAACCGTCGCACTTGTCAGAAGAGCACCTCTCAGAAGAGAACCTCATAATCAGGTGCTCACGATTAGAAACAGGTCCTTCGATCCCCGTTTCCGTCACGTCTACTGTTTTTATTTACTCACGAAAGAACCATGCCTATTGGAACTCCTAGCGTCCCCTATCGCCTTCCTGGCAGCACCTATGAACAGTGGATTGGTATCTACGAACGGCTGTTTCGCGAGCGCATTATCTTTTTGACCGAAGAAGTCGATGACGGCATTGCAAACGCAATTGTCGCCTATATGCTCTACCTAGACTCCGAAGACGCAACGAAACCAATCTACCTCTACATTAATTCCCCCGGAGGATCGGTCACCGCAGGGATGGCGATTTACGACACGATGCAATACATCAAGTCAGAAGTCGTCACCATCTGTGTGGGATTAGCTGCAAGTATGGGTGCCTTTTTGCTCAATGCCGGGTCTAAGGGTAAGCGCCTTGCGTTGCCTCACTCGCGAATTATGATTCACCAGCCTTCGGGTGGTGTGGGCCGTTCACAAGCGACCGATATTGAGATCGAGGCGGCTCGCATCGTTAAGGTACGAGAAGCCCTCAATGCGCTGATGGCTGTGCACTCTGGGCAGTCAATTGAGAAAATTGAGAAGGATAGCGATCGCGACTTCTTCATGTCAGCCGCAGAAGCCAAAGAATATGGCCTTATTGACCGGGTCATCGAAGAAAGACTACCGACACAATAGGTAAGAGCCATCTAGATGAGCGTGCAAGCCTAGATTTTTTATTGGGTTCTACATCAATCTCACGCCCACAAAAACAGGTCTAAAACAAAAAAGAGCTTAGAAGAGAAGGGTAAATACACGGGGTCTTCAGAAGAGAATATCCCGTATAATTCATTCCATCTAAAATACTTGATGAGCCGTTCGTCCTTGCAGTCTTGATCTTAAATTCTGCATACTGAATTGCCGCACTGATATGAATTTGGCCCGCCATTATCGAACGTTAGGACTCCGCCCAGGTAGCTCGGGCAGTGAGATTAAAGCGGCTTATCGACATCTCGTACGTCAGTACCATCCAGATATCAATCCAGACAAGCAAGCCGTTGAGCACTTCATTAAAATTAACGACGCTTACACAGCCATATCAGCAACGCTACAGAGGGCAGCTCGCAAAAAACCACCTCGCCCTGACAGAGCACAGCACACTCCCTCGCCAGCTCAAACAACTGACACTAAACCAGCAGCGACTAGCCGTACGAGACCTCAACAGCCACTCAATCTCGACAGACTGGATGTTGATAGCCTGAAACTTCAGCTTGAAGAGCTGGGAATTGGCAACTTTAGCCACTCGCAAGAGACCACCACTAGTCACAGCCATGGACAAACAGCTTTCAACCAAACAGCTTTCAACAGTGGCATCCCGAATGAACATAGTGAACCTAACGCGGGTACAACTGATGAGCAAGTACCGAAGCACACCTCACTCTCAGATGTCACAGACTCAGATGCCCCAGAAAATGCCCATGACATTAGTCTTAAACAAGATGCCTACAGTCAGCTCAAAAAACTTCTGAAGCATCAAAAGTACCCTCGTGCAGTTGCGCTTGTGGAAGGACTTGCACACCGCATGCCAACAGATGCGGAAATTAGCCAATGGCAGGCAATTGTCTATCAACGCTGGGGACGATTGCTCATCGAGCAAGGGCAACATCAAAAGGCGCGAATCTATCTCAAAAAAGCCCTACGAACTGACCCCAATAACCCGTCACTGTGGAGTGAAGTGAACCGAGACTTGTGGCATTTGACCCACTTAGAGGACAACTTTAATTTTCAGAGCAACTTTGATGCGGTGAGAAGTCAGCCAAAATCCGTCCAATAGACCGTTATCTGAAGACGTTGACAAAATCAAGCTATTGAATCTGAATACAGAATCAAGCTCTATTTAATAGAGTGGCAAGCCAGATCAAACACACTTACAGGCGACTATTGTCCAAACTACGGCAATAGTCATCAATTCCAGATTTTAAAATATAAATGGCTACAGGTGCAGCAATGAGCGCCGGACAATCGGTTTCCTGAGTGAGGTGATGAATCAAAGGGCTAAGCTGCTGCGCGGCTAATGAAGCGCGAAACTCCGACTGGCAGGCAATGTGACGATAGCGCTTACTAAAGCCAGCCAGCCATTGGTCATTGGTATCCGGCTCTTGGCCAGATTTGAGCGCTAGAGAAATCGCGGCATCTTCAACGTCACCGTCACAATCTTCAATTTCTTGTAGGGCTTCTAAGGCTTCTGGATAATCGGCTAGGCGATCCCTCAGCTGGGTAATGTCATCCAAATTTAAAACAATCACTGCGATTCGCAAAAAGCTACATCAAAAAATTCAAAGCAGGCATAACCGTTTCTATCTTCACGCGTCTGCCCCCAAAATCAGGCCAGGATCAGCAGTGAATTCACACGACAAGGCTCACTCACTACCGGGAACTTTACCAGAAACAATTTGATAAAACCATTTTTCGAAGCGTATTCCCCAAGCCTCCAGAGAATACATTGCTTCGGCTAGCTCACGGCAACGGGCACGATCGATTTGCGCTACCTGTGCGCTCGCTCTGACCAAGGCATCCACATCACCAGGCTTCACCAAATATCCCGTCTCCCCGGAAAGAATAATCTCAGCTGGGCCACCACTGCGATAGGCAATCACAGGAACCCCACAAGCCAGTGCCTCAATCACAACCATCCCAAACGCCTCCAGCCATCGGGGCGTAACCAGCAAAGCCTGACATTGCCCTAAAGCCTTCTGCAACTGAGCCGTTGGCAAAAAACCACAGTAGCGAATCGTTATGCCACAACTAGCAGCTTGCTCAATTTGCAGTTGAATCTGCTCCCAATAACCAGGGTTTTCCAATTTGCCAAAAATGTTTAGCGCTCGTTTGGACTGGATTGCTACTGCGATCGCATCTTCTAACCCTTTTTCAGGTGAAATACGCCCCACCCAGGCCAGCTCTGCCGTGGACTCAGGACAGTACTCATACCGGGAAATATCGACTGCGCTGCCTAGAATTTCCCATCGAATAGGAGGAGCCATCGCTTTAGATGGGGCAAAAGTATTCGCTTGCGATCGCGTGTAAGCCCCTAATACCCCAGGGCATCGTTGGTCAAGCTGGGCGATCGCTGAATCTAGCGCATCATTGAGCGAGCCCATGGTAACGAAGTGAGCCACAGGCGTCCTAAAAAAAGGCGTGAGATAAAAAGGCAACCAATCATAGGCAAAATTGACCAGCAAATCGTAATTTTGCTGCTGCTGTTGTGCGATCGCCCAGGCATTAGCCAAAGCATCACACACCAAAATCGGTACGGACCGCGCTTGATTTTGAGCAATCGGCTGGCAATTCCCTGGAACCTGAATTAACTCAACACTCGCACTGATAGTCGCAGGTAGACAAGAGCCTTGCGGTGCTGCGATCGATACTCTGTGCCCTCGATTCACTAGGACCTGAGACAAATTCGTGATCGTTAGCTCAACGCCACCGCCCAGGCCAGAACCCAAAGGAGCAACTGGTGTCGAGAGCAAAAGCAATCGTAAGGAACGCACAGATAGTCAAAAATTGACCACCTACTGACTGTTTCTACGCATAGACGCTTCACTCGAAAGCAAATCTATCGGGGGTGATGCCGTGGACCCAGTAAACGTACGCACCGTAGAATCTAAATCTTGACTCCGACGAATGCGGTTGAGCTGATCCAGCGCCCATGTTGCAGTCTGTCGAACCTCTGGATCCTCATCTTCAGTTGCATGCCCCAGCATCTGACTGATTTGGACCACCAGCTCATAAACCCGAGTGAGGTCACGAATACCATTCTTACGTACATCGGGATTGTCATCCTGCAAGGCAATGGCCAATGCACGGCTCATTGGTTTGAGTGAACGAATACCAATTTCTGAAAGGGCCGCTAGCACCAAACTTTTTTCTTTGGAATCCGCATTGACCATGGAGTCAACCAGTGGCTGCATAGCCAAAGAGTTTCCGCGCTGGCCCAATTCCCAAATTGCTTTACGTCGTCTTGTCGGGTCAGGGTTACGCAGATCGCCGATCAAGCCCTCCATGATATCGACTTGAGCCAGGGGCGCTGTCCCGCCTATTTGCCCAGTACGCAGGGAACTAGTGCCACCAGCTGTTGCCAAAGAAGAGCCGCCATGGGCAGCACCATTACCATTGGCAGAAACACCATTCGACGAGAAAGGAGCACTATTACCAACACCGTTATCAACGATACTGGCTACCCCAGGATTGGAGGGAGAAGGCGGCGCTGGCATCGATGGCGATAGCCCCACGCCCCCATCTGCAGTAATCCAACCGTTACCTTCTGACTCTTCAGGCTCTGATTTGCTGCGATTAGCAAAATAAAAGCCCACACCAAAACTAGACAGCAAGGCGACTAACCCAAGGCTCAAGCCAAATATTTTGCCTAATCCACGACCATCACCTTGAGAATCATCAGCGGACGTAGCGGCCCTTTCTCTTTCACTCCCTACAGGCGGTAGCTCGCTATCAGTTGGTGCTGTAGCTGGGCGTTCTCCCCCATCATCGCTCACACCTTCAGCATTATTTTCCGCAGCTGAATTATCATCCGCAATAATGGCACCCGAGGCCGCAGACGACGCATCCTCGGACGGAACAAAGGATTGCAGACGCTCCCACGTCTCATCAGTCATGCTTCCGGTCTGTGACAATCCCTGATCTGCTTGAAAGGCGAGCACAGCTTTCTGAGTACCCAACCCATACAACCCATCCACAGACCCACCGTAGTAATTGCTCTGCCGGAGGCGGCGCTGAAGTGCACTAACCGCCTCACCCGTAGAACCAATGCCCAGCGGAGCCGCACTTAAGGCACCACCAGAGGATTCGCCATTGGGGGCCTGTGCTAGAAGCAATTGTGAGGGAAGCTCTTGAGCCTTAACAGCAGAAGAAGCAGCGCTCTGTGTCCGCATAGCCGGGACGCCGAGCGCGGCCAAGCAGGTTAGAAATACTAAAGTAGAACGCCGAATCATTGCTATCCTTACCTATTTATCTTTTCGGTACCTAGCGTCCTTAATTACAAGGAACTATCAAGTCAGAAGTTTTCACAGCATTTAGTCGAACTTGCGACGGGTGCCTTTGGGGACTACAGCTCATAAGGTCAGAAAACCGGACGAATGAGAAAAGTTTCCGACAAGTTATGCCTATCGAAGATAGGATGCCCGCTCAAAGAGCATTTCTGCCGATTGCTGGACAAATCAACAAGTGTCAACCACTCTCAAATTTTACGGACAGTATCCTGAATGAAAGCAGAGGGCGCACACAATAGTGCAAGTACTTAAAAATAAAGACTTAAGTGAAAATTGACTGGTTATTGGACGTTAGTCAGGAACGCTAACTAGAGGATGTGAATGGGAGCACATCACCATATCAGCTCTTTTACTGACGCCATCCTATCGCAAACATCGGAATTCAAAGCCCTCGCCTGTTCCGAGTTCTTCTCTTCTTTATAGTTATTGACTTTAGGTTCACGTATTTTTTTTGATACTAGACTGATTAGCGCACCCTAACAACGACATCCTGCCAACGATGCAGAAATTACCAACACTACGCGGCTATTGCATGTCTTTTGGCAGTCCCCCCCAAATTATCGAGGCCGTAGTTTCAATAGTTGGAGAAGATGCACATCGCTCACGACGTTTCCCCCCTCTCCTCATAATAGGCAAACACCAGCCTTTAAAGATGTGAGCAATGTAACTAAAAGAAATATACGGGCGATGCCCCTAAAACAATCGCAAAGGTGACCGAAAGCGCCCGTTCATAACAATAGAAGAACACCACCTAGAAGGTGGCACTAGGACCTATTCTTCAAAGCATACACAACTAACATTAATTCAGAGAAAAATTAATCAGGTGGACACTCATCAGACGGTTTTACGTCATCATTTACGTCATCATCAGGAGACACTATCAGCGTCCCTGACGGAATTTGACTGGCAAGCCAGGTCAACAGCTCAGCACGCTGGTTAATCAGGTAAATGCTCAGGAGTGTTAGCAGCACACCACTCCATTGCAACGTACTGAGACTCTCTGAAAGCAACAACATACCGAATAACAATGCAAATACAGGCGTGAGGAACGTGAGCGCACTCAGGCTGGTTAGGTTGCCTTGGGCCGCGATAAAAAAGAAGACCCCGTAAGCGATGGCACTTCCACAGATAGTGGCATAGCTCATTTCTAACCAGCCCGACAACGAGATGCCTTGCCAGGGAGTGGCTCCATCCATCAGTGAGAGCGCCATTAAAGGCGCCCCCCCTATAACCATGTGCCACCCAGTCGCAGCAACAGGATCAGCCCAACGCGCCACGTACCGAATCAAAATGGTACCGATAGCCATAGAAAGCGCAGCCATCAACATCAACCACTCGCCTTGCTGAAGCAGGACAGACCACAGCTCTTGCTCGAAGACAATCACGGGCTCTAACAAAGAAGATTGACCTTGCAAGAAACTCAAGATCCAGTCATCGGGCAAACCAATAAAACTAATACCTACCAGACCTATCACTAATCCAATCCAGCCCACGGGACCAATCCATTCCTTAAACAGGAAACGCGCCATAATCGCCACAGCTAGTGGCTGGGAATCGATCATCACCGACCCCAATCCTGCACCCGTACGCTGTAGCCCCAAGGCTAAAAAGCCTTGAAATAAAGCACCATCGATCAAGGCGAACACACTAATCCATAACCAGGCGCGCCACCCCTTAGGCTGAGAGCGACCCAGCAATAAGGACACAAGAATAACCAGAACACCAGCAGGCATTAACCGAACACCTGCCAAAAAAAGCGGACTCGTTTCCACCATCACCCCCTTCATGGCCACCATCGCCGTTCCCCATAAAAAGAACGGAGAAATGAGCACAAGTGGATTAGAGGCTAGCGCAGGTAAAGGTCTGGGAAGCGGTATTCGAGGAGCCTTGGACTCAGCCTTGGCGTCAGCCTTAGAAATAGAGGAAGAAGGGCGAAGGTCCATTCGTTCGGTAAATAACAGCACAGGTGAAGATCTAAACGCTCAAAAGAGTAGACCTGAAAAGCTAGAGGCAAAGCGTCTTCATGGTGCGCATAGCAAGTCGTATACTTTACTTTAAAGTAATGTAAAGCACAGCGCACCCTGAGATTTCTATGATTTGGCCTTTTAAGCCCCGATACCGTAAGCAAGTCGCCCGTATTGAAGTGTCTGGGGCGATCGCTGGGGCGACTCGCAAGCGCGTTCTAGAGGCCCTGAAGGAAGTTGAAGAAAAGAAATTTCCTGCCCTACTGCTGCGTATTGACAGTCCTGGCGGCACAGTGGGCGATTCCCAAGAAATTTATAGTGCGCTGAAAAAGCTCCAAGAAAAGGTGAAAATCGTCGCCAGTTTTGGCAATATTTCAGCCTCAGGGGGCGTTTACATCGGCGTGGGAGCCCATCATATCGTGGCGAACCCTGGGACGATTACAGGCTCTATTGGCGTTATTTTACGGGGCAACAATCTTGAAAAGCTGCTAGAGCGCGTTGGCGTGTCCTTTAAGGTGATTAAATCTGGCCCATACAAAGACATTCTGGCATTTGATCGCCCCCTGAGCCCTGAAGAAGAAGCAATTCTACAAGAGCTGATTGACACTAGCTATGGCCAGTTCGTGCGTACAGTCGCAGAAGGACGCAACCTCACAGAAGAGGCTGTGCGTCAGTTTGCTGATGGCCGCGTCTTTACTGGGGAACAAGCTTTAGCTTTGGGTGTCGTCGATCGGTTGGGCTCAGAGGAAGATGCCCGACGCTGGGCAGCAGAGCTGGGCGGCCTCGATCCTGAGAAAGCAGAATGCTACACCTTTGAAGAAAAAAAGCCATTACTCAGCCGCTTACTACAGGGCAACCGCTCAGCTCTCGACATTTTGCCGACGCACATGAGTGCAACCATGGCTCGCATAGATTTTGAAGTCGCCACCAGTGGTGTGCCGCTGTGGATGTATCAGCCACCTGGAATGGTTAAATAAGGAGGCATAAGGTAGCTGTGCTGTCGTCAGTGCATCAGGGGATACGACAAGAAGCATCATAAACAGTACGGTCACAAGTCTATTAACAAAAGGAAAACAGCCGTGGATTGGCAGATACGAGCCATTCGGGGGGCAACCACCGTTTCAGAAAATTCAGCAGAGGCGATCGCAGAAGCCGTAACGGAGATGCTGGATGCCATAGAGTCACAAAATCAGATAGATCCGACACACATCGTCAGTGCAACGTTTTCGGTAACGCAGGATTTGGACGCTATTTTTCCAGCCGCGATCGCACGCCGCCGCCCTAATTGGGATTGCGTCCCCCTCTTAGACGTTCAACAAATGCATGTTGAAGGCAGTCTTCCCCGCTGTATTCGCCTGATGCTCCATACCCATTCACAGGCCCACCAAAGCGATGTCAGGCACTCCTACTTGAGAGGCGCTCGCAACCTCCGGCCAGATCTGTGCCTTACCCCTGATTAAATCTAAGTCTGTAGAAAACCTTGCATGAAAAAGATTCAAGCCAATTTCCAATAGCCAATAAGAAGCCCCGCCGGTTTAGCACTGACGGGGCTTCTTATTGGTATTTGCTTTGGTGTTTAGCTAAAAGGCATAGTCAACGAACGATGCGCCAAAAGCTCAGAAACACGCTGAAACAGCGCTTTCTCCAAGACCTATGCTTTTTCAGGACTTATACTTTCTCAGAACGCTCAGAAGCTTGCTCTTTAGCATCCTGTTTCCCAGTCTTATGGTGAAAACGAATCCCTAGGAACAGATCGTACATGAAGCCCAGGAAGTCTTTAGTCTGCATCAGTCCTAAAGACTGAGGCGACCCCTTTTCATCCAAGAGCGGCTTCATCACTTCGTAGGCTGGCTTGTACTTATACCAGGGAATCGAAGGCCATAAATGGTGAACTAGATGGTAGTTCTGGCCCATAATGAGCAGGTTTAGAATCCTACCAGGGTATACCCGAGCATTTTTCCAACGGTGCTGCGTCTTAAAAGGTCGGTGGGGCAAATAGTCAAAGAACAGACCCAGCGCAAGACCTACAACCAGAGCTGGAGAGAACCAAAAGTTGAACAAGTAGTTGATAAAGCCAAAGTGGACAGCCGCGTATATGAAACTACCCACCGCTAACCGACTTAAGAACCACTCCAGCAGCTCATATTTTTTCCAAAGACGTCTCTGGAAAAAATACACCTCGTGATAAAAAAAACGAGCTGCAATTAACCAAAGAGGACCACCCGTTGAAACGAAGTGATCCGGGTCGTTCTCAGGATCGTTAACGTGGGCATGGTGCTGCAAATGCACACGCGTAAATACCGGAAAAGTAAAGCCCAACATCAGGGCACTTCCATGACCTAATACGGCATTGATAATTGGATTACTGTGTGCCGACTTGTGTGACGCGTCATGAATAACGGTACCGACCAAATGCAGGGCCAGCGTGTTAAGTACAAAACACAACCAGCTAGGCACATGCCAAACAAAATATCCAACTGTCGAAAAAACTACGAGCGAGACAGCCCCGAAAAATATAAGCAAATCAGGGCTTACACCACCATCTGCATCTAGAAACCGCTTAGGGACTCTCCGGGTAACTGCCAGAGGCTCCACCGCCGCTGACACCATACATTCGCTCCTTACACACCAAGATTTTCTGGGACCTATATCTTCGGTAGTATACGCTACCTGAGATGAATAATAAAGTTTTGTGACGTCAAAGCAGTGTGTTCAAGCCACTGTTTGTGTAGCAACGTAACAGATGCCCTCACGCTCTCACACAAATAGCTCGGGGGCTGTGGGCTAGCCAACACTCACAGAAAAATCAATCACAACGTAGGCATCTACCCATCCATCATCCCAGAGTTAAATCAACAACGTCAGGGTTTACACTCAACCATCCTTATCCAAATAAGGTAGAGAAAACAAGTTACGATAGTGTGTTAATTTTCTTCGGGGGAGAATTATTTCGAGGGGGCTCCCTCTCTGGAAAAACAAGGACCGGAATAAAGCGAGTTTGGTGAGTTTACGCGATTGACAGGGCCTCGCAATGGTATCGTTTGAGCAGATATTTTTCTTGTATTTCCACTGATTTAAGCGTATGCAATCGCGTCCTGCTCTGCGCCGAACTAAGATCGTCGCAACTATCGGCCCTGCGACTCAGGACCCAGATACCCTGAGATCCTTAATTGAGGCAGGCGCTACCACCCTGAGACTCAATTTTTCCCACGGCGAAATTGAAGGCCATAAAAGAAACATCAAGCTCATTCGCCAACTCTCCTTTGAACTCAACCAACATGTTGGAATTTTACAGGATTTGCAAGGTCCTAAAATTCGACTTGGCAAGTTTGAAAACGGCTCGATTCACCTAGCTAAGGGCGATAGCTTTACGCTCACCAGCCGACCTATTCCTGGGACCCAAACGGAAAGCTCCGTCACCTATGAACCCTTGGTCGAAGAAGTCCCCAATGGCGCAACCATTTTGCTCGATGACGGCAAGGTGGAAATGAAGGTTGTTAGCAAAGATATGGAGAAACATAATCTCCAGTGCGAAGTCGTCGTTGGCGGCAAGCTATCTAATAGCAAAGGGGTTAACTTTCCAGGCGTCTATCTATCGATTAAGGCACTGACTGAAAAAGATAAAAAGGATTTACTCTTTGGGCTCGATCAGGGTGTAGATTGGGTGGCCTTGAGCTTTGTGCGCAACCCACAGGACGTTCTGGAGATTAAAGAAATCATTCAGAACAACACGAAGCGTCGCGTGCCAGTGATCGTCAAGATTGAAAAGCATGAAGCCATTGAACAAATGGATGCCATTTTGTCGCTATCCGATGGCGTCATGGTGGCCCGAGGTGACCTGGGTGTAGAACTCCCGGCAGAAGATGTGCCCGTCTTGCAGAAGCGACTGATCGCAACAGCAAACCGCTTAGGGATTCCGGTCATTACAGCGACCCAAATGCTAGACAGCATGGTGGAGAGCCCCAGACCCACTAGGGCCGAGGTGTCGGACGTGGCCAACGCCATTTTTGATGGCACCGATGCGGTCATGCTCTCAAACGAAACGGCAGTCGGTGAGTTTCCAGTCGAAGCGGTTGCTACGATGGCGCGCATTGCGAGGCGAGCTGAAAAAGAGCAGCTAAAGCACGTCACCGAAGACATGAGCAAAAGCCACACTATTCCCAATGCGATTAGTCAGGCCGTTGGTCAGATTTCAGCCCAGCTAAAGGCCGCAGCCATTATGACGCTCACGCGTAGCGGGGCAACGGCACGTAATGTGTCTAAGTTCCGCCCCAAGGCGCCTATTTTGGCAATTACGCCCATGGTAGATGTGTCCCGTCAGCTTCAGCTAGTGTGGGGAGTCAATCCGCTGCTGGTGATGGATTCTGGTTCTACGGGGCAGACCTTTCAGGCAGCCATGAACGTCGCCCAAGAAAAAAGATTACTCAGTGATGGTGATCTGGTGGTGATGACCGCAGGTACCTTGCAGGGGGTTTCAGGCTCTACGGATTTGATTAAGGTGGAATTGGTCACCGCCGTCCTGGGTCAAGGACAGGGTATCGGTGAAGGCTCAGTCAGCGGACGGGCTAGAATCGCCCACGATACGGCGGCGATCAAGGATTTCAACGCTGGGGAAATTTTGGTGGTGCCGAGAACAAGCGCGGACTATGTGGATGCCATTCGCAGGGCAGGCGGCATTATCACCGAGGATGACAGTCTCACAAGCCATGCCGCTGTGTTGGGGCTGCGGTTAGGCATCCCTGTGATTGTGGGTGTGGACAAGGCCACAGAAATTATTCGCAATGGCACCATCGTGACCCTAGATGTGAGTAAGGGCGTAGTTTGCTCAGGAACCTTTAACTCACCACAAGATGAGGTTGCGTTGGGTTAACAAACAGGTTGTAGAACATCAAACCGATGCACTGACGCTTAGCTCTGACGCTTAGAACCTCCGGCAATTCATCAGCAAAGCCCTGTGGAACATCTAATAGGTTCCACAGGGCTTTGCTGATGGGATTTATTTTTGGAAGATTTTGCTGGGCTAGGCCGATTGA
>JBCDAG010000025.1:0-31351 GCA_039186165.1 Cyanobacteria bacterium P01_F01_bin.53
ACTATTTTTCAGCGAAAGTTTTTGAGCTCAGGTCATGCATTGAGTATATATAACTATTTTTTAGTACAAAAAAACTATTCGAAGAGCAGGCGATCTCACTTATCCACAGGTCACTTATCCAATCCACAGGTCACTTATCCAAGTCACAAATTTAATGGGCGTTTTGTAAACAAGTTGTCCCCCTGACTATTGGCAATTGGATATAAACCAATAAATATTGCCTCTAAGGACGTCTGAGTAATCAGACACACTCATTGCAGTCAATTGCAGTCAATTGCACTCAGTAGAGCTCAAGAGCACGCAGAGTGCCCCATTACTGAATGGAGGAGGGCCCAAAGGAATCCGACACCCTTTGAAAGAGCGCTTTGATGTCATCCGGCAATCGACGCACCACTTTGCGATCGCGCATATTCACCGTCACTAACGTCACCTGTCCCGTTACACACACCTGTAGCTCAGGCCCCACCGATTCAATTTCATACAGCCAAGTGAGCCGAATCCCCTTCAGCGGTGCTAGCCGAGTCTTAACCACCGCCTCCATGCCGAGAGTCAGCGGCTGCCGGTAACGCATATCCAGCCCAATCACAGGCAGGTCGTAGCCTAACTTCACCAAGCTCTCTAAAGGCATGTCCACAGCCCTTAGGCACTCCACCCGTGCAGATTCTAGCCATGTAATATACGTGCCATGCCACACAACACCGCCATAGTCGGTATGGTGTGGCTGCACTCGAATGGGGTAGCGAAACCAGGCTGAAGAACTTGGAGGAGAAACAGTCATAAGGCCACCAAACAGACTTAAAAACGACTGCTTTTAGTATTTTTTATGGGGAGATTGTTTTTAAGTTTGTTAATCGATTAAGTGTATTTCTATCGATTTGTTCATAAAATTCATATACAGCAAAGTGCGGACGCATCTACACTTTGCACCTCACTTGGCCTATCAGCTGGAAGCTGTCGATAGACGCTGAAAGCAACAGAATCAAAACCTCTCGGGAGAGCTAATAAAGCTAAACAAATCGATGATTGAGAACATTTTGCTGGCAGATTCTGGCATCGGTAATACCCGAGACATGATGAAGGTCCTCAGGCAAATTCCTAGAATTGAGAGATCGCGCCTCAATATTTTGCATGTGGTCCCGACCCAAATTTCCGCTAAAGAGATGGCCGATAAATGGGAAATGGGCGGACGGACTTTGGCAGAAGCCATCAGTAGCCTCAACCTAGATCCCGGCCAAGTCAACGCAATCCTCCGAGAGGGCGATCCTAAAAGCGTCGTCAGCAAAGTCGCGGACGAAATCGACGCAGGGATGATCGTCATGGGCTCTAGAGGACTCAAAGGCCTAAAGGCAATCTTCAAGAATTCGGTCAGCCAGTATGTCTTTCAGCTCTCTTCAAGACCCATGCTGCTGGTCAAAGACGACCTCTATGGCATCCGCCCCATCCGCCGAATATTGGTCGCCATTGATAAATCTGACTCGGCTAAACAAAGTCTTCAGGTGGCCATTAATTTTGCCCGCGATATCGAGGGAAGTGAGCTTATTTTGGTGCACACAGTCTCCAAGCTCAGCGGAAAATTAGAAGGTGCTATTCGCGACAATCCTGAAAAAGATCCCGTCCTCACCGACGCGATCACCAAGGTACGTCGCATGGGGCTCTCTTATCGCTGCCTAGCGCCCGAAGGTAAGCCAGGTGCCCGCATTTGCGATCTCGCAGAGGAACTAAATGTAAACCTCATTATTTTGGGCTCCCCCGATCGTCGTCCGACCATCGCCAAAGGCATGCCTGATATTGATCGCCTCTTCGGCGGCTCTCTCTCAGACTACGTCCGCGTCTACGCCAACTGCCCTGTGCTGCTCACTCGAATCGATGCTTAAGCGTAGTATCCACTGCCGTAATCGTTAGACTTTGCCTGTTCACAGGCTCTCTTGCTTGGTGCTCCATTGAAGCGGTAAGCAGAAAGCTTGCGAACAGGAGAATGGAATCGTAGTGTCACGTCATTCAAGTGTCATGTGAACTGACATGGCTCTTGAATGGCATTGGCCAGGGTCGCCTCGTACACGGCCTGGTCCACCTCAAAAGCACCAAAACGTTCAAGATGGGGATTGAGAATCTGAACATCGAATAGGGAAAAGTTGCGTGATCGCAAATGATCCACCAACATCACCATCCCTGCCTTAGACCCCTCTGGAATGCGATAAAACATCGACTCACCAATAAAGGCTCCGCCCAACACTATCCCCAGAAAGCCCCCGGCCAGTTCATCCCCCCGCCAAGATTCAAAGCTATGGGCATACCCAGCCCTATGCAAACGACGATATACCGTCTTCAGGCTCTCTGAAATCCAAGTCGTTTCTCGATCCGCACAGCCCTCTAGCACCGCGTCAAACGCCTTATTCACCGCAGGCGAAAATCTTTTTTGATTCAGCACTCGCCGTAACGATTTCGGATAGCGGAACCGATCATCCAAAGGCATCAATGCTCGCCGCTTGCTGGAATACCAATTGAGCGTGTCACTTCCTTCCTCAGCCATCAAAAAATAGCCCTGAGCGTAACATTGAAGGATTTGCGGCACAGAGTAGACCATAAATCATTTTTTATTTGAATCTAAAGTTAAAGCCATCGGACAACACACTCATCCATTAATCAGCTGGCACCTAATCAGATAGAAACCACGCCTCCAGAAGTCAGAAATATAAAAAAGCCAAAAATATAAAAATTTAGTGCCCGCATTGAAATCGTAAAGTAATGCCAACTTTAAAACCTCAATCCTGCATAAACATCTAGCCTTATATCAATAGAAAACGATAGAAAATCCTAAATAGCCAACGGCCACCATGTCCGACTCAACAGATCCTAATTACACGCCTCCTGAAGAGTTCGACGAAAGCAGCAACTCAGAAAACGGTAGTGCCCAGAGCAATACTGAGGAACAAAAACCCGAACCTATCGAATCCATCGAACTTCCTCCCCCAGAAGATGCTCTCAAGGAGGGGAAATGGCTCCAAGGTAGTCTACACAAATGGCTAGACGAAGAATTCTTACCAGAAGTTATTAATGAGCATATTGCCACTCGCGCCTCACAAGTGTTTGTGCGCCAGCGCATGGAAGGGGAAAATAATTTGAACGCTCTTGTGCTTGCGATTTTGACCGAAATGCAAGGCTACGACTTCTCTAAAAGCTTCTACAGCGAGTTTTCTGTTGCCAATGCCGTTGGCGATTTGCTCTTAGAGAGCCTTGGCATCGAACGCTGTTGCGGTAATAGCGGCCCCGAATAGAGCAACCCGAATAGAGCAGTCAGCCACCCCCACATCATCAAAGGGAAAAAGCAAAAGGAGGTGCCTCCCTTAATTTGGAAGGCACCTCCTTATTCATTAGGCCACTAGATTTACTGAGCTAATAGCTGACCAGAAATTGACCAGAGAAACTACCAGCTGGACTTCACAACGCCAGGTAGCAAACCTTGGTGAGCCATTTCACGTAGTGCATTACGGCATAGACCAAAGTCACGGTAGTAGCCGCGGGGACGGCCTGTTTTCCAGCAACGGTTGTTCAAGCGAGTAGGCGCACTGTTGCGAGGCAACTGTTGGATTTTGCGGTGAACTTCCAACTTTTGCAGCTGGTTAGGGGCCGCATCAAATTCTTTGAGCAAAGCCTCACGCTTGGCCGCGTACTTTGCAACGAGCTTTTCGCGCTTTTTTTGGCGCGCAACCATACTTTTCTTGGCCATGAGGCAGTTCTTTTAGGTTATTTCTATGACACAGTCTTTAATGGTAAGCGGTGCTGACTGCTTTTGTAAACAGGTAACTGTGGATAAATTCTGTTCACTGTCGAGTCTTCTGGGATGTTGATTTTGCAGTTAAGCCTTCTTGGGTGTTGATTTTGCAGTTGTCCGGCTAGTTTTTTTAGCTGCTGTAGGCTTTGATGTCGCTTTTGCGGCCTTTGACTTTCTAGTCTTCGCTTTCGCAGCTTTGGCTTTCGCATCCTGGGTCGCTTTTGCTTTTGCCGCCTTCGCCGCTGCTTTGCGAAGCTTCGCCGCACCAGGACAAATATCGAGCAAATCGCAGCGATCGCAGCGAGGACTCCGCGCCGTACACACCGCACGCCCGTGGTACACCAATCGAATCGACCAGTTCTCCCAATCAGGTCGTGGCAGCAGCTTCATCAGGTCCTGCTCAACCCTGACGGGTTCAGCATATTTGGTCAGTCCTAACAGCCCAGAGATACGTTTCACATGCGTATCAACCGTCACCCCCTCGTGAATATCAAATGCATGGGCCAACACAACATTGGCCGTTTTGCGGGCAACCCCTGGCAAACTCGTCAGCGCTTCCATTGAATCAGGCACGTCACCACCAAACTCAGACACAATTTTGTGGCACGCCGCCTGAATATTCTTCGCCTTGTTCCGATAGAAGCCGGTCGAGCGCACTAGCTCCTCTAACACCGCAACCTCGGCACCTGCTAGGGACTGAGCATCAGGAAATTGCTCAAACAGAGCCGGTGTCACCTTGTTCACACGAGCATCCGTACACTGAGCAGCTAGCATCGTCGCCACCATCAGCTGCACTGGGGTCTCATAATCTAGCGAGCAAGGTGCTTCTGGATAAATCACCTTCAGCCGCCTCAAAATTTCTAGGGCTCTGGGCTTTTTAGTCAGCTTTTGAAAAGGCCTGAGCAGAGGCGGCAGCATATCCGGCAAAGGAATGGGAATAGCCTCATAGCCGTTTTCCTTGCTGGGCACTGGATGAGCAGAGGAACTCATGACCGCCTCTTCATTTACTGCCTGAGGTTTTGCAGCACTTCAAGCTGGGTCGTATCGCGAATGATTAAAAACACGCCCAATCCCAGCAGCAAAAAGATACCTGTCTGCATAACGTTCTCTTGCAGACGCATGGGTAAAGGCTTACCGCGCACTGCTTCAATCAACAGAAAGGCTAGCTGACCGCCATCTAGAGCAGGTAGCGGCAGAATATTGATAATCGCCAGGTTAATACTGATGATGGCGGCAAATGGAAAGAGTGTCCGAATGTCGTCGTTAGCTAACCCTGCGCCTTGCTCCACGATTTTCACCGGGCTACCGACCTGCCCCGCCATGTCAGCAAAGTTAGTAAAGAGAGACAGCATGCCACCTGCAACTAACTTGGTTTTATCCTGAAATTCCTTGGCCGCAACGCTCAACAGTTCTACGGGGCTTTTCGCAGAGCGAAAAATAACGGAGCCATCCTCATCAATTTCATAGTTGGGGCTGAGGAAAACGCCAATCAGCGCATCTCCCGTTTGGGGATCTATCTCAGGGACCACCGTAATATCAAGCTGTTGGCGATCGCGTAACACTTCCAGCTCTACCGGATTGCCCGGATTGGATTTAATCACCTTCATCAGATCTTGCTGAACGCCTTCCCCTTGTCCAAAGGTTTCGTTGTTGGCACGCAAGATGACATCGCCCGCTTTCAATCCTGCAACTTCAGCCGGTGCATTTTCTGCAACCTTTGGGATCAAAACGCCCGTTTCTACCGAAGGCACACCCAGACTGCCGAATTGCAAGACAAACACCAGGTAGGCAAAGATCATGTTGGCAATCACACCCGCACTAATCACAATGGCCCGGTCAAATACAGGACGATTGCGCAACAGGTCAGGATCATTGGCCGGAATCGTACTTTCAGGGTCATCATCCGGGAAACCGACAAATCCACCCAACGGGATTGCCCGCAGGGCATATTCAGTTTGGGCTCCTTGGAATTTCCATAAAACGGGACCAAACCCAATGGAAAAGCGATTTACATGAATGCCCTGCAAGCGGGCCGCCATGAAGTGGCCTAGCTCGTGGACAAAAATAAGCAGGGCTAAAACCCCAATGACAGCCAGTACGGACATAAAATCGCTGCGCTAGTGATAAGTTAACTTTTGTAATTGCTTCTATTCTACAGGTCCATCCTAGACAATGCGTGAGTCAAAGGGCGCAGATAAACGTCGGGAGGCAAATGTCGATTAGGTAAAGCAATGCAAAGTTACTCAATTCGGGCCACTCAATTCGCAAAATATCCAGCTCCATCCGCCCTTCAGCACAGCATCACACGTTAAGCGCCAACAGCATTCATTAGGCATTTATTAACCGATGACCTTTTTACCCATGTACTTTTGCAGTACATCAGGTACGGTAATCGTCCCATCCGCTTGCTGATAGTTTTCTAAAATAGCCGCCATGGTTCTTCCAACGGCCAATCCAGAACCGTTAAGCGTGTGAACATACTGAGTGCCTTTCTTGCCCGCCTTTTTAAAGCGAATATTGGCTCGGCGGCCCTGGAAGTCAACACAATTAGAGCAACTGGAGATTTCACGGTACTTATCAGCAGAGGGGAGCCAAACCTCTAGGTCATAGGTCTTCGTAGCACCAAAGCCCAAATCACCGGTACACAGCTCCAATACACGGTAAGGGAGCTTGAGCTGCTGCAAAATGTCTTCAGCGTCACGGGTCAACGACTCGAGTTCATCAAAGGAGGTTTCAGGACGTACAAATTTGTACATTTCCACTTTATTGAACTGATGCAGGCGAATCAGTCCTCGAGTGTCGCGACCATAGCTGCCTGCTTCCCGACGAAAGCAGGGGGTGTAAGCACAGTAGTTTATCGGTAACTGGTCCTCGGTTAAGACCTCGTCGCGGTGCAGGTTCGTCAGCGGCACCTCGGCAGTGGGGGTAAGCCATAGATCATCGCGATCGCACTTAAACCCATCCTCTGCAAACTTCGGCAGCTGCCCCGAGCCCTGCATCGAATCCGAATTCACCAAAATCGGCGGCATGACCTCAGTGTAACCCACCCCAGCATGGCGCTCCAGCATGAACGAAATCAACGCCCGCTCCAGCGCGGCACCATCACCGATCAGAGTGACAAACCGGCTTTGAGCCACTTTCACCGAGCGCTCAAAGTTCATGATGCCAAGCTTTTCACCAATCTCGTAATGGGGAAGGCAGGGTTTATCAGCTTCAATCAGCTCATCGCCCCAGCGCCGCACTTCTACATTTTCATTCTCGCTCTTCCCCACCGGCGTAGAATCGCTGGGCAAATTAGGAATCGTCAGCAAAATCCCTTCAATCTGAGTCCTCAGCTCGCGCTCTTGGGGCTCTAGCTCCCCAATTTGTTTCTTAACCTGGTTACCCTTATCCCGAAGAGCCTTCACCTCATCACCCTTGGGGTCCGCCCCGCCTCGAATTTTCTGACCGACGGCCTTACCCACTTCATTACTCTTGGCCTGGAGCTGCGATCGCATTTGTTCAATCTCTCGTTGCTTAGCATCGAGATCGAGCAACGGCTGTAAATCGTAGTCACCCCGTTTTGCCAAAGCGGCCTGTACGTCGGTGGTTTGATTACGAATTAGCTTGATATCCAGCACGGTCTTAAGTCCTTAAAATCTCTGGCGTTTTCTGTGGGCAGTTTTTTGAAGCAGTTTTTTCTGAAGCAGATGAGTTGTTAGCAGACAAATCGTCTGAGGAAGTTATTTGGGTAGTGGGTATCAGTAAATTCCCTATGCAAGGGTAACAGGCAAAGGGACGGTCAGATCCCAATGTCTGCCGTCCCTTGCTGGATGTTTTAATTAGAGCCGAGTGATCAATCGAACTCACTCAACGTCATTGCACAGGCTAATTGAACGAGTTAAGTTAGCAAGCCTGCTAACTTAACTAACGTGAAACTACTGCACCTGCTGGATTTCAGCGATCTCAGGAATAAACTCACGCAAGCGGCGCTCGATGCCCATGCGCAGCGTCATCGCCGAGCTAGGGCAGCTACTGCAGGCACCGTTCAAGCGCAGCTTTACAATCGGGCCATCCAACTCAACAAGCTCAACGTTGCCGCCGTCAGCGAGCAAGTAGGGACGGAGCTCATCAAGAACTTTCTCAACATTGGGCTCAGTTAAGGCAAGCGTTGCCATTTTATATTCTCCGGTGGATATGAATGTCTATCTAGTCTAGCGGTTCTCCGAGCCTGCTAACCAGAGCTCGCTAACCGATTAAAAGTCAGCCCGCATCCTCATCATGATTGCAACTCATCAATCCGAGCTAGCACTTCCTGACTATGAATCGCCGGACGCACCCCTAAGAATCGCTCTTTGAGTACCCCTTCTGGATCGATTAAATACGTGTGCCGCATAGACATTGGCTTCATCCAAGATCCATAGGCACGACTGACCGTACCATCAGTGTCAGACAAGAGGGGGAAAATCAACGATTCCGCATCGCAAAACTCAGCATGAGACTCTACATCGTCGGCACTGACGCCAATGACCTGAGTATTGCGAGCCTGATACTCAGGCAAGTCACGCTGAAATCGCTGGGCCTCTAATGTGCAGCCAGACGTAAAATCACGGGGATAAAAATAGAGCACAACCCACTGACCGGCATAATCAGCCAAGGCAATTTCACCGTCACCACTATTAGAGGGCAGCGTGAATGTGGGCGCAGGTGCATCTATTTCAGGCTGGGTACCGCCCATGGCAAAAGCCGAAGGCATCGATGGAACAAGCGCCATTCCTAAAGAAAAAACAGCACTCAAAAATAAAGTCACAATCGTACGACGCAGCGTCACGAAGGGAGGTGTCATAAAGCCTATGGGTAAAGAGCTAACCCAAGTCTATAATGCGCAGGCATCTGATAGACCACGGCTCTGCCAAGACAGATTTTACAGACAGATTTCATAAACAGACTTTGCAGGAGATCAAACAGGTTTAAATGAAAAAGTACTGGCGTGAAAGTTGGGCAGTGGCTCGGCGCATTTTAACTGAGCTGTTCAGGCGCAAACGCAGCCTGATCTCCTGGATGATTTTTCCGGCCCTCATTCTTATGCTCAATGGATTGATTACCGCTGAGCGCGCCGATACCACAGTAAAAACAGCCTTTGAACTTGCCGCACCACCCACGCTCGTCGGCGCAGCTTTATTTTTTAGCTGCCTAGGGGGCGGTGTCGCGACAGTCGTATCCGAACGAGAACAGCAAACACTCAAGCGACTCTTTCTCTCTCCGCTGAGTGGGGTGTCTTACTTTTTAGGCATTTTTCTGGCCCATAGCGTGATTGGGGTAGGGCAAACGCTGGTGATTTTTGCGATCGCCGCTTTTGCCGGGGCCACGTTCCCCGATGCGGCATGGCCTCTCGCCATCCTCATCATTTGGCTCAGCATCCTTACTTACGTGGGTCTCGGCTTCATGCTAGGGACCCAGTTCGCTCGCCGCACTGAAGATGTCAGTGCCCTGATCGCAGCCTTTGGCGTGCCCTTAATGGTCCTTGGTGGCGCCTTCTTACCGATCGCCCTCTTCCCTGAATCCCTGCTAGAAATCGCCCGCTTCAATCCGATTTACCACATGACCGAAGCGCTCACCGATGCCCTGCTGAACCCTGATAATCCCTTGGGTGAGAGTGGAGAGCACTTCTGGTTTTTAGTCATTTTTACCACCGTCATGGTGGGTGTCGGCTGGTTGTCCTATCGACGCATGCTGGTGCTAGAAAGGCAACTTTAAACGCACGGTTATGCCGCCAAGGACAACCTTTCCGACTGCAAATCATCCGACTTCAAGATAACTGTAGTTATGTCCAACTGAGTTATGTCCAACTGAGTTATGTCCAACTGTAGCTATGTCGCTTTTAAAGCAGATGGTTAAAGCAGATGGGATACCAAAAATCAGGCGTCGCGCTTGAAGCGTTCATGCCAAAGCATCAATCCCACAGCACCTAAACCAAGCAAAACCGATGGCTCAGGAACACGTTCAGCCTGCTCATCACTTGCCAGAGCAGCCGCCACAACATTTACCGGCACGGTGCCTGCCAAAAAGGGCTCGGCTGTATCGTCACTTTGAATATCACCCCGCAAAATTCCGTCATTGGGGTCCTCATTTGTAATCGAAATCCCCGCAACCACCTCATTGCTCACACTATCGCCACTGGCAACCGACACACTGCAAGTGTCTGGAAGGTAGATGCCCGAGGGACTGCTCCCGCCCTGTGGCTTGCCAAAATTTTGCACCCAGTAAAGGCCATAGTCAGAGCTACCGCTAGCATCAAACAGGCCAAAACCCACCTCGGTAAAGTTAGACTGCAAAATATTGGCACGGTGCCCATCGCTATTCCACCAGCCTTGAAACACACTCTGCGCAGTGGTCTGACCGGCAGCTAAATTTTCACCCGCCGCTGAATACTGATAACCCGTGGCAGCAACACGCGATCGCAAAGTAGAACCATCTTTACCGGTATGGCTAAAAAAGTTTTGCGTCGCCAAGTCTTGAGCATAACCCTGAGCTGCTTGCCCTAACTGATAAGAAAATCTCAAATCACCCAAGCCCGCATCGTTCCGGGCCTTGTTCGTCAAGTCCAATAGCTCTGTGAAAAAGCCGCTGAGCTGACTGCAACTGCCGCCCGCATCAACAACTTCCTTAACCTCAGCAACGCCACTATCACTACCCACTGAACTGCTGCTGCCGCCACCACCGCCACTACCGCCACCACAGCTCGCCAGCAACAAGCCAGTAATTGCAACGCTCCACCAGGTAGTCCATTTCATCAAAATATTCCTAAACCTTACGGATGACTGAAAACTTTGCCCAGCCCAAAACGATGGGCAGACAATCGAATCTATGACTGCAAGGACAAAACCTTGCGCCGAAAAAGGGATATAAAACTGCCGAAAACTTGCGAGCTACAGCATCGAGAACAAAACAAAAGCGGCCATGACATCACAGTGCGCTTAGTCGATGCCGTGATGCCATGTATATCAACAACACTTGATTTAAGTGACTCTACTCATTGACTAATGGAACAAAGTAGTACGAAAAAGTGCTTTACAATTCCATTACAAACATTTAGCTCCCTTGAAGCCATCCGCAAATACAATGAGGCACGCACTCAACACAAGGGTTATCTCCGTGATACACGTACCGGAAACGGGCCTTCTCGCAATCTTCCGATACACCAGGGCAACAGCAACTTTGCCCACAACGTATAAAAAAAGTTGCCGCATCAGCTAACACCCCAGGCAAACTAAACCCAAGAATCAGACCAAAGCAGCAACAACACGGACAAATTGCGTGCAATAGATAAATAACAACCGCCAAAATAAAAGCGGCTAGATGTTGATTTAGGTCAACATCTAGCCGCTTTTGGCCGAGCCAGCTACTTTACAGCTAGCCACTTTATGCAAATCGTTTTGTAGGTCTTAATTCTTGTAGAGCCTCTGCACTCAGTCAGGACTTAATTTTCATGGAGCACGCAAATCCACAGCCTATGCCCTAGTGCTGCACACTGCTGCCCCACAGCTCCCAGACCAAGCCCAGCGCTTTCGGCATAGCGCCCATAAGCGTATCACTGCTCATTTCATTCACGATTGAAATGCCAGCAACCCTAGTCGTATAAACATCATCCGCACTCGCCGTAGATGTACCGCAAGAGCTAGGAATATAAGGGCCTTCAGGACTATGCCCACTCATCGGCTTACCGAAGTTTTGCACCCAATACGTGCCATGCTCCGAACTACCCGCTGCATTAAATACACCAAAGCCAACTTCCGTAAACTCTTCGTTCAAGATGTTGGCACGATGCCCCTCACTATTCATCCAATCTTGGAAGGTGCTCATGGCACTTACTTGTCCAGCAGCGATGTTTTCACCGGCTTGATTGAACTGGTAGCCAGTTTCCGCAAGACGATCACCTAACTCTGAACCATCTTTACCTACGTGGCTAAAGTAGTCTTGAGTACCCAAATCTGCGGCATGACTCTGCGCAGATTGGCCCAGCTGATAAGCAAAGCTCAAAGAACCTAAGCCTGCTGCCTGACGTGCTTTATTGGTCAAACTCAAAAGCTCTGCAAACACAAGTCCCAGCTCACCGCAATCAGCAGCGACTTCATCAGTAACCTGAGCGTGCTCGCTCGCAGTATTAGTGGCTTCATCAAGTACCAGCTCTACACGGCTCTCTGCACCGCAGCTAGTCATGAGCGCGCCGATCAGCGCAACACTCCACCAAGGTGTCCATCTCATTGAAAGGTAATCTCCTCAAACATTAGGCTCGGGATACCGCTGCCTTAAAGCACCCCAAGGAAAAAGCACCCCAGGAAGGAAAAACAGCGTGTCTACACCTGGGGCACAAAGCTCTCCAGGTTCACCGAGTGATCAGCTATGCAAAACAACGACTCATGACGAAAACATCAGAATCGCTCGTTTAATAACGACGAATCGAAAAGTTCAGGGACTGGTTTCGCTATCATAGTGAGCACCCCAAAAAGGTTTCTACAAAAGCGATTCAGCAGTAACGACTCCACCAAAACAGGCTAGAAACATAGGTGTGGTGAGCTAGCGTTGAATACAGTTCAAACAGCAAGCGCAGCCAGGCACAATCCAAGGCCCGTGGTGTACAGCTCAAAAACTCGCAGGTAAGCCTGCAAACTATCGATCAGATAAAGTTAAGTTCACCGAATAAAGTAGCTTCGGCGCTTAACTTCATATTTCTATTACAATCGCTAAGCGTTATTAAGTAAATAGGGAATTTTGACTGCGATTTTGGTTATTTTTAATACGCCAATGTAACGACCACACGCAGAAACACTAGGCCGAGGTCCGCCACAATCCTTTTCAGACAAGGAATTTAGCATATCTCTCACTGAGCAATTTTAGGAACTTGCCTGGCCTGTAAGGTCAACATCAGCCGATAACCTCTCACGTTTCTCACGTAAAAAGTTTCGATCCGCCGACCTTTCTATCGATGGCATTCTGCAATTTACGGGACTTGAAAAATCTACAGAGCTTGAAAAACAGGTTGAGATGAACACTGCAATCGCAACTTTTGGCGCAGGCTGTTTTTGGCACACCGAAGAAGCCTTTCGCACCTCAACCGGTATCCTCAACACATCTGTCGGTTACATGGGCGGCGACTTCGAAAATTCCTGCTATCTGGATGTCCTCTCACGTATCACCGGCCATGCCGAAGTCGCCCAAGTTCACTACAACCCAGCTATTATCAGCTACGAAGCCTTATTGGATATTTTTTGGAGCGCACACGATCCCACCACGCTCAACCGCCAAGGTCCCGATCGTGGCGAACAATATCGCTCCGTTATTTTCTTTCACACAAACGAGCAATACCTAGCTGCCCAAGCCTCTAAAGCCCGTCTTGATGGCTCAAATACTTATACAGACTCCATTATCACGGAGATCAAACCCGCAAGCACTTACTGGCTTGCCACCGATGATCATCAGCAACACCTCGCCAAAAAGAAAAAAGCTATCCAAGCACCGCGTATTTAACCGTTGATGTAGAACGCCTGATACTCAAGCAGGAACACACTTCAAACAATTACCTTTACTGTCTATTCAGCGTTAAGAATACGCTCTCGTATACGCTGAAGACGAATTCGACCAGAAACGTACCATGGCCAACGGTGGTACTCAGACAGAAGCCAAGTTGCAATCACGCTATGGCTCAACAACGTCAGGCCGGTCCATATCACGGGAAAGTGAGACCCGTCCAACGGGGGAAAAATATAGTTCGATAGGGCAATGAGTAACACGGGCGTCACGGTGAGCCCACTACAAAATATCCAAATCAGCGGCGCTGCCGTATCGCCCTGATGGGCTGTGCGCCAACGTTCACCGTTCCACCGCCAAGCCATCGGTAGTTGACTATCTGCAAGCTGCAACGATTGGGTTTGCAAATTCGCGGTGAACATGTGGTGACAAAAATCGCAGGCAAAAACATCCATCAGGGCGATCACACTTAGCTCACCGCTCCCACAGGCAGGACATCGATACACCTGCTCGAAAGACAACGAGTGTGATCGCTCATTCGCTACGATTTCTTGCTTGGATAGGCCGCGCCTCAAGCGGCGAGACCGCTTGCCTTGAGAGGCCCTATCTCCTTGGGAGGCCTTATCTCCTTGAGAAGCCCTATCCTTCTTGTCAGATTGCGCCCTACCTTTGTCCTGCTCGTTTCCGTGTCCGAACTCACCCATACCGATTATCTTTAAGAGCAGAGCTTCTAAACAATTAACTCACGCTGTGCTCTTAAAGATAATCGGTTCAAAACTTGCCTGGACAATCAATAGCCCAATTCTTAACAGAAATCCGAAGCCGCAACATGTAATCCCTAGCTAGCAGCCACTACATCTGCGACAGGCTCTTCACCCAACTTGTCACTATGCTGCTGCTGCCCGATAGCCTGAAGCCTAATAATCAGCGCATCAGCCTCAGCCTGTAGGTGCAGCAATTCAACCTGATGATCCGGCTGATAGGGGTAGCGCTTCACCTCAATCCAACAAACCTTGCCATCTTCAGCAGGCATACGACTTAAGTCAGCAGAGGTCGCGAGGCGTTTGTCAGTAGCTGTCTTCGCAACACCAGTAGCGCTAGAACTAGTCGCCGACCCAGCTGATTTATCAACCACAGCGTCTATCGAAGATTGCGCTTGAACGGTTACAGACATAGTCTCACTCACCCACTTACTCACAACAAAAACTGAAATTACGGTCCTTAAAGACGCTCTAGAGACCTAGTAGAAACTCATTTGATGCCGATACAAAACAACCATCAAAATCTTGCTCTGGATATTCCTCTAGGGCATTGTGCATGGGCTGTCACCTTTACACCATCCAGATGTCACGATTGTTAAAAGTCAAAAGCGATACCATCACCATTTATGAGTACAGCCAAATTCAAATGAGTACAGCTAAATTCAACGGAATGGAAAGCCCAATAGTCATTTATACTCACAAAAAAGCAATGGCATTGTAACCCACATAACAGATTTGATATTAACCAACTCAAAATTCGCCTATGCCCCAAGGCTGTGGCAATTTAGCAAGTGGCTAATACAACTTAGGGATTCAGAAAAAATTCGCAGCGAAAAGAGCAGCCTATAGAAATTTTCTATAGTGCTATATGGCTATGCTCATGGGAATCGCCATGTAGCTTCCCGAAGGCCTCATGAATTACCTGCTTTTCAACCGTTTTAGAGGGCAGAAGCCCCATCTCCGACGGCACGCTCTTTCGCCAGCAAATCCACCGTATCCCCCAATGCAGCGGTTAAGCTTTGCCGGGTTTGCTCATGGCCTTCCTGCTCAGTTTTAAGCAATGATTTCAGCTGTTCACACGCCTGCCTGGCCGCGATTAGCTGCGCCTGAAGTTGTTCCACAGAATGATTACGTTGAATACGGGCAATGTCTTTATCTAGCAAGGCTGAGGCAGCCGCAGAGGAACCCTCTTCACCATTGGGGGGTTGAAATACCGCTAACGCTTTCTGCAACCGTTCAATTTTCTGGTTGGCTGCCTCAACATCTCGACGGTGCTGCTGGGCTTCCGCGTCGTAAAGCTGGCGAAGATTGTCTGCGCTGGCATAGGCGCGATCACGCTCCTGCTGCAACTCACTGACCTGACGTTGAAGTGACTGCACCTCAGCCAACCACTCAGCAGCATTAGGGGCTCCCGGTAGTCCATTAGAAGCCATGTCTTGAGACCGGTCTGCGCCCTCTGGGGTCATCTCACATCCTCTTAAAACAACAGCCCAACATCACAAGCACATTCCACTTGCCCAGGCATAACACTAGCCAATGCCTCACAGTAACAAGCGCATTAAGGCAGCGGGCGCAGGCAAAATAATCAACACCAGCAGTGTTAAAGAAAATAACCCCAAAGCGTCACGCGGGCCATTGAGTTCACTCACATCATTGAGCGCGGGCTCTGCTGCCGGGATAAACAGCAATAGGATCGCCCACAAAAAGAACTCCTGATACACAAAAGAAATCACAAGCATCAGCAAACGGGCCACTTGGCTCACCACCGCCGCTGTTCGCTGCCCATACATCGCATGGACAATATGTCCCCCATCCAACTGCCCCACAGGCATCAAGTTGAGTGCGGTCACAATCAGCCCCAAGCAACCAGAAATTGCCACTGGATGCAGCTGCAAGGCAATATCGGCCTGCAAAGTACTCCCCAAGGCTAGTTTGCTGACGATCAGCAGCATAATGGACCGGCTTGGATCTAACGATTCAAACGTCAGCAGTTGGGATTGTTCACCAATCGGTGTGACCAAAGGCACCAGCGTAGAATGGGCCAGCCCCCAAAACAAGATGGGCAAACTCACCACCAATCCGGCCAGGGGACCCGCAATACCCACATCAAAAAGGGCCCGACGATTGGGCATGGGCGATCGCATCTGAATAAAGGCTCCAAACGTCCCCAGGAAGAACGGCACTGGGATAAAGTATGGCAATGTCGATCTGAGTTTGTGATAGCGCGTCGCAATATAGTGACCGCTCTCATGCACGCCTAAAATCACCATCAGCGAAATGGCATAGGCTAAGCCCTGGTTCAGCAGTGTCGGATCTGACTGCAGCGCTTCTACATCCTCCACACCACCGATAAACGCGATTCCAGCAAAGGTGGTTGTGATCAGCGTGGTGAGGGCAAGCGCAAGCGCCAAACCAGGCCGAGTCAACCTCTTCTCATTCATCTGACGGATCCGAGCAGCCTGGGCCGGAGTCATAGAAGCAGGCAGCACTTTATCAGGACTTTTCGACTGTGGATTGGGCACCAGCGCAAAAAATGGTGTGCCATTGAGCCCCTCTTGCAAGAGCACTAAAAAGCGATCGCCAAAATCACGCTCTACATTCTTCTTAACCGCCTGATAGGCCTCACCGGGTGAAGCCTTCAGCTTGCCCTTGCAAATCATGGCCTGGGGTCGATATTCAATGTTTTGCAAGTAATACATCGACCACGGGAAGCACCGCTGCAATAGCGTCTCCTCATCACGGGTAATGGGCTTAGTCTCCTCTTTCTTAGTAGGCTTCTTATCACCCACTGCGGTCTTAGGTATCGCACCCCCACGCCCCTTCTGTGTAGAAGCAGCTCCGACCAAAATCATCACCGCATACAGCAGCGGACACAGCACCAGCAAACCGTAAATCAGCACTGGCGGTGGCGGCTCATCACCATTAAAAAGCATCCACATCGTCAGCACTAGCACCGGTGTCATCATCACCAGCCAGAGCATCCAAACAGGCGTCGTTGTCATATTGGTGAAGCTACGGCTAATCACCAGATACGTCACCAGTCCTAAAAACAGCGCAAGTAAAACAAGGGGCATGAACCATCAGCCTGCCAAAGTAGCTACAACGCGAATAAAAAAGAATTGTCTGCACACCCAGTGGTAGGCACAGTAACGAACACTAACTACGCATTTGTCATTGTAGGTCAGTCCCTCCAAAACTTTGATAAGTTGAAAAACCTGCACACAAAATTATCTCGCCCCTTCCACCCACAACCCTCGTCCCTAATCAATCAGGTCTTCTATTCATGTCGGTCTCGGCTTCCTCCTCAAGCAACAAAAGCAAACAGCCCCAATCCGTTTTTGAAAACATTTTTGCCTTTCCTCCAAACCGAGAGACCCTGGGTGGCACCGCCTATTTCATCATCGAGAAAGATGCTAGCGGCCAGCCCGCCAATATTTTGGTGGACTGCCCTGCATTGAACGAAACCCATCAAACCTTCATCCAGGCCAACGGCGGCATCAGCACACTGTTCATTACCCACCGAAGTGGAATGGCCCAAGTCCCTGAATTTCAAAAAGCCTTTGAAACCCAAGTCCTGATTCAAGAGCAAGAAGCCTACCTATTACCCACCGTCACCACGACCACATTCAGAAACGAACACTCACTCTCAGCAACTAGCCGTGTCTTTTGGAATCCAGGCCATTCTCCCGGTTCTGCATGCCTCTACCACAGTGCCCACGGCGGCATTCTCTTTACCGGACGCCACCTACTCCCCACAAAGGAAGGTGCTCCCGCGCCCTTAAGACTATCCAAAACCTTCCACTGGCCACGCCAACTCCGCCATGCCCAGAAACTCCTCACCGATTTCACACCTGACACGCTGAGCTACATTTGCCCAGGTGCAAGCACTGGATTCCTACGCGGTGAAAAGAAGATTGAGCAAGCCTATGAACAATTGCAAAAAGTAGATTGGGAAACACTGGCAACGGCGACGCCAGTAATTTAATCAAGCCACCAGTCTACTAAACACCTCAGCCCTTAATCCGCCGGCAGATCCACAATCTCCTCAGGCAAAGGACACACGCCCACCGTCACTTCACCGGGATAAATTAGCCAAGTTCTTTGTGCAGGCTCAGATAGAGTATGGACCAACGGAGAAAGTTGGGTTATCTCTTTGAGTCCCCGCTGCGTTTTAATTTTGATGCCGTGGTGATAAACGGTGTAGCCCTTACTCCAGATATGACATAAGCCACTGTATCGTTTGAAATCTACGCCTTCTGCAGCCAGCTGCTGCTGAACGTTTGACAGCAGGCTTTGTCGCTCATCATCAGTGGCATAGGTCAGCTCTCGGACCTTCAGCAAGCGGCGGTTCAAATATCGACGGCAAAAGTCAGAGAGTACTGGGTCAGGATGATGTTGCCATTGCTGCAAATGGTAAGAAAAGACGATATCGTCCCCTGCCAAATAATGCAATAAGGGCATTGTGCCAACGGGCTTTTGCAACCAAATCCTGACCGTCTCATCTGCATCCAGTTCATCGCGGTTCAGCAGCTCACGAGCACGGGCAAATGCCTGGGACAGAATCCAAGTCGCGGCTAGGTTTTTGGGATGGTTATATATCTGGGCGTACATGAACGAACGAACGACCAGATAGTGCTCGATAGCGGCTAGTCCTTTGCGCTCTACCACTAGCTGTTGACTTGGGACGTCGTAATTGAGCGCCAGTAAAATTCGGTCCAAATCCAGCTGACCGTAGGACGCCCCAGTGAAATAGCTATCGCGCATGAGGTAGTCAATGCGATCGCAATCCAACTGACTCGACACCAACTGCCACACACAGGGCACCGGATGGGAATGGGTATAAACCTGATTAATCGACTCCCACAAATTCACATCCAACTGGTCAAGCAACGGCCTGATCTCAGACGATTTCTCCACAATCGCCATCGTCCAATGCTCGTGATGAGTCCCAAACACTTCTTCGGCAGTGTGACTAAAAGGACCATGGCCAATGTCATGAAGGAGGGCCGCACACAACACAATCGCCCGATAAGGCTTTAAAACCTCATGCATGGCTGCCAAACGATCAAAGGCTCTGCGAGCCACGGCCATTACACCGAGGGAATGAGTAAATCGAGAGGTCTCCGCACCATGAAATGTTAGGCTCGCTGGTCCCAGCTGTCGAATTCGCCGCAACCGTTGAAAAACGCTGGTTTCAATCAGGTCAGTCAGCAGAGCCTCGACCGGGTCATCGCCATCCAGCGTAATCGCACCATGCAAAGGGTCGTGGTAAGTCCGCGTTTTACCCATAGGTTCTGATTCCATCAGGTGAACGTCAGTATTAGCCCAAATGATTAAAGATGGGTTTAGCTAACTTTAATGAGCGTTCCCTAACAGCCATAAACTCTATGGAACGAGCATTTTAAGGACACCGATTAAAGACGCCAGTCCCCCAGACTCTAGCTGCAAGCAAGAGAAACTCAGCACTTGGCGGCGAACTCAACCTGTTCCACAACCTCCCAAACACCTATTGCGGCATGGGAGACATTGCCTGGGTCAACAGAGCAACAGCGGCTTCATACTGCGCATCTTCTTCAGTAGCAAACTGTTTTCGCTGCTCAATCGTAGTGGCAACTTTCTGATCAGGGGTGATGCCTAACTTATTAATGTCGTGATGGTCGGGCGTTTCATACTTGGCAATGGTGACCGCCAAGCCAGCACCATTAGGCAAATCAAACAGAGACTGAATTAGCCCCTTACCAAAGGTTTGCTCGCCCACCAGTTGAGCACGGCCATTATCCTGCAAAGCCCCCGCTAAAATCTCACTGGCGCTCGCTGTGCCCTGATTCACCAGCACCACCAACGGATCATCCGTGATTGCCTGACCATTGGCGTCATAGTTGCCCAAAGCACCTTGACGGTTCACGGTGTACACCACGGTGCCATCATCTATCCACATCCGAGCGATTTCGATGCCTGCATTCAACAGCCCACCCGGATTGTTTCGCAAATCTAAGATATAGGCATCTGCGCCCTGCTGCTCTAACTCAGAGAGGGAGGCTTTTAACTCAGCCGCCGCATTCCCGTTAAACTGCCCAAGCCGCAAATAACCCAGCTTTGGCAGCCCGGATTCCGAGCGTAATTCAGCTACCACAGGATTTATTTCAATGCGATCGCGGCGTACGCTCACTTCAAAAGCAGACTGATCGGCCCGCCCCACCTTTAGCGCCACTTGAGACCCGATCGCACCCCGCATCCGAGCAGCGGCTTCATCCAAGCTAATCGCATTCGTGGGCGTACCATTAATCTCTAAAATCTCATCCTGAGGCAATATCCCAGCTTTTTCAGCCGGTGAGCCCTCAATTGGTGCAATCACACGCAGGCTGCTAGCCTCATCATCCTTAGCAATCTGCAAACCTACGCCGAGCAGCTCACCATTGGTATTCGTTTGCAAGCTTTGGTATTGGTCTGGCGGTAAAAAGCGCGTGTAGGGATCATCTAACTCAGCCAGCATGTCTTTAATCGCGCTATATGTTGTTTCCCAGTCAGGCAGCTGCTCGCGAAGCACTTTTTGACGCATAAACCACCAATTTTTGTGGTTAAAGGTCTCATCGACATAGCTACGGTTGACAATACGCCACACCTCCATCACCATTTGCTGCTGATTGGTAAAGGCACTCGCTGGGGCAACTAGCCCCGGCAAATTCATATTGTTCATATTGAATGGAGCACTCGGGATGAAAAGCCCCAGAGAAAGTGCGATCACCAAACCGCATGCCACCATCCCCCGCAAAAATTTCTGAAGAATTCGTTTCCCACACTGCTCCAAATCCTTCCCTTTTCTCACAGATCGCTTTCCCATAGAACCAGCGGATATCCCAAACGAATTAATCAAACCAAACAAATCCACTAATCAACTGCCATTGGCAAAGCAGCTGAATTGACCAAGAGCATTCCCAATCACTTGCATCCTAGCCAATTTCAAACCTGGACTAAAGCGGCAACAACCGAACACACAAATGTAACTGCATTAGAGTACAGCTTGCCTTAAGCAATTGTGAGCGTGTCTCAGCACAGCCTCAATGTAACGCTATGTAAACTATATGAGGCATTGGTTTTTCTTAAAGTTTCCCGAAAAGGGAAAGCGAGAGCGCTATCCCAAATGCGCTAAAGCACCAAACGCCGGATGATCTAAAGCCTTAAACTATTGAGACATTAGCCATGAGCCTAGTGCCCTATTAACCCGGTAGCTCGCTGAAGTTACTAAGCTATCAGGCCTTCAGCTGTGTTACATTTTTTAGTATTGGTACAAGCCCTTATCAGACAAATCCTGCTTCATGTTTACTAAGCAAGTCACCGACTCTTCAACCTACAAGTGGTTTGACGAACGGCTAGAGATTCAGGCACTCGCCGATGATATCTCCAGCAAGTATGTTCCTCCCCACGTCAATATTTTTTATTGCCTTGGCGGTATCACACTCGTTTGCTTCATCATCCAGTTCGCCACTGGATTTGCAATGACCTTCTACTACAAGCCAACTGTGACAGATGCCTTTGCATCCGTTCAGTACTTGATGACCGACGTGAACTTTGGCTGGCTCATTCGTTCTGTTCACCGCTGGTCCGCCAGCATGATGGTGCTGATGATGATCCTCCACGTTTTCCGGGTTTACCTCACAGGCGGCTTCAAAAAGCCTCGTGAGTTAACTTGGGTAACCGGCGTCATCTTGGCTGTTATCACCGTATCCTTCGGGGTAACTGGCTACTCTCTCCCTTGGGATCAAGTGGGCTATTGGGCGGTCAATATCGTATCCGGTGTTCCTGGTGCGATTCCCGTCGTTGGCGGCACTATCGTTGAACTCATGCGTGGTGGTGCGGGTGTTGGCCAAGCAACACTCACTCGCTTTTATAGCCTGCACACATTTGTGTTGCCTTGGTTCATCGCCGTCTTCATGCTCTTGCACTTCATCATGATTCGCAAGCAGGGCATCTCCGGTCCATTGTAAAATCTGCTGACCTTGGTCAAAGTCTTACCCATCAGTTAGTAAGCTTCACCGAAAAGCTCAGCTTCAAACTCGTCAAACGACTCTGATACAATTTGCCAGTGACATGGTTATCGGCCATTCGCGCTGTGGAGATAAATACTCTCAAAGCACGTAATGCTCGATAGCAACTCAGGCTACAATATGTACCAGCTGTTGGTGTCATTATTTTAGGAAGTTAATCGATGTCAGTCCTTAAGAAGCCAGATCTCAGCGATCCAATGCTGAGAGAGAAGCTCAAGAAAGGCATGGGTCACAATTACTACGGTGAGCCTGCCTGGCCTAACGATCTTCTCTACGTCTTTCCCATTGTGATTATGGGGACTATCGCCTGTTGCATAGCCCTTGCTGTTCTCGACCCCGCTTTGGTTGGTGAACCTGCAAATCCATTTGCAACACCTCTCGAAATTTTGCCTGAGTGGTACTTGTACCCCACATTCCAAATGCTACGGGTTCTGCCCAACAAGCTTCTGGGTATTGCAGGGATGTCTGCTATTCCTTTGGGTTTGATTCTTGTTCCTTTCATTGAGAACGTGAACAAGTTCCAAAATCCTTTCCGTCGCCCTGTAGCTACAGCTGTTTTCTTGTTTGGTACAGCCGTTACTATTTGGCTAGGAATTGGCGCAACTTACCCCATTGCAACCTCCCTAACACTAGGTCTGTTCTAGAAATCTTTGCGCTAGCAGTATTTTTTAGCGGTCTCAGTTGGATAGCTTATTAAGCTACGTAAAAACGCCCGGATTCTTGAGAATCCGGGCGTTTTTTGTAGAGTAGGCCAGACAACTTTTGGGGCAGTCGCCAACAGCACCAAAATCTAGTGCATTGAAAGCGTGTATTTCTCCCATCCAAAGGGAAAAATCAGTCTAGCAACACAAACTTCGCTAAAGAAGATTCACCAAAAGGAGCAGGTTTTGGGGTTGATAGAGGGTTCAGATTTTCTAGAGATCATCAGACAAAATGATAAATTGGGAAAGTTGCCTAATCTACTTTGGCCTAATCGACTCAAGGCCAAGTCGCATCGCCGCACCACAAATGACCTAACAATGCTTGAACGAGCTCAACTGACGGTTACCAGTCATTTAGATGAACTCTCAGAGGTTCAACAGTGGTTTACAACGCTGGTTTCTCAGATGGCGATAGAACATCCATGGGTTAACGAGCAATTTGATCAGCTAAACCTAGCCCTCGCAGAAGGCTTTACGAATGCTGTACGTCATGCCCACGCGAACCTTCCAGGCAGCACTCCTATTGAGCTAGAGCTCATCCTTCTGCCGGAAAAAATTGAAATTCGGATTTTTGATCAGGGCGGGCCTTTCGATCCCAATAGCTTAAGCGAGCCACAACCAGGAACGCTTCGAGAAGGCGGATATGGCTGGTTCTTACTAAGACGATTAGCGGATCAGGTTACTTACAGCCGTGCCGCAAAACCGTCATCAGAGAACCCAAGAACCCAACATTACGCGGAGAAAGTAGCAGCAGAAAACGTAGCACCTGAAGCAGAAACGCATCCTCAGGGAGATCAATCGCGAGGAAACAAACGCCAAAAATCAGCGCCTCAAACATTACGCAACTGTCTGCGAATCGTAAAAACTTCCAAGAATTGTGTGAACTCTAAGCTTAATCAAGGCTCAGCAGTCCCGATTGAATAACTTTACTTGTTAGGATTTCTGGCAGTGGCCATCAGGGCCCGGACCTAAGGCCATATCGGTAGCATCCACACAAGTACTGCCGGCAGTTCACCAGAAAACCGCCATCACACAAATGCCCATGACACAAACCGCACTGATTACCGGGATCACCGGGCAAGATGGTTACTACCTGAGCCAGTTACTCTTAAAGAAAGGCTATCGCGTCGTGGGGTTGGTCCCACCCTCTAGGCAAAGCAGCGTAACCAAACTGGGCGAACTGGCTGAACAGGTAGAAATTTATTCGGTCGCACTCACCAGTGCTGAAGCACTCACTCAAGCTGTAGAACAGCTTCAGCCTACTGAAATCTATAATCTGGCTGCCCCTAGCTTTGTCCCGAAGTCTTGGGAAGATCCTCTAGGAACCCTCGATTTAGTAACAGGAACGGCTACGCGACTACTCAGTGCAACCCGTGAACTCGGCTTACCAACGCGTTTTTATCAAGCCAGCTCTTCAGAGATTTTTGGCGATGTCCAATCTGCCCCCCAAACAGCAGAGACGCCTTTTCGTCCCAAAAACCCCTACGGTGCAGCCAAGCTTCATGCCCACTGGACCATGGTTCATCACCGCGATCGCTATGGACTATTTGCCTGTAGCGGCATTCTATACAACCACGAATCTCCCAGGCGTCCGCCCCAGTTTGTCACCCGAAAAATTTCCTTGGCAGCAGCATCCATCAAGCTAGGGTTACGATCTAAACTGTCCATGGGAAACCTCCAAGCCAAGCGTGATTGGGGCTTCGCGGGCGATCATGTAGAAGCTATGTGGCGAATGCTGCAAGCGGACAAAGCCGAAGACTACGTCATTGGCACCGGAATATTACACACCGTAGAAGAGCTCGTTACCGCTGCATTTGGTTGTGTAGATTTAGACTGGCAAGATTACGTTGAAACCGACCCTAACCTCATCCGCGAAGACGAGCACTTTCAATTAGTGGCCAATCCCATCAAGGCTAAGAAAAACCTGAATTGGGAGCCGCAAGTCAGCTTTGAGCAGCTCATCGAAACTATGGTACAAGCGGACTTACAGCGAATCCAAGCAGGTACCATTGCACCCATAGGAGCAGCTTAATCCCCATGACACATGGCATGGCAAATAGAATGAAAAACGGCATGAGACATGCGTTTGTTTTTATTGAAGTCTTTGGGTGCGAGGGTGGCATTCAGTCCTACATTCAAGATGTTCTCGGGGCCTATGAGCAGCTCGGCGACCAACATCAAGGAACATCGAAAGCTCTCAATGCCGATGTTTTTTTACTGAGAGACCCTGAAACAGATCATCCTCTGAAAGGTGGCAATCTAACGTATCGGTACTTTAAGAGCAGCCATGAGAGTGGTGGGCAAAGGGGCGGGCAAATGTCAGAGCGCATTCGCCTAACCCTATCGCTCGCGGCCTATCTAATTCGTCATCGCCCCGACCATGTGTATTGCGGACATATCAACCTCGCAGCGATGGTCAGCCAGCTGTGCCGCGCCGTGAAAATTCCCTATACCGTTTTGACCTACGGCAAAGAAGTTTGGTACGAGCTGGCTGAGCGTGAGAAAAAGGCCCTAGCCGCAGCCGATCGTATTTGGACCATCAGTCGCTATAGTCGCGACTTAGCTCACGCAGCCAATCAAGTCCCCAAAGAGAAATTTGACATGCTTCCCTGCGTCGTCGACGGCGATGTATTTACACCAGGCGAGGCTCCAGCTGAGCTGATAGAACGCTACCAGTTACACGATTCACGTGTGCTGACAACGGTAGCCCGACTGTGGGCTGGGGACATTTATAAAGGGGTCGATGTCACAATCCGCGCCTTGCCTAAAATTGCCAGTGCATTCCCCTCGGTGAAATATGTCATCATCGGTCGGGGTGATGACCAGCCCAGACTCGCCAAACTCGCAGAAGACTTAGGCGTTGCCGATCAGGTTGTCTTTGCTGGTTTTGTCCCTGATGAAGACCTCATCGATCACTACCGTCTGGCGGATGTGTACGTGATGCCGTCTAAAGAGGGGTTTGGCATTGTGTACTTAGAAGCCATGGCCTGCGGCATTCCAGTAATTGCGGGGGATGATGACGGCTCTGCCGACCCTGTTCAAGATGGCCGGGTAGGCTGGCAAGTACCTCACCGCGATCCAGAAGCCGTCGCCACCGCCTGTATTGAAGCCCTCGGTGGAAAAGACCAACGATGTGACGGCAACTGGCTCAGGCAAGAAAGTCTGGCCAGCTTTAGCGCACCGGCATTGGTGAGCCAACTGGGCAAATTATTAAAGATTTAAAAGGAACGGTAGTAACAGTACGGTTTGCCAGCTTTGCACGCGCTAGGCTTAGCACTACGATAGAAGAAACGCTCAGGCGATCATTCCTCGCGGAGTAAACCACGCGGAGTAAATCACAGTGAACCAAAACTTTAATCAACTACAGGTCCGTTTTCCCGGGCTCGGCTGCTGGGTCTTCATTTTAGGCTCCGCATGGTTGATAGGCGCGATTGGCCTTACCGGCATTATTAAAGCCAGCCTAGTCGTTATCCTGTTGCTGTTCTTAGCCCCTGTGATGGCTTTTTTGGCCCTACAGTTCTGGGTTAAGCGCAACTTGATAGAAGGCAACTGTCCGGCCTGTGAACAGTCCTTAACCGGTCTAAAAAACTCAAAAATGCCCTGTGTGAGCTGCGGCACCGAACTATCTGTTACCAGTGAAGGCTTTGAGCGGTTTGCCAGTGATGGCGTGATTGATGTTCAGGCAGTAGATATTCAGGCCAGTACCGTCGATCTTTCCGACACGAGCGGAACCACGATTGATGTGGACGTGCAACGCTTACCCGAAGCTGATGGCTAAGGACTGCAAAAACATAAAGACCAAGCATTAAAAAGGACGCCTACTAGGGGCGTCCTTTTTAATGCTTATAAGGGCCATTCAACAACAGTTGTTACTGACAGTTATAGTTACTAACAGTTACTGACTAATTGACATGGTGTAAGGGTGGCTTTCGCCGCTGCGATCACCCACGTACACCTGATAATCACCTTGGTTCAACAACCCTGGCGCTTGGATCACGCCACCGTCATAATTATGGGCAAACACACATTCTCTAAAACCACCCGGCCCAGTAATCAGAAGGGTGTAGTCGCCTTGGCTCTCCACTTCAAAACTCAGTGAGGCAAACGATTCCGTCACGCTGATGACCTGAGAGCTACCAGGATTGATGTTACCGCAGGCGGAACTTTGAGTTCCACCGGTTTGACCGCTCATTTCAACAGGAGCCGCTAGAGGGGTACGGGCCATGCTCTGGGCCTGTGCAGCTGACCCTAGTGAAAATACGGCTGCAAGAGCCAATAAACAAGAAGAAAAACGTTGCATGGAACCCCTGTGAAAAAATAAGCTCGTGGACCAATAGTACTGGCACCAGCGGTATCAAAAACCTTATAAACTCAATACTTATAGTGCTATTGAGTAACTCTGTATTTACATTAAAATCCTAGCCTCCCTGAAATGGCATCCGTAGTAAAAGGTGTGCCAGTTCATCGAATGGCGTCAGAGAGATCACCGGATCGTAACAGTGCTGGGCAAAACATTGTTTCATCAGGTATTTCATCTAATCAGACAATTTATCCAGCCAGTTATCCAACCAGGTAAGTCATTCAGCCAGACAATTTGAACGGATAATATCGGGACAGACTCATATCGACAGACAACGTTTAAGATAGTTCCTAATATGCAAAGGACAAGGCTCAACATACTGCTCAATCAGACGACGCTTCGCTTCAGGCAGTGGGTGTTTAATCCCTGGCGGCGACTGGCGGTCATTGTGATTAGCCTGTTGTTTGGTAATTTTTTTGCAACGGCAATCTCGGCCACCGCCGGGCAAACCGCACAACTTGATGTTGTCGTCGCGGCCATACTGGTGGTCATTGCAGAGTTTATTAGCTGGCTCTACTACCGATTCACCCCACGTCGCAGACTGACTGACCAAGATAATCTGCCCATGGGCAGCAGCCCACCGAACACAATTGTGCCACCTGGCGGCGATGCAGGCCCTATGAGATCGCGCTCTACCCTAGCCGAGTCACTCAATGCCTTTAAGCTCGGCATGATTTACGGTCTATTTGTAGAAGCTTTCAAGCTAGGCAGCTAAAACCTGGCAAAAAAATGACGTCGGATTCTCTGCATCCGCTTATTTGTGACTAAGTTCTTTCAGCTAAGCCCACAGGTGAGCGCTGCTCACTTCCGGTCAAGCAATGCCAGGAGATAACGAGAGCGGGCCTCAATGGCAGACCAATCGCCTTGGGCAATTTCTGACTTGGGAAACAACGCGGTAGAGAGTCCCACAGCCACCGCACCGGCTTCAAGCAGCTGGGGTGCACTCTCACTGGTGACCCCACCAGTTGGCACTAAAGGAATGGGACCTAGTGGACCCAACACGCCCCTAATATACTGTGCATTACCCAGTGCTGAAATCGGAAACACCTTCACACTAGCCGCCCCAGCGCGCCATGCCGTCAAAATTTCAGTCGGCGTCATAGCACCCACTACGATTGGCAAGCTGTAAGCGTTCGCTAGATAAATAAGCTCGCAATCCGTGTGTGGCGTAAAGCCAAACGCAGCACCTGCTTCAATTGCAGATTGCAAGTCAGCGTCTGTCAGCACCGTCCCCACGCCCACCACAGCGTTGGGCAAGTTGTGACGAATCACCTGAACCATTCCGGCAGGCTGCACATTATTGTTCCAAGCTACCTCTATCAAGCCAAAGCCACCTGCAACAGCGGCCTTAGCCATAGCAAGCCCCAACTTGACACTGGGTGCCCTAATAATTGCGATCGCCCGATGGCGCTCTAATAAGTCCAGCCAGCCAGCTCGAATACGGGTGACGTCACCACTCCCAGGCATCTTCTGAGACACCTAGGCCAGTCGCTTACGCAAAGAATCCGCTCGACGCTTAGCCGTCTGGTTCGTTGGCTCAGTCGCCAAAGACTTTTCATAGGTTTCTAACGCCTGGGGCATAAGCTGCTTACGCTCATAGGCATGGGCCAAATTGTTCAGCGCCGTCACATAACCAGGACTAATTTTCAGGGCCTCATTGTACTGACGAATCGCTAAGTCAAACTGCTCTTGAGCAAAATAAGCGTACCCAAGCGCATTGTGCACCAGCACAGAATTCTCAATTTCTTCCTCTGAGAGCTCCTTGAGCGCTTGCTTGAGGTAAACAGACGCTTGAGCAAACAACTTTTTATCGAGCAGAATACTGCCCAGCTCGTAATACTCTACGGCGCTGCCCTTTTCTTTGGTCAGCTTTGCTTGCAACTCCGATAGGGTCTTTTCAATTCGGCGGGTAACCCATACCTGCCGAACGACAAAAAAGGTTGCCACGCTCAACAGCGCTAGCAAAATCCCTAAATAAACAACCAAATAGTTGCCATCTTCCATAGGTCAGCCGTTCAATAGTCCGTTTTTATTCTGCGACTATTTTATAGCAACAGATAGAGGCTTGAATTTGTGTACAGAAAATATTAGCAAAACAGAACGAAGCAAGCATTATCAGCGCCAACACAGGCATCTAAAGATTCGGAGGTGCCGCATCTGAAGCAGGTGGCACGGGGGATAACTCTAAAAACTGCGTTGACTCTGGCATTGACTCTGGCATTAACTCTGCAGGCAACCCCCAAGCTGCCGCCCGCTCTTGCAACCATCCTGACTCATACCACAGACGAATGGATTGGTTAATCGATTCACGCAGGGAGGCGTATTGTGTGCCTTTGGGAATGGCAATAGATAAAGGCTCCGCCGAAATAATGCTGGACAGAAGTTGATAATTATTGTCGCGCCCAGCCTCTACAAGCGTGCCAGAATCTGCAATCTCAACCTCGGAAGCAGTCAAACTCGCATTATCCATATCGAGCATCCAACCACTGAGAACGGAGGCATCACCCGCAAAGGCATGCACCTCTCCACTATCGAGCAAACTGCGTCCTTCTTCATAAGAGTGAACGCCGACCAGCTGCGCGCCCGGCAAGATGTAGCGTACGTGGGGCACGGTGCTAGAACGATCTAATAGGGCAATTTTTGCAGTGCGCAGGTTTCGCAGTTGTTGAATATCGGACTGATTGGTGAGGAAAGCAACACCATCGAGATAGTAAGGATCGCTAAAGCTGACAATTCGACGACGGGGTTCAGTCAGCGTGATGGATGCGATCGCAATATCTACCCGGTCGTCAATCACGGCGTTCACCCGATCGACATTCCCCACAGGAACCAGCTGTAGGGCGTTGCGATCGCCCAATAATTCTTCTGCCAATCGCTGAGCAATTTCTATTTCAAAACCAGTCAGGTGACCGGACTCATCCAGAAACCCTAACGGTGGAAGGTTATTTTTGACAGCAACGATGAGATAGCCGCGCTCACGAATCTCAGAAAGTTCAGCTGCGATCGCCCTGCGAGAGGCGCCCAAACCAAGCGCCAAACAGATCGCCATCACCGGAGCCCATGCTGCAGGCCACCCTAAAACAAATGGGGACACCTGCAACGGCATCCCCATTTTCAATCGAAGTCTCGTCAGAAGAGAGCTCAAGCTTATTTACCCGAAGCTTTTTGAACAATCTTTGCAAAAGCATCAGGATTGAGCACAGCGAGCTGGGCGAGCATTTTGCGGTTGATTTGGATATCTGCTTTCTTCATCTCACCCATCAAACGGCTATACGTCGTGCCATTTAGACGAGCCGCCGCATTGATACGGGTAATCCACAATCGGCGAAAATCACGTTTGCGGCGACGGCGGTCACGATAAGCATTCCGCAATGCTTTCATTACCTGCTGATTAGCAGTACGGAACAGCTTAGAGTGAGCCCCCCGGAAGCCTTTAGCCAGTTTAAGAACTTTCTTGCGGCGTTTGCGAGCTACATTACCGCGCTTAACACGTGCCATGGTCTAGTTTTCCTTTACATTTGAGTCTTGATTTGAAACCTTACGTATGATGTTGAAGGTTGAGAGATAGAACGTCTACGTCTGTTTATAAGCCAGAGACGCTTACAAATAAGGCAGCATCAACTCTACGTTAGGCGCATCTGTCTCATGAACAGACGTTGCTTTGGAGAGATTGCGCTTACGGCAGGGAGACTTGCGCTCCAAGAGATGGCTTTTATACGCTTTACGGCGCATGATTTTGCCACTTCCGCTGCGACGAAACCGCTTAGCAGCAGCGCGACGCGTCTTTAGCTTAGGCATAATTTTTTAAAGAAGTGTAATTCAGCAGGCAAACTTATTTGCAGTCTCTAATAGTACTATGGCCTAAAGAGGATTACAAGGATTACGAAGAATCCAGCGAGTCTATCTGCGAAGCAAATCTCTGGCAGAATAATTCTTTAACGCTCCTACCAAGAGCCCTACCGAAGAAACCTATGACTACGTTCAATCAGAGTTCCAATCCACATTCCAATCCCAAATGGACTGAGTTTCAACAGGCCCTAAAGAATGGCAGTGCCCTCAAAATCATCAGTGGCCTCACCAATTTGGACCATGGGAATGTAACCGATGTGGTTAACGCCGCCCAGCAAGGCGGTGCAACCTTTGTTGATATCGCCGCCGATGCAGATTTGGTTCGTCTTGTACGCAGCCTTATTGACTTGCCCATC
>JBCDAG010000026.1:0-31057 GCA_039186165.1 Cyanobacteria bacterium P01_F01_bin.53
GGAAAGAAGGCCAAGTCACTGGATGGCCCTCTCGTTCTAGCTGTTCTTGAATATAAAGAAGACCTTCCCTCTCTTTTGCATTTTTGTGATACTTTTTGACTAATTTATGAAATGCATTATTGACGCTAAGTCCTTTACCCCTTAGCTTATCAAGCTCGTTACGTAATTTATCAAATGCAGGCATGAAACAAATTTCAAAAGTCTGGACGACAATGAAATATCCTTGATATTTGTTATCGATCAGTAGTTTTTTCTGCCTACATCAAGAAAACTACAATACTTTATCTTTGCTTAATATATTCCTTTCGTCTCAATCTAGACTGACGTTCATGTTCTTGTTGCTCTAACAAAGCCCGTTCAGTTTCCTCAGCTTGGTTCTGGTAGCTTTGGACAGCTTCTTCAATTTCGTGGGCAATTGGAAGGCCTTCATTTCTTAGCGCATCTAACTTTTGTTTTAGGTTATTAAAACCACGCATATACGGTGCCTAATGATTACAAAGAGATTTTTTCAACAGAGGGACCGAGTTTCAGAGTTGAGTCAGGATAATCCTAGAAAATATAATTTTCCTGCTAAAACTTCCATTCAATAAGTACTATTCCCTTCTGCTGTAGATATGCGCCCTTTATTAAAATAGTACAAATGAACTACGACTGCAATATTCAACAACTATTTAGTACACAGCTACACTAATACTGAACAGTTAGATCTGAATCCGGAAAAGTTGGAGGCTGCTCCAAAGTGGGTGATGTTTTTTGAAAATGCTGACCTGAGGGGTTGTATAAAAACAAGCCTGGTTCCACTCAAATTTGTTGAGGATAGAGCTGCTGATATCGATACAACAGCAGCTTGTCTGCCCATTGCCGCGTCTATTTGCTAGTAGAAGACTGAGCCGCCTGTCGCTAGAATCTAAGAGGCAACATCTGAAGCTGCGTCATATTAACCTAAGCTTTAATTTCAGCATCCCACTCCATACCCGGTGCGATAACGCGATCCTGCTACAGCGTTATCTTTCCTTGCCGCGTCAGCCCTGACAAATGCACTTCCAGCTCTTCTTTCCATTCCTCATCCTTATGGGCATAGGAAAGAAAAACACTGAGCGGTTCCCTGTGCAGTGATTTATGCGGTGCTTTATTCGGCACAGGTGACGATGGTTTCTGAGTCATCTTGGCAAAGGCGGGGGCCACTCACATAGCTGCCAGGCAAAAGCCATACACAGCCATACGTAAGGTTCGCCCCTAATATAATCTGTCCATTTGCCAAAGGGCGAAAATGTAACGAACCTCGCGCATTACGACTCGTGAGGGCGTAATATCCCGAAAATCCTCTCCCAAAAGGAAAACTACAATTAATTCAAACGTACTAATTTCTCCCAAGCCATGCACCTAACTGCACTCTCCCCCATGCTAGAGGTAACAGATCTCCAAGCAACCATCGACTATTACACAGGCATCCTCGGTTTCACCTTACAGGGCACCTGGCCCGACGAAGGCCCGATTCAGTGGGCCTCCCTGACCGCAGGTGAGGTGACCCTCATGTTTATGACCCGAGTAACCCCAGACGAAACCCCAGAAGACACTGCAGAGGAAACTTCAGAACCTAAGCCCCCCGGCCTCACCGGCCAGCTATATTGCTACCCGCCAGATGTCGATGCCCTATGGAATGAACTGAAAGAAAAAGTAGACATTGCTTGGCCCCTAGACAACATGACCTACGGCATGCGAGAGTTTGCCATTCGAGACTGCAACGGCTACCTGCTCACCTTTGGTCAAGACCTTTCGCCATAATGCTTTTGATAATGCTGTTGGCCGTCAAAATCCTTAGCCATTCAAAGCGTATGCCGTGATTTCCCTGTCGTTCACTGAGTCATTTTTCTTGATGATGAACCCGTTACATCTGTCTTAGATTAATGACTGCTGCGGGGATTGACGGTATCCTCTTGCTACCTTGCCAGTCTCCCTAAGTGTCAGCCCCCCATATCGTATTACAAGCAACATCACGACCCCACGCGTTGGCACTACCCTGAAAGGCCTCTGTTTTCGTCACTATTTTCAAGAGTTGTTTCCATGGTCACTGCCGTTACAAATGCGTCTGCTGTTACAAATGCGTCTGGTTCGGATGCGGTAGATCCCATCAGCGAACCCTTAGCCAGTCAAACCCTCGCCAGTCAGACGGTGAACGCTGCGGTTGTAAATATCAGTGGCCGTCAGCGAATGCTATCCCAGCGAGCCGCGATGTTCAGCCTGATGCTGGCCACCGGCAATCAGCCCGCCGCAGAGCGAAGCCACCTACGACAGCAACTGCACGATCTCGCTGAACTCATGGCACTTTCCCATCAGGGCCTGATTGAAGGCAACGCCGACCTCCATTTACCCGCTCAGCTATCGAACACCGTGCGGGCCATGTATTTTGATCCACCCCTAGCTGTTGATCAGCAAGTGAGAGACTACATCGCAGCGATTCAGGCCTTCTTGCAGCTGGCCGATGAGGACATGACGCCCGATAGCCCGCCCCTAAAAGCGATTACCACGGTCGCTTCCACCAGTTTGTTGCCTGCGTTGGATGCAGTCGTAACCCAATACCAACAAGAGAGTGAAGCCGCCCAGGCCGTGATCGAAGCTCAACAAGCCAGGCTTTACCAGGAGCGGTGTGCAGCGGCTGAAAAGGCGAAGACAGAAGCTGCGCGATCGCACCAAGCCCTCACCGACCTCCAGCACGCCCAAGTGCAGCTAGTACAAGCCGAAAAAATGTCTGGGTTAGGACAATTAGTCGCAGGCGTTGCCCACGAAATTAATAACCCCGTGAATTTTATCTGCGGTAACCTCAACCACGCTCAAGCCTATGCCAACGATTTGCTCGGACTGGTAACGCTTTATCAGCAGGCTTACCCCACACCCACCGCCGAAATTCAAACAGAAATAGAAGAGATTGATCTGCCGTTTCTGCAAAATGATTTCCCTAGCATGCTGGCCTCTATGAAAACAGGGGGCGATCGCATCAGCAGTATTGTTCTTTCCCTGCGCAACTTCTCTCGTTTAGATGAAGCGGAGAGCAAAGCTGTTGATATTCACGAAGGTCTTGAAAATACACTGATGATCCTGAGCCATCGGCTCAAAGCGTCCACAGAACGCAAAGAGATTCAAATTATAAAATCCTATGCAGAGCTGCCCCAAGTCGTGTGTTTTGCTGGACTCCTCAATCAGGTGTTTATGAACCTGTTGGCCAATGCCGTGGATGCAGTAGAGTCTGCCTCAGCTTCTCTCTACGAACATCAGCCGATGCAAATTACGGTGACCACTGAGCTGATGGATGGCCCCCAAGATGGTCCGAGCGCCCATGATCTTGAAAGCCAGCCCGAAAATCAATGGGTACAGATTTCAATCTCCGATAATGGGGGCGGGATTCCGCCAGAAGTGAAACCACGAATCTTTGAACCCTTTTTTACCACCAAGCCCGTGGGCCAGGGCACCGGTATGGGGCTCTCTATCAGCTACCAAATTATTACGGAAAGGCATCAGGGGACATTAACCTGCGTGTCCACACCTGAAACGGGCACGACCTTTGCAGTTCAAATTCCAGTCATTCCACCTGCTTAATCTTGCCTGACGAATTTCGAGCGATATAGAAACTCTCTCCGGCTTTGCCGCCTAAGTTCTGCCAAGCGAGCCCCCTAGAAATGCCGACAGAAGTGCCACTTCTAGTGCCACTAAAAGTGATAGTGTTGGAGCCTAATAAACCTAAAATGATCATAACGAGATGTGATCGGATTCAGTAGAGCGTAAACGGGGCTATCCATGGAAAAAGGAAAGATTTTAATTGGCTGCCTCGGAGACATTTTGGCCCTGGGTGTACCTGGCTGTATTTTTGTGTGGATGGTGATGCCTGTTGCAATCTCCCTGATTAAAGACACCCATACAATCGGCACCGCCCTTTTCCTTCCCAACCAACCCAGTGACGCCGTTGAAGCCGCCATTTCAGATATCCTGACGCCGCAAGCGCCTTATGCACCTGCCGGTTATGTCGAGGGCACCTGCGAAGAACTTCTTCAGCAGGGCCTGCGAAATTTCTTTGTCGGAGAACCGAACTACACCGAAGCCAGAGACCCAGATGGTGATGGGCTAGCCTGTGAAGACCGCTAAAAAGATGATTTAAGTTCGCTACGATGGTGACTTACTGATTTCAAAACTTGCTAAAAAATCGTCTAGTATGCCCATTCTCTGCGGAGGCATAACGGTACTTAACCTGTTTTAAATCTAAGGTTAACGACTTTATAAACAGGCGAACCTATTACCTTAAACTTGAGTCCGTAATTTACTCCTTGGCCGAGATTTTGAGCTTAGGAGTTTTCGATAATGGTAATGAGCAGCAAGCAATTATTGCGTGGTCTCAAGACTGTTCGTTTTGGTGTAGTAGCTGTAACAGCAACAGTTGCAACTACTGTAGGCGCTACTGCATTTTCAGCACTAGCCCAGAGCAACGTCATTGAAATTGACGGCTCTAGTACTGTCTTCCCCATCACTGAAGCGATGGCTGAAGAATTCATGGCAACCTCCACTGATGTCAACATCAGCGTTGGTGTTTCTGGTACTGGCGGCGGCTTCAAAAAGTTCTGTGCGGGTGAGACAGTTATCTCTGATGCGTCTCGTCCGATTAAGGATTCTGAGAAAGAGCTTTGCGCCGCTAACGGCATTGAGTACGAAGTGATTCCTGTCGCTTACGATGCCCTCACTGTTGTGGTGAACCCTGAGAACACTTGGGCTTCTGAACTCACGACTGAGCAACTGGCTACCATCTGGGGTCCCGCTGCTGAAGGGGCTATCACTAACTGGAATCAGGTAGATTCTTCCTTCCCTGATGCACCTTTGGCTTTGTACGGTCCTGGTACTGACTCGGGTACTTTCGACTACTTCACCGATGAGATTAACGGCGAAGAAGGGGCTAGCCGTGGCGACTACACTGCCAGTGAGGATGACAACGTACTTGTACTCGGCGTTTCCCGTGATGTAAACGCGTTGGGTTACTTCGGTATGTCTTACTACCTAGAGAACCAGGACAGCCTCAAAGCTGTTGGCGTTGCTAGCGAAGATACTGAAGGTGAATTTGTAATTCCTTCCGCTGAAACTATTGAAGAGTACAAGCCTTTGGCACGTGAGATTTTCATCTACGTGAGCAAGGATGCGATCGCTTCTCGCCCTGAAGTGGCTTCCTTCGTTGAGTACTACATCAACAACGCACCTGCCATCGTGCCTGAAGTGGGTTACGTAGCGTTACCTGATGAGAGCTACAGCAACTCCTTGGGCTTGCTCTAAACCATACTTTCTAAAGGGCTTGTCCTTGACTGGCCCTTTGCTTGACTGGCCCTTTAGACTGGTCCTTTAGAAGGGGCTACTTAAAACGCTTGTTCATTTGAAGTGGCATTTGCTATCGCATTTGCCGCTTGCCGCTTGCTCAACTGTGTTGTAGTTTCACCGTGTTTATTTATACGGTGCCTACCTAATACATCAAGTAAAACTGATGAGTAATTGTGTGTGCAAAAGGAGGCGCTAACCAGCCTAAAGCTTAGAACTAACGCTTTGGCTTGGTCAGGGCCTACGGCCCCTTTTGCGATCGCGGCAAACCAATTACCAAACCTACTCCTGCCTTGGGGCTGCTTGGTCGCTATGTGAGCGGCTAATGGGTCCCAAGGTTTTCTCAGTATTTCGACTGTTCGTATTTCCCTGGTCTGTATTTCTCTGGTCCGTATTTCGCCTGCTCGTACTCTCTTTCGTCAACAGTTTTCGCAATTCGCAACTGCAATTCACAACTATGGTTTCCTTCAATAACCCTGCCTTTAAACGGCTGACCCTCAAAAAGGTGCTTTATCATCCACTAACGTGGCTGGCAGTAGGGTTCCATGGTCTGTTATTGGTTGTTCCTTTTGATCCCAGTGCCCCGTCGGTGACTGAGCCCGAACCTCAGGAAGAAGAAACCGATGAAGCCATTGCGGTTGATATTCTCAACCTGTCAGAAATTGCGTCGTCTACACCCCCACCTGCGGAAGTTCCACCTCCCGTCACGCCACCTCCAGTGGCAGCCCCCCCAGTTGTACCCCCCATCCCCGCCGAAATCCCGGCTGAACTACCCGTGGAAGAGGCTCCTATAGAAGAGCCCCCTGTGGCTGAAACGCCCGTACAGCCTGAAGTCCCTGTAGAGACACCTGTAGAGCCCCAGACTCCAGCCTATGATCCTGGCCAAGAGCAGGGCATCTTTGTCTCAGGATTGGACAGCCTCAGTGTGCAAAACTACACTGAGAGCCTTGGCCTGCCGGATGCTGGACTTTTCTCTAAGGGCAATGCTGCTTACTTTATCAATGGGACGGAGCCTGCGGCAGGGGCGCTGCAAGCACAGTGGATGGATAAGTCTCCAGATGATATCTTTAGTGAGCTACAGCCGCTCTATCAAGGGGTGACATTTAATCCGTTAGAGAACTACGGTGACGAGCTGCTCTACGAATTGCAAAATCCTAACGGCCAGTCCATTGCGTTTATCAGTCTGGTAGACCTCAAAGGCTCGACGCTGATGGTGATGTGGCCGACCAATCCCCTGCCGAACTAACGATCTGAGCTTCCGATTTGAGCTTCGTGGTCTAACCTGATGACTTGAATAAGCCATGTCCTGAACAGATTTGTCTGAGTTAAGGGTCTATCATCTAAGACTTAATGGTCTGCCCTTACGACCTGAACTTTTTTCCTTGGCATGACTTTCGGCTTTTTCCCTTAGCTCGACTTTTGGCTTTTGTCCTTAGCCCGGCTTTCGGCTTTTGTCCTTAGCTCGACTTTCGGCTCGGTGGCCAATTGAGCAGTGACCACTTGAGAAAGTCTCCCATGGATTGTTTTGGGGTGATGCCTTTTTGTCTATGCTGACCATAGAACCAATCTTGTGTTTTGTGGTTTAGGCTCCCAAGTAGTGGGCTTTACCCAGGGCCGGTTATTTCAGCCACATTGTTTGCGTGTAGATACAGTGCATCGCTTCTGTGACCGTTAATCCGTAATCCATAATCCATTGCTCCAAAACAAATTTCGCTATGAAGCTTGCTAACTTTATCTACCCCATGTTTTTGGTCGCCATTGGGTTACACGGCCTATTGCTGTTCGTGCCCATCGGTGATGCGGCGGATGCGGATTCTGTAGAAGAAGATATTGCCTTGAGCGAGCTGCCTGAGAGTGCCAAAGGGAAATTGGCCCCGGCGGCGGATTCGCTCTTAGTCCCTTTGCCGGTACCTGATCTGAATGTTGCTGCCGGTGGGGCGGCGGCAGGTGGTGTGGCAGGCAGTGCGATCGCTAAAACGCCTGGTGGAGCCGCTTCTACAGCTACCACCTCTGCCCGTACCTCTGCGGCCAGCGCGCCAACTGCCAGAGCTGCCAGGACTCGGACTGCGGCCCGTCCAGCAGCGGCCCGTCCAGCCACCGCGCCTGCTAATGCGACAGCCCGAACGTCTGCAAGCGCTGGCACGACCGGCCAGTCAACAGCCGCAGGTGCTACGACTTCTGGTAGTGCTGCTGGTTCTTCTGGTTTATCTATCGCTGATCCGTCGGATGATGCTCTGCCGTCGTTTGAGTCTGCTAATGCCTCCTCAGGCTCTTCTATTTCCTTAGCTCGTGATGTGAATGCCTCTGCCTCCAGTAATGAAGGCACTACTGCAAATGAGCCTGCGATCTCGAGTCTGATTGCATCGGCCACCGGGCGAGTCACAGATGCACTCAAGTCACTATCGAGTGATTTTGCTGCGGATTTTACCTATACAGAGGAAGGCACAGACACCGCCGGACTCGAAGATCGGCGCAAGCGCTGGGTCGAAAATATTAGTCAGCAGGCCAATACGGACCTTAGCTCGGGCGAAACGGTTGAGCCCATTGAGTTGGAGGCTGCTGAACTGAGCTACCCCATTGAGGAGTCTGCGCAAGCCGATCGGCGAGCCTTTCGCATTTGCTTAGATGATGTCGTGCCTAACGATGCGGAAGTCGCTGTTCTGTTCGATTCTCAAGGCAAGGTGGTTGCTGATCCGGAAATGACCCTCAGCAGCGGCTACCCAGCCATCGATAAGGAAATTCTGGCGATGGCGGCTGAGGCAGAAGGCTTTCCTGACGATCGTGAGTCGAAGGCTTATCTACTGGCTTTCGATGTTGAATACGTTGCCGATAGCTGTGTGAGCTTGCCAAAGCTGAAAGAGTAGGCGAGTGCCGCTTCAAAAGGAGTACGTCAGTCAAAGGCTATACCTTATCGCGGTCGGTCAGGATTTCGTAGCCTGATTCGGTCACTAATACGGTGTGCTCCCACTGGGCTGATAGCGAGCGATCTAGAGTGACGACGGTCCAGCGATCGCTCAACGTGCGAGTGTGCTTGGTGCCTGCATTTAATATGGGCTCAATTGCCAAGGTCATGCCTGCTTTGAGGGTGACATTGGGGGCTCGGTTCGTTCGGTAATTGAAAACAGAGGGCTCCTCATGTAGGTTCCGGCCCACGCCATGCCCGGTAAAATCTTCCACCACGGCGAACTTATTGCCCTTTATAGAATCCTCAATGGCCCCGGCGATATCCAATAAGGTATTGCCCGCTTTTACCTGACTAATCCCGGCATGCAGGGCTTCTTGAGCCGCGTCGATGAGTCGTTGGGCCTCGGGCTTTACCTTGCCTACGGCAATGCTGATACAAGAGTCTCCGTGGAATCCCTCGTAATAGGCACCGGTATCAATTTTCACCACATCGCCGGTTTTTATGACTTTTCGTTTGCGCGGAATGCCATGCACCACTTCATTATTTACGCTGGCGCAAATCGAGGCCGGAAAGCCGTGATAGCCCTTAAAGCTAGGCGTCGCGCCCATCTCCCGAATTCGTTTCTCAGCGTGATCATCTAAGTCCGCAGTGGTCATGCCCGCTTCGGTCATTTCGCCGATTTCTTTGAGCACCGTGGCCACAATCTTAGAGGCCGCCCTCATCGTTTCTATCTCCGAGGCTGATTTGAGTTCGATCCGTCTGCCTGCTTTTACATTGAGCGCCGGGGGAAAGGATATTTTAGGCAACAGATTGCTCAGAAAGTTCATGGGAAGCGAGGTAAGTCAGGTGCGTGTGACTATCCTAACGGGACAAGACATCCCTTGCTTGAAAAACTTTTGGGTTGCCTATTCCCATTCCTTCCTTTTTGCCTTATTCTTAGAGACTGTGCGCTTTCAAAGTAAAGGCTGTAATGAACGCTGAAGCAATTATCCGTTCGATTGAAGCGGAGCAAATTAAGGACGATCTTCCCAAGATCTATGTAGGTGATACGGTTCGCGTCGGTGTGCGCATCGTAGAGGGCGGCAAAGAGCGCGTCCAGCCTTACGAAGGCACCGTTATTGCCATGCGAAATGGTGGCATTAACGAAACGATTACGGTTCGCCGTATTTTCCAGGGCGTTGGTGTAGAGCGGGTATTCTTGCTCCATGCCCCTCGCGTTGCGAGTATCAAAGTTATTCGCCGTGGTAAAGCTCGCCGAGCTAAGCTCTATTACTTGCGTGATCGCGTTGGTAAGGCGACCCGTCTCAAGCAGCGCTTTGATCGTTCCGTATAATCCGTATACCCTGACCCTTCAGGTTTTTAGCATCATCTTTAGAGTCCGTATTCCCCAATCCATAGCCGGTTTGGCGCTTAATTGGGGAGGCTGGTTTAACAGGTGTTCGCTTATTGAGATACTATATAGACCTCAGGTGTATTAAGCCGGTCTTTACCTCTGCTGCTTAATGAGCTTTTTGTCCAAATCAATTCGTGCCTAAGCCCAGTTTCAAGCAAACTAGACTCAAGTGCATTTGTAAGGTGATTTGTTCAGGCGGTTTGCCAAGGTAAATAGATCAGCTTAGTTTAATGAGTCTAGGTAAGCCTCATAAGGGTTTCGTTGCTAGGCTTTACGGCTAAGCTAAATATGGTTGCGAGTCATGCGTCCTTAGTTCAGTTGGTAGAACGTCGGTCTCCAAAACCGAATGTCGGGGGTTCGAGTCCCTCAGGGCGTGCTTTCTAGACCACATAACTCTGCCCGGAAGTGGCCAAACGTGCTCTATTCATATTGAGCGCTATAGGCTATCCTTCGGGCAGGTTTGTTGTCTGGGTAAGTTGCCAAAATGTATGAGGGGTTTCGTTGTCACTAGCGTGACATTCCCGTAGCGCATTTGTTTGGAGCGCATCTGCAAGTGCACCTATTGCTAATAAGCAGTATGGTCATTGCTAATAAGCAGTATGGTCAACCTAGCTTCGAGGGTTGACATAGGCCTATTAAAATTAGGCCGTTGAACATTATTTGTGAGTGGGCGAGGAATCAAAACCAGTGGCCAAAAGAGATGCTAAGCAAGCAGCCAAACAGGGTAAGGGGCAAAGTAAGGGGCAAAAGTCTGCACCTACGGATGAGTCTGAAAATTTCAACGCGGGGGCGTTTGCCCAGGGCACTCGCGAAGAATTGACCAAAGTTATTTGGCCCACTCGGCAGCAGCTAATTAGTGAGTCTGCCGCTGTTATTTTAATGGTTGGGCTATCGGCCACCCTGATTTATCTGGTCGATAAGCTATTTGGCTGGGCGTCTAGACAGGTTTTTTGATTTATGGTTTCATCCGACGAGTCTAATTTTGATGAGTCCGAACTGCTTGATGACGAAGAAAGTCGGGCAGAAGCGGAAAAAGTAAAAGTTCGTAAAGAGCGACCTCGCTGGTATGCGGTTCAGGTCGCTTCTGGTTGTGAGAAAAAGGTCAAGCTCACCCTGGAGCAACGGGTGAAGACCTTCGATCTTTCTAGTGTCATCCTCGAGGTAGAAATTCCTCAAACCCCTGCGGTGAAGATGCGCAAAGACGGCTCTCGCCATAGTATTGATGAAAAAGTGTTTCCAGGCTATGTGCTGATTCGCATGGCCTTGGACGACGAAGCTTGGCAAGTTGTGAAGAATACCCCCCATGTGATTAACTTTGTGGGGGCTGAACAACGCCGTGCACAGGGGCGTGGCCGTGGACATGTAAAGCCCATGCCGCTGAGCCCAGGTGAGGTCAAGCGAATCTTTAAGCAGACCCAAGAGCAAGCGCCCGTTGTCAAAATTGACATGGCCGCTGGTGATAAAATCACCGTGCTTTCTGGTCCGTTTAAGGACTTTGAGGGTGAAGTGATTGAAGTGAGTCCAGAACGCAGCAAGCTCAAAGCGCTGCTTTCTATCTTTGGGCGCGATACCCCCGTAGAACTTGAGTTTAATCAAGTGAAAAAAGAATCGTGACTTCGGCTCAGCTCAGCCACCGGGTCGGTAGCGAGGTTTTTGTCTCCTGCCCGAGGGCTGAGTGGAGTCGTTCACGAGGTGTCTCCGTTAGGAGATAGACCGGTTGTTAAAAGAGTTCAGTAAGTAAGAGTTAATCAATGGCAAAGAAGGTAGTTGCGCTAATTAAGCTGGCGATTCCCGCCGGTAAGGCGAACCCTGCACCACCGATTGGCCCCGCGTTGGGTCAGCACGGTGTCAACATCATGGCGTTTTGTAAGGATTACAACGCCAGAACCGCTGAAAAAGCAGGCTTGATTGTTCCGGTCGAAATTTCTGTATTTGAAGACAGAAGCTTCACCTTTATTCTCAAGACGCCACCCGCATCCGTTTTGATCAAAAAGGCTGCGAAAATTGAAAAAGGATCAGGCAATCCTAAAGTTGAGAAAGTAGGCTCTATTACCCGCGCTCAGCTCAAAGAAATTGCTGAAATGAAAATGCCTGACCTCAATGCTAACGACATTGAGATGGCGATGAACATCATCGAGGGCACCGCTCGTAACATGGGCGTAGAAGTTAAGTAAAACATTTATTTGGGGAAGAGGCTCAATGCTTCGTTACTGACCCCAGGAAAGAACAATGGTTAAAGTTTCAAAGCGCATGAAAGCGCTCTACGAGAAAGTCGATTCCACGAAGGACTATCAGCCTGCTGAAGCAGTGGCCCTTCTCAAGGACACGGCAACGGCAAAATTTACTGAAACTGCTGAAGCCCACATCCGCTTGGGTATTGACCCTAAATATACCGATCAGCAAATTAGAACGACAGTTGCACTGCCTAAAGGCACCGGTCAGGACGTGAAAGTGGCCGTTGTTGCCCGCGGTGAAAAGGTGAATGAAGCGACTGAAGCGGGTGCCGCTGTGGCCGGTTCTGAAGACCTGATTGAAGAAATTTCGAAGGGCATGATGGACTTTGATGTGCTGGTGGCCACCCCAGACATGATGCCCAAGGTCGCTAAGCTGGGTCGTGTGCTGGGTCCCCGTGGTCTGATGCCTTCGCCAAAGGGCGGTACGGTGACGTTCGACTTGGCCCAGGCCATTCAAGAATTCAAAGCAGGTAAGCTGGAGTTCCGTGCTGATAAAACAGGTATCATCCACGTTAAATTCGGTAAGGTAGATTTCCCAGAAGCGGATTTGCTAGAGAACCTAAAAGCCTTGCAGGAGACGATTGATCGCAACCGTCCTTCCGGTGCAAAGGGTCGCTTCTGGCGCACGGTCTCTATTTCATCGACTATGGGGCCTTCTATCTCAGTAGATGTGCAGGCCTTGCGTGACTTGAAGGCAGACGATATTGCCAGTTAGTTAGATCTTTGAAGTGCCGGTCTTGAAGTGCCGGTCTTATGCGCAGGTTGTCTGAATTTGTGTGAGTGGGTTTGAATAAATGGATTTTAATTCGGTTGACCCATGGTGCACAAAACCTGATAACGTATTAAAGCCGATTCGCGACCTTCATAGTTTTAGTCAATCTGAGTCTAAGCCTTCAAAATTGAATACTGCTGCCAGAGACAGTAGGTGTGGCACACCAGAGTTTTTCTAAAGACTGAGTTTGATAAAGACTAGTTTCTTCCAAGGACTTTCCAAGCCGCTTAATTTCCTGCCGAGGTTGCGTAAGAGCATTACTTACCCCTGTTTATTTCAGGTTGGTATGAGTAAAACTTCACTACGTTTGCCCCGATTCTGGTTATGAGTCGGGGCTTTTTGATGTTTAGCTCTTTTTCGGAAAAGTCATTTTTTCGGAAAAGTAGGCTAGGTCCATCATCACAAGTTTGTTTCTTTGGCCGTTGGCTACGGAGCAAAAAATCTAAAAAAAGAGGAGGTGAAATTGAATGGGAAGAACGCTAGCAAATAAGAAAGATCTGGTAGAAGAGATGAAAGTCCTTCTCGGTGAGTCAGAGTCAGCGTTTATCATTGATTACAAAGGCCTGAGTGTTGGCGAAATTAGTGACTTGCGTAACCGTCTTCGTGAGTCTGGCGCGATTTGCAAGATTTCTAAGAACACGCTGCTGAAGCGGGCCATTGATGGTCAAGAACAGTGGCAAGAGCTAGAGCCGTTGCTGAAAGGTACGGCTGCTGTATTGCTCACCAAAGAAGATATTGGTTCTGCGGTTAAGGCATACAAAAAGTTTCAGAAAGACACGAAAAAAACTGAGATGCTCGGTGGTGTCTTAGAAGGCAAACTGCTGGGTCAGAAAGAAGCGGAAGCACTCGCTGATTTGCCAACGAAAGACGAGCTATACGCGAAAATTGCGATTGGTATCAATGCAGTGGCAACCAAGCTGGCTTTGGGTGTCAAGGAAGTACCGTCTTCGATCGCTCGTGGTATCAAAGCTTACGCCGAGAAAGGCGAAGAGTAATTGTGGTTTCGACTACGCCAACAACTAACTATCAACTCAATTTTAAGGAGAGACATCAATGTCTGCTGCAACTGACGAAATTTTGGAAAAGCTGAAAACGCTATCTTTGCTCGAAGCTTCTGAGCTCGTAACTCAGATTGAAGAAGCTTTTGGCGTAAGTGCTGCTGCACCTGTGGGCGGCATGATGATGGCTGCTGGCGGTGGCGCTGGTGCTGAAGCTGCTGAAGAGAAGACTGAGTTCGACGTTGTGTTGGATGAAGTTCCTGGCGATAAGAAGATTGCCATTCTGAAGTGTGTTCGTACCATGACTGGCCTTGGCTTGAAAGAAGCTAAGACGATGGTTGAATCTGCGCCTGTTACCGTTAAGGAAGCTGTGGCTAAAGATGCGGCTGAAGAAGCTAAGAAGACCCTTGAAGATGCGGGTGCAAAGGTCACGGTTAAGTAGGCCTTTTGAAAAAATGAGCATCGTCATTTAATGGCGATGTAACCGGTGGGGAGTCAGCATTGCTGGCTCCCTTTTTTATTGCCTTTAGGCTATCTCTGGGGATTGATGACTGCACAGGAAGAATAATCACTTTGCTGGCAGTATATATACGGTTTGAGCGGTCACTAATGTACTCAGTAAAGTAGCCAACGTTTTAATTGAATAAAATCGACGTTTTAGGACTGAGTAGGGTTGGCTTAAACGTTACCCGTTTGGTCGCTTGGGGATATATAAAGCAAGGTTGGTGTATTTTTTTTTGAGCGAGCGGCCAGTATGTTGGTGCTGTTATTTCACATCGGGACGGAGCGTTGGGCGATCGCAGCGTCTGACATTAAAGATGTGTTGCCATTCGTGCGCCTACAAACCTTTGCTAAGGGCGTTGATACGGCGATTATTGGCAGTGGCTTGCTGAACTATCGCGGTGAGGTGATGCCCGCCGTTGATGTCTCAGCGATGGTCGCAGGCACCAAAACGCCCCAACTGTTGAGTACCCGGATTGCCATTGTTGAAAAAAAAGTTGAAAAACGGGGTGAAACAGTACTCGATAAGTCTCTGGATGCCCGCAGTGAACGACATGGTGCAAGCCAAGCTGAAGGGGCTGCTGAGGTAATTCGGCTCGGCTTGATATTAGACCGGGCCAGTGAAATGGCTCAGCTCGCTGAGATGCCTGCCCAGTTTTCTGCTCGCTCAGGTTATAGTCCCTCAGTTCATGGTTCTTCAGGCCATAGTTCTTCAGGCCATAGTTCTTCAGGCCATGAAGCTTCTGTTCACGGCGCCCCTATTCAAGCTGATAGCGGGGTATCTCCTGGCGTGCCTATGCATAAGACCTATGCCAAAGCGTTGTTGCGTGGGCAAGCGCTTTCCCTTGGCGAACCTGCTGGTGCTGAAGTCGTGCCGTTACTCGCAATTGATCAACTCAGTGAAAACATGCACTTACGAGGGGTAAGTTAGCCGTGGATTACGAGCAAACCATGCAGCTAGAAATAGAAGCTTTGCTGCGTCAAAGGATTGGGTTGAACCCTGAGTCTGTGGGAGCGCGTTCAATTATGCGTGCGGTTAAACGGGGGATGCGCACTGGCAAGATGCAGGGTGTTTCTGACTATGTAAAAGAGTTGCAAACTTCCCCTGACTTGTTCGAATCGTTAGTGGAGTCGATTGTTGTTCCTGAGACAAGCTTTTTCCGCAATCGGGCGTCCTTTGTTTTTTTGCGGCAATGGGTTCTCCAAGAGTGGCTAGGGAGCAGTGACCGGCGAGCGACGGCTCGGCCCCTGCGGGTGCTCAGCCTTCCTTGCTCCACGGGTGAAGAGCCTTATTCGATTGCCATTACCCTCCAAGAAGATGGCCTCACGCCCGATCAATTTCAGATAGATGCCGTGGACATCAGTGCTGCGGCCTTAGCTAAGGCTAAAGCTGGGGTGTATAGCCCCTATGCGTTTCGTCGGCAATCCTACCGCACTGACGATAAATACTTCACGCTGGGTGTGCCTGACGGGGTGAAGGGAAAGCGGGCGACCCATCGCTATTTTTTGGATGAGGCCATTCGGCAGTCTGTTTCTTTTCATCAGGGTAATGTGCTCGACCCTATGCTGTTGGCTGGGCAGCCGCCGTACGACATTATCTTTTGCCGTAATCTGTTGATTTATTTTGACAGTGATGCCCGCGATCGCACCTTTGCTCTGTTTAATCGATTGCTTCGCCCCGGTGGGTTGTTATTTGTTGGCTATGCGGAAACAGGCTTAATTGACTCTAATGCCTACAGCCTCGTGCCCTATCCCCAAACCTTTGCCTATCGTAAGCAGCTAGATGTGGCACAAGGCAAGCCAATCAATCCCAATGTGGCGATTACCCAATCGATTGCAAAGCGACTAGCCAATTCTAGCGGATTGGCAGCGGCAAAGGTGCAAGCTGCTTCCCCGGCCCTTAAGTCTTCAGTCAGTCTCACTGCAACAGGTCTCAATTCAACAGGTCTCAATCCAACAGGTCTCAATTCGGCAGGTCTCGCGCCTTCCACTGTTTCAACAACATTAGAGACTGTGGACTTAAAGGCCGTGCGAGCGTTGGCAAACCAGGGCCAGCTTGATCAGGCGATTGTAGATTGCGATCGCTATTTAACCCTTTATCCCATGACGGCCTCAGCCCATTTGCTGCGCGGTGAATTGTATCAGGCGACAGGTGATGAGGCCGCCGCCGAGGCCTGTTTTGAAAAGGCCGTGTATTTAGACTCGCAGCTGGCTGACGCCCTCACCCACCTGATGCTCCTGAAAGAAGCCCGGCAAGATTTTTCTGGGGCTGCGGTGATTCGTTCCAGACTGCAACGGTTGCCCTCTAACGATGCTGACAACACTGGCGGCATTGAAAATGCTGGCTGACAGCAGTGCTGAGTCAATTTTGCTGGTGTGAATTAGCGCTTTGGAGCCAGGTTTTCCTGATAAAGTCTGTTCCTCCGTTAATGACTTCTCTCTTATTAGGTCCTTTCTAAGATGCTCAACAACGTATTTAAAAAAATTAGTACCCGGCTATTGCTGAGCTATTCTGTGCCGTTGATTTGTTTGGCTACCCTAGGGGTTTCTGCCTACGGCAGCGCTCAAGAAACGTTTGTTTTAGAAAGAAAGAGAGAGTATTTAAGCCAGTCTAACCATGCGGCCAATGATGCTTCCTATCACCTCATAGATTCGATTCGTCAGGTAAAGGGATATATCTTGAATCCCAATGATACTCGCTACATCAGGATGTACTCTGATAGCCATGATCAGTTTTTGACCCAGCTTGCGACATTGACCGAATTGTCGAAAATCCAGAGGGATGATGAGCTAGATCTCGTGACAGAGAATTTGTCCTTGGAGGGGAGCCGCATTAACCGAGCCGTCCAAAGAATTTTTGCGGCGCTGGCGGAAAACGATGTGGCACTGGCAAAACAACGCCTGGTAGAGTTAGAGGCCGATAATGTAGAGCTCAGACGCCAGGGGCTGTTAACCTACCTAGATGACCAATCAGAGCTGAACTCGGCTGAGTTTGAACGTGCGCAGCAAAAATTGAACTACACGTTGTTGTGGGGGACCGTGTTAGCAACGTTACTAACCCTTGGTCTTGCTGTGTTGTTGACCCGGCAAATTCGACAGCAAATGAACAAGATGGTGGGCGTGGTTGAACAAAATGGCATTCAGGTGACCACCTCCAGTACTCAAATTGCAGCGTCTAGTCGCCAGTTGGAAGCCAGCGTGAGTGAGCAGGTGGCTTCTACGACTGAAATTACGGCCACGGCGATAGAGATTGCGGCCACGGCTGAAGAATTAACGCAAACCATGCACCAGGTGGTGGACCTCTCTGAATCGACGGCTGAGACGGCCAGCGCGGGTAAGGCTGACTTAGAAAAGATGGCCACGACGATTCAACAGTTGATTATGTCAACGGCGACGATTTCTGCCAAGCTCGGCATGATTGATGATAAGGCCAATAATATTAGCGCGGTGGTCACGGCCATCACCAAGGTTGCCGACCAAACGAATCTGCTCTCGCTGAATGCGGCGATTGAAGCCGAAAAAGCTGGTGAATATGGGGCGGGCTTTTCGGTGGTGGCTCGAGAGATTCGGCGCTTGGCCGATCAAACTGCGATCGCCACCTTGGACATTGAAAACATGGTGAAAGAGATGCTCTCGTCGGTGTCTGCCGGGGTGATGGAGATGGATAAATTTTCCCAAGATGTGGGTGAAAATGCCGACAGCATTTCTCAGATTAGCCTGCAAATGGGCCACATTATTAGCCAGGTACAGAGCCTGGTTCCCCAGTTTGAAACAGTGAGCAATGGGATGTTGGCCCAGGCCCAGGGCGCCCAACAAATCCGTGCGGCGATGGAACAGCTGAACGATACCTCTCAGCAAACGGCAGAGTCTGTAAAAGATACTAATCAGGTGATTTTGAAGCTGAGTGATGTGGCGCAGGATTTGCAGAGTGAAGTGGGCCACTTTCGGTTGGCGCTTTAGAAGTGGCGCTTTAGAGGTGGCCCTTTAGAGGTGGCCCTTTAGAGGTGCGCACTGTAGAAGTCAGGGCTTGAGTCAGTTGTTCTAGTCAGTTGTTTATGGTTCACCTATTCTCAAAATTATCGGCCTTGAAGCCCCTTGCTGGTAAATTCTCTCTTTCCCAGTTATGGCGTGCTTCGTCATCCCCTACCAGCGCACTGACCAGGCTGTACCTGTCAACCGTGGTGGCGGTGTCTTTGTTAACGATTGGGGGACAGGTGATTACTCAAAGAGCACTCCATGCGCAGTCGAAAGATGCGGCGGTGATTAATATTGCCGGGAGGCAGCGCATGCTGAGCCAGAAAATTGCCAAAGCTTCTAATGCTTTGCAGGCTGCTCGCCTAGAGGATGGTGCGTCTCGAGGGCACCAACTACGGCTAGCTAAGACTGAACTCCAAGAGGCCTTAGCGCTGTTTGAGATGTCACATAAGGGATTGCATACGGGCAGTAAAGCGATGAATTTACCCGGTGACAACAGTCCGACGATTTCGAATATGTTTGCCCAAATAGAGGCTGATTATCAGGCGATAGCCACAGCTGCAACGACGTTGTTGTCGCCTTTTCAACAGGCCAATATGGTGGCTAGTCGTACTATTGCAACCCACGAAGGCCCTTTTCTCAAACAGATGAACGACATTGTGGCGCAGTATGAAAGGGAAGCGACCCAGCGGGTGGCACGCTTAAAAACAAAGCAGCAACTATTGCTCGTGCTGACGCTGTTGGTGCTATTGCCGGTGCTGGTGCCGATATATCAAGTGACCCGTCGGATAAATGGCATGATATCGACGATTCAGCGGTCGGGGATTCAGGTCACCTCTTCTTCCTTGCAGATATCGGCTTCTGGGAAACAGCTGGAAGCAATGGTGGCAGAGCAATCAGCGGCTAGTAGCCAAATTACAGCCTCGTCCCAGGAGATGCCTCCAGTGTGAATCAGCTAAACCAGAAGGTGGCACAGGTGGTGGCCGAGGCGCGGCAGGCTCAGGAAATTGCCACCGTTGGTGAGCAAGAGCTGGCCTCGATGGCGGTGCTAATGGGGCAACTAGATCAGATGACGGTGGAGATTACGCAGCGATTGGCAACTATTAGTGATCGCGCTAGTAGTATCGATCAGGTGGTGCTAGCAATGACCAAAGTCGCTGACCAAACGAACCTGCTGTCGCTGAATGCGGCGATAGAAGCCGAAAAGGCCGGTGAGTATGGCACAGGTTTTGCGGTGTTGGCCCGAGAGATTCGGCGGCTAGCGGACCAAAGTGCGATCGCCACTTTAGAAATAGAATCGCTGGTAAAAGAAATGCAATCAGCGGTATCGGTAGGTGTGACGGAGATGGAAACCTTTACGCAGCAGGTGGCTGAGGGCTCCGACTCTACGGTGGTGGTGACGGAACAAGTGACGACCATTGCCCAAAAGGTGCGTGCATTGCTACCCCAGCTCGCTGATATTAATGTCGGCATGGACGCGCAATCCTTTAGTGCCGAGCAAATTCGTGATGCAATGACCCAGCTCAGCTTAGGTACAGACCAAACGGTCCACTCATTGCAAGAGACGAATCAGGCGCTGGCGCTGTTGCAAAAAACAGCAGAAAGTTTACAGGTCTCCGTGAATCCAGCCTTTGTGAAAAAAACGTCTAAAAGAGAGGGCTCTGTAGAAGAGAGATTTGTTCAAGCAGGGGAGATCGAGGATTCTTCTGCCTTTGTGGGGTATGCCGATGAAGAAGGAGGCTATAACCTATGAATCCGTTGCCTGAGAATTCGTTGCCTGAGAATCTGTTACCAGAGAATCTATTCCCAGAGAATTCCCTTCCAGAAAATCCTTCTTCGGAACAGCCTGGTTGCTGGCAACAGACGGGCGTGGGGGGCGATCGCACCTGCGCTGAACTCATCACAGAATTCTCCCATTTTCGGGACTGTCCGACCGACGGCACGGCGGGTGCAAAGCTGTTACACCGGCCTATTCCACAAAGCTATCTGGCTGAGCAGACACAACAGTTTGCAACGCCAGTGCAACGGGCCGATGAGTCCGAGTTAGTGGCGGCTGTGATTTTTCGACTGGGACAAGAGTGGCTGGCCATTTCGGCAGGGCTCTGTCAGCAAATTCTTGCTCCTGTGACAGCGCATACCCTGCCCTATCGGAGTAATCAAACCCTTTTGGGGGTGGTGAATGTCCAAGGGCAGCTGATGCTAAAGGTGTCGCTGTTAGAGAGTTTGGGCCTGATGGGGCAATCGCCAGAGCGCATCGATGGCGGTGCCTTTGCAGGGATGAAAATCTATCCACGGATGGTGGTCATTGGTCATACCGTGGGCCAAAAAGTAGGCTCCGCCACCGACAGCTGGGTGTTTGATGTGGACGAACTGTCCGGTGTGCATTCTGTGGCGCGATCGCACTTAGAAGCCGTTGCTGCCAGTAGTTCCCAGACCTGCACCCGCGCGGTGTTTGAGTGGCACGGACAGCGGGTGAGTTTTTTGGATGATGATCGACTCTTTGAAGCCTTGAGGCAGCGAGCCCTATGACTGCAACGCAAGACTGGGACGATATTTCGCTCATGGCGCTGTTTCGCCTGGAGGTGGAAACCCAGGTGAATGAACTCAACCAACATTTGCTCATTTTGGAGCAGTCCGGAGAGGCCAATGGGGCCAGTCTGGATGTGTTGATGCGGGCGGCTCACTCGATTAAAGGGGCCGCTCGTATTGTTCAGGTCGAAGCTGCGGTGAAGGTTTCCCATGCCCTAGAGGATTGTTTTTTAGCAGCCCAGGGTGGGGCACTCACGCTCACCAGTGACTATGTAGATGTGTTGTTACTCGGTGTTGATTTACTCTCTCGTTTAAGCCTATTAGATGATGAGACCCTCGCTGAGGAGTTACCTGGCCATGAGGCTGATGCGGATACGATTGTGAAATCGTTAGAGGCGCTGTTGCATCGCTCTGGTGTTTCCCAAACTGTGAGTAGTTCTGAGTCGGATGGTTTTGAGGTAAATGATCCTGAGGTAAATGGTTTTAAGGTAAATGATTCTGAGTCGAATGATTCTGAGTCGAATGATTCTAATCTGGCAACAGATCCACCCTTGACCCTTGCAAAAGCAGTGCTTACAGACGCTGCGATTTCAGAGGTTGCTCTTGCAGAATCTGTGATTGCTCAGACGGCTATTGACAAGCTCCCTGAAACAAAGACTCCCTCTGAAGAGGTAACGCCCAAAACAACAACCTCTTCTAAAACAACAACCTCTGAAGCAAACAACTCTGAAGCAACAGCTAAAACGCGATCAAAAAGCACATCTCCGTTAACGAATGGGACCCCGTCAGCAAAGTCTGCTGGTCGTATGATTCGAATCAGTGCCGATACCCTGAATCGTTTGATGGGGCTGGCGGGAGAATCCCTGGTGGAATCGAACTGGTTGCACCCATTTGCCCAATCTTTGTTGCAGCTTAAGCGACAGCAGCAGGGCGTGTTGTCTTTGTTGGAGAAGGCCCATCAGGAAAATATGTTCCCCAGCGAAGACAGTGGTCTTCAGCCTGCGGTTGACCATGAGTGCCCGATGGAGGAGTCTATTCAGGCTCTACAGGCTTGCCATGGTTTATTAAGCGATCAGTTGGCTGATTTAGAGGTGTTTTCTCGACGGTTTGGCCAGCTCTCTGATCGGCTCCACCGGGAGGTGATCGCCAGCCATATGTGCGCCTTTGATGAGGGCCTGCGGGGCTATGGCCGCCTGGCGCGAAACTTGGCCAAGAAACAGGGGAAGCAGGTGGTGCTGGAAGTGATCGGCCGTACGACCCAGGTGGATCGGGATATTTTGGGTCGATTGGATGCCCCGATTACCCACTTACTCACCAATGCGATCGCCCATGGCATAGAGTCTCCTGAGGCGCGTATTGCTAAAGGCAAGCCCGCCGCTGGCACCATCCGTATAGAAGCGCTGCACCGCTCAGGCATGTTAGTGATTGCGGTGGAAGATGATGGTGCTGGCATCGATCTTGCGATGCTGGGGAAAAAGGTGGTGAAGCGGCAGTTGACCACGGCGGAGGTGGCCGATCACCTAACGGACGCTGAACTGTTGGAATTTTTGTTCTTACCAGGGTTTTCAACGGTTGATCAGGTGGATGAGCTGGCGGGGCGCGGCTATGGCCTGGATTTGGCCCGCAATATGGCCCAGTCGGTAGGCGGTGCCTTGCAGGTCACGACCTCCCAGGGAACCACCTGTGAAATTCCCAGTGAGACTGTTCTAGAAAAAACGGTGGTCAGTCGGGCCAGCAGTGGCACACGCTTTCAGTTTCAGTTGCCGCTGACGCTTTCGGTGGTGCGATCGCTGTTATTTGAAATTTCAAATGAGCCCTATGCCATGTCGCTGGCAAGGATTTCGAGGGTACTGCGACTGCCGCTCGATCAGGTGCATAACAGCGAAAACAGGCCCTATTTTACTTTGGAAAGTGAGGTGGCTCAGGCAGATAGTAGGGCAGATGGCCAAACAATTGACCAGACAAATGACCGGGTGAATGGCCAGACAAATAGCAAGACAAACAGCCAGACCCCGATTGAAAATATCAGCCTGGTGTCAGCCAGCCAGCTGCTGGCACTCCCATCCATCCCGAGTGACCGGGATGATTTGCTAGTGGTGGTCTTGGGTGAACCCGGTAACCGCTACGGCATTTGTGTGGACAAGCTGTTAGAAGAGAGAGATTTGGTGGTGCGTCCTTTGGACGTGCGGTTGGGGAAAGTGCCCAACATTACAGCGGCAGCGCTGACCGAAAAAGGAGATCCCATTTTAATTTTGGATGTGGCCGATGTGGTCCGCACGGCGGAGCGGCTGATGTCAGGGGAGCCCCTCAGAATTAGTTCAAGGGGAGGGCCAAAGCGTCGATTCGAAGATGTTGCGGCGGTAGCGGCTGAGGGCGGTGGTTTGACGCCGGAGACCACCGGAATTAGTCAGCTGTCACGACGGGTGGCCATTGTCGAAAAGCGTGTGCTGGTGGTTGATGATTCGATGACAGTACGGGCAATGGAGAAAAAACTGCTGCAAAATCATGGCTATGAGGTGGACATTGCCGTGAACGGTGCAGAGGGCTGGAATGCGGTGAGAATGAATGCCTATGACTTAGTGATTACTGATGTGGATATGCCCCGGATGACTGGGATTGAGCTGATTGAGCATATGCGAGCCTATGAGCCAACGCAAAAGCTCCCGGTGATTGTTGTTTCCTATAAGGATCGGGAGGCGGATCAGTTGGCGGGGCTCAATGCGGGTGCAAATTATTATTTGACCAAAAGCAGTTTTCACGATGATGGGTTGATTAACGCGGTGGTGGATTTGATCGGAGAAACCCATGTGGCCTCTCAGGGAAAGTCTTTGCCTACTAATGCTGCCTCTTCTAATACTGCATCTAATGCTGTTGTCACTAACCCCATCGCCACGAATCTGGCCGTGAATCCTCCGCTGAATTCTGGCCTGAATAATGGGGCCGCTGAGAGAAAAACATGAGCGCACTTCAGGCCCCTGAAAACGCAGGCGATCGCATTAAAGTGGCGATCGCCAATGATACGGTCATTGCCCTAGAGGTGCTGAGCCGTGTGATTGCAATGGAGCCTGCCTATGAGCTGATTTGGACGGCAAAAAATGGGACGGACGCGGTCCGGCTGTGCCAACAACAGCCGCCTGATTTGGTGTTGATGGATCTGCTTATGCCGGGTTTGGATGGCGTTGAAGCGACCCGGCAGATTATGGCCACTGCGCCCTGTGCCATTTTGCTGGTGACCGCCAGCGTGAACCACAACGCTTCAAAGGTGTTTAAGGCGATGGGCTGTGGTGCGTTAGATGTGGTGAGTACGCCGACGGTGAGGGCCTCCGCTCAAGGGGTGGTGTCGACTTTGGCAGCGCGGCCACTGCTGGCTAAAATGGCGACCCTAGCGACGTTCATCGGCAAATCGGGGCGGCTAGAGTCGCGTTCAAAGCGTGGGAGCCTCTCTAGGGAAGGGGCTGAGCCGTCGGCCCTGCCGGAGCTGATTGTGATGGGGGCTTCCACCGGGGGGCCAAAGGCCTTAGCGACGGTGTTGGGTCAGCTCCCGGTGCGTTTCAAGGCCGCTATTGTGGTTGTGCAGCATATCGATCGACAATTTGCCCCTGGGCTGGTGGACTGGCTAAACCAACAGACGCCGTTACCCGTAGCCTTAGCGCGAAAGGGAGATCGGCCCCAGGCGGGTAAGGTAATGCTCGCTAAGGCTGACCACCATTTGATGCTGCAAAGCGATCGCACCCTGACCTACAGTCCCTCTAATCTGGCCACGCCCTATTGCCCATCGGTGGATGTGTTTTTTAAAAGTGTGGCGGAGCATTGGCCCCAAGCGGGTAAGGCGGTGCTGCTGACGGGGATGGGACGGGATGGGGCGGCGGGACTAGGGGCCCTCCGTGAGGCCCATTGGCAGACCATTGCCGAAAGTGAAGAGAGCTGTGTGGTGTACGGCATGCCAAGGGCTGCGGTGGACTCTGGGGCCGCTAGCGATGTGTTGGCGATCGCAGAGATTGCGCCAGCTCTGTTGGTACATCGACATGGATAGTGCCCTTATATGGATAGTGCCCTGACATGGACAGTGCCCCGTCATGGGGGCAGTACATCGTGATGGCGTGGTCGTCGTCATGGCTTACTCAGGATAAAAGCGGTGATAGCCGTTACCTCTCGGGAACACTGTTACTTGATATTAATCCAACGCTTTTAGCCAACGTTTGTTAAATACGTTGCCAATGCATTTTTTGAGTCTACAGGTGCTTCAATGTCAAAATTGACGAATTTTAACCAGGAGCTCCCTGAAACTCCGGAACAGAAGGCTGTTCACCTTTTAGTTGTGGACGATCAGCCCATTGTGGTGGAGTCCATTCGTCGCTTGCTGGCTTCAGAGCCTTACTTGAAGGTTCATGCCTGCACCGATCCCACCCTGGCCCTTTCCACAGCTGCCGAGCTAGGTCCCAGTGTCATTTTGCAAGACTTGGTCATGCCCGATGTGGATGGGTTGATGCTGGTGAAGTTTTTTCGGGCACATCCAAAAACAAAAGACGTGCCTATTATTGTGCTCTCTTCTAAGGATGAACCGAAGCTGAAAGCGGCGGCTTTTTCGGTGGGAGCGAATGATTACCTGGTAAAACTGCCCGATCCGATTGAGCTAGTTGCTCGCTTGCGCTACCACACTAAGGCCTATCAGAATTTTCTCAAAACGGACAAAGCAGAACAAACACTGGCCCATAACAAGGCCTTGGAGCATAGGGTTGAGGCCCGCACGGCTGAACTGAAAAAAGCCCTAAATGATCTAAAGCAGGCCCAGGCCAAGATTATTCACAGTGAAAAAATGAGCAGTATGGGACAGCTCGTGGCCGGTATTGCCCATGAGGTCAATAATCCCATCAACTTTATTTACGGTAATCTCAACTATATGAATGGCTATGTGCAAAATCTCTTAGAGGTGGTGCAGGCCTACCAAAAACAATATCCAACCTCCACGCCAGAAATTGACAATAAGCTAGAAGAATTGGATCTGGAGTTCACCTCGCCTGACTTGTTGAAGAGTTTTGTCTCTTTGCGGGGCGGGGCTCAGCGTATTCGTAACTTGGTGTTGAGCTTGCGCAACTTCTCTCGCTTTGAGGAAGCTGGTATGAAAGAGACCAATGTGCATGAGGGGCTCGATAGCACATTGGCCATGTTGGGCGATCAGTTAGAGGGCATTACGGTTACAAAAGACTATGGCGACTTGCCGATGGTGGAGTGCGTTGCTGGCCAAATTAACCAAGTATTTATGCACTTGATTCGGAATGCGGTGGATGTTCTAAAATCCTCAGAGGACGGGGTCAATGGTGGAAAGTCTCCTTTGATTCATATTTCTACGGAAGCTAGCGACCAAAACCATGTGTCGATTTGGGTGGCTGATAATGGTCCGGGGGTATCTCCCGAAATTCAAGACCGTATTTTTGATCCGTTTTTTACCACTAAAGAGGTGGGCTCGGGGACAGGGCTCGGCCTCTCGATTAGCTATCAGATTGTGACGCAGCAGCATGGTGGAAAGCTCAAATGCTATTCCGTGCCAGGGCAGGGGGCTAAGTTTTTGGTGGAGCTACCGATTGCTACGCCAACGGCCCAGCAGGGGCCTGTTGATGCCCATGCTGAGGCAATGGGCGTTTAGTGAGCATTACGTTTTTAGCGCCCTTTTAGAGAGTGGCTTTTAGCCCCTTTTTGCAGTGCCGCGTCTGCTTACAGTGCGCTATCTTCTGGTTCGCTATTTCTGGTGTTCTTTTTGTGTTACAAGCAGACTTCTACAAGGCTTGTCGGGCGGCGTGGGTGACTTGGCAGAGTGCTGATAATGTGGGCCATGGTTCGGTTTCACCATCTGCACGAAGCCAGAGTAAGTATTCAATGTTGCCCGCTGGGCCGACCGTTTCAGACCAGGTAAGCCCTCGGTAATGCCAGCCGAGCTTGGCAGCGGCTTGGGCCACTTGGAGAATGGCACCTGCCTGATCCTGAGTGTCGCGAACGACGCCTTTTTTGCCGATTTTTTCTCTGCCGACCTCGAACTGGGGTTTGACCAATAAAACAACTTCCCGAGGTGCTGCCAACAGTGACCAAAAAGCGGGTAGGACTTTTGCTAAGGAAATAAAAGAGACATCCATGACGCCCAGGGTCGCCCTCTCATTATTGGCGTAAAGTTCCTCGGGGGTGAGATGGCGAATGTTCGTGCGTTCTTTGAGCTCGACCCGGTCATCTTGTCGAATTTTCCAGGCGACCTGGCCGTAGCCGACATCGACACCGTATACCTGCTGCGCATTTGCCTGGAGTAAGCAGTCCGTAAAGCCGCCGGTGGAGATGCCCCCATCCAGGCAAATTTTGCCCTCGGGCTGAATATTGAAGCTTTTGAGGGCCTTGGCCAGTTTTTCGCCACCTCTGGAGACAAAGGGGGGCTTTTGTTTGAGTTCGATCACGGCATCGGTGGCGACGAGGGTGCCGGGCTTATCGATCACGGTTTGGTTTATTTTGACCTCTCCTGCTCGGATTAAGCGCTGGGCGAGCTGGCGAGAGGGACAAAGGCCCTGCTCCACTATGAGGGTATCGATTCGCTGTTTTGCCAAGGGACGGGGCGGGTAAGAGGATTGCTGGTGTTGATTGTATCAAGGGATCTGGCGGATGCGGATTGATGCGGGGTTACGGGGGTAGCTCGCTGTTGAATGGCATAGCTGAACGGCATAACTGAACGGCACGACTAAATGCCATGATTGAATGACATGACGCCCTCGGGGCACAGACATTTATCCGATGACCGATAGTCACGGGGCCGGTGGGGATCATCCAGGGACCGTGGGTTAACCCCTTTGAACGTGGTTTTTTCTTTGTTTAGACGGTTTTGGAGATAGCCGTTTTCACAGCCGTAGGTTAAGGGTTGCATTAACCTGCTGTTTACCTGTCATTAACCCAATGACTATTGCAGCTTAAATTAGCGCCATATCGGTTGTGATTGAATGAGTCTCGTAGGCGCACCGGAGACATTGTTGCACCCCCGTGACTTCATTAGAAAGTAGACCTGCTACAAGTCAAGCTCTGGAAAATGTTGCCGCACGCCCTCACCCGGTGGCGGGCTGTGCGGTTTCTGTCGAGGCTATTACAAAATCTTTTCGAGGAAATATCGCTGTAAAAGCGGCCAGCTTTACTGTGAATGCAGGGGAGATGGTTGCGTTGGTGGGGGCTTCTGGCTCAGGTAAATCAACTTTGTTGCGTTGCTTGAATGGGCTGCATCAGGCGGATGAAGGCACTGTTGAGATTTTGGGCATGCCGCTGCAAACAGCCGGAAAGCTGCATTCTAAGGTAAGGCCGCTACGCGGTCAGATTGGCTGCATTTTTCAGCAGTTTAATCTGGTGAACCGGCTGAGTGTGATTGAAAATGTGCTCATTGGCAATTTGTCGCGGGTCTCGCCATTGGCGTCGGTGTTTCGCTCATTTTCTCGCGAGGAAAAGGCTCGGGCGCTGGCGGCTTTGGAGAGGGTCGGCATTATTGAGCAGGCCTACAAGCGAGCGGCGTCCCTGTCGGGCGGTCAGCAGCAACGGGTGGCGATCGCACGCTGCCTGATGCAGGGGGCCAAGGTGATTTTGGCTGATGAGCCGATTGCCTCGCTAGATCCTGAGTCGGCCCATCGAGTGATGAAGCTGCTCAGGGAACTCAACTTTGAACAGGGGATCACGGTGATTGCCTCGTTGCACCAGGTGCAGATGGTGCGGGCTTACTTCCCACGTGCGATCGCCCTGCAAACCGGTGAGGTCCATTTTGATGGTCCGACCGAAGCTTTAAACGATACGCGTCTTGGTGAGATTTATGGTTCAGCGGCTGAGGAATTAGTGCGCCGTGGCCATAGCGATTTTGAGATGTAACCAGTGAGATGTGATCGGTTAATGAATTAGATTTGTCCACTTGCCCTTTTAGACAATCCCTTAGAGAGTACTTATGTTGAACAACACTCCTAAAAAATGGACTGCGTTGCTAGCGTCGTCTATGTTGAGCGCGGCTATGTTGGTGAGCTGTAGTGGTGGTAGCGCCCCCTCTACAGATGCAACCGATACCTCCGCAGAGGCCGGTGGCAGCTGTGCTCCCGAATTCGCAGAATTAGATTTCGGTATTATTTCCACCGAGTCTCAGGACAACTTGAAGCCTAAATGGGAGCCGTTCCTCAAGGCGATGGAAGACGAGATTGGTCGCCCTGTGAATGGCTTTTTTGCCACGGACTACGCGGGTGTGATTGAAGCGATGGGCGCAGGCAAAATTCAGCTGGCTTGGTACGGCGGTAAGTCCTACATTGAAGCGGCTGAGCGCTCTGACGCTGAAGCCTTTGCACAGACGGTGAATGAAGATGGCACCAAAGGCTACTACTCTCACCTGATCACGAACAAAGAGAATCCTATTGTTGGCGAAATTGACCTAGAGAAGGGCAATGGTGATGAGTACGTCACTGAAAATGCCGGTGATTTGACCTTCGCCTTTAACGACCCTAACTCCACCTCTGGTTTCTTGGTGCCCAGCTACTATGTATTCGCTGAAAAGGGTGTGAATCCTGAGCAAGCGTTTTCAGAGCTGATTTTTGCAGGGAGCCACGAGGCCACTGCACAGGCGGTTGCTAACGCCCAGGTAGATGTTGCCACAAACAACAGTGAAAGCATGGCCGTATTGGAAAACGGTGACCCCGCTGCCTTTGAAAAGGTTCAAATCATCTGGACTTCTCCGGTAATTCCTAGCGATCCGTTGGCTTACCGCAATGATTTGCCCGATTGCCTCAAAACTGAAATCAAAGATTTCTTCTACGGCTACAAAGATCCTGCTGTTTTAGGTGATTTGGACTGGCAGGGCTTTGATGAAGCTGGCGATGCTGACTGGAATACGGTGAGAGAGCTCAACATTGGTAAGGAGCTACTAGAGGTGCAGAACGATGACACCTTGGACGAGGCGACTAAGCAGCAAAAGGTGGATGAGCTAAATGAAAAGCTTAAGTCACTTGGGTAGACCTGGTAGTCTCCTAACCGTTTTAAGAAAAGGCATCGTTATGGGACTAACAACGATGTTTTGAAGTAGAACCGAGCAGAGCAGAAGGAGGTGGGCTTGTCTAATCTCTTTCTGCTTTTTTTGGATCTGCTTTTTAGTTCTTTTTAAGTCTATGCGCGTGATGAACAATGGCCTCTAACGTAAAAAAGACAACAGTACAGGATGACTTGCAGGTGTCGCCTCGGGTAGAGGCCATGCTTGCCAAGGAAGCGAAGCGGATTACGACGCTGCGGATTGTGTATTTGGTGGGTGCGATCGCTGTTCTGATTTATTCAGCCCGGGTGAGTGATATTGATCTTGTAGAGCTGGCCGAGGGTGGTGGCACGATGGCCGAATACGTTGGTCGCTACTTCCCGCCAGATTTTTCTGACTGGCGCTTTTATTTAGAAGACATCGTTGAAACGGTGGCGATGGGCATTTGGGGGACGCTGCTGGCGGCTGTCGTGGCATCGCCCTTGGCCGTACTGGCCTCTGAAAACCTGTGTCCTCAATTTATTGTGCAGCCCGTACGACGCCTGATGGATACGATGCGGGCGATTAATGAAGTTGTTTTTGCGTTGATATTTGTTGTGGCCGTTGGCTTAGGCCCGTTTGCGGGTGTGCTGGCCTTGTTTGTGCATACGACGGGGACGCTGGGCAAACTCTTTTCTGAAGCGATTGAAAATATTGAAGTGGGTCCGATTGAAGGCGTGCGGGCGAGTGGTGCAAGTAAGTTTCAGGAGATTTTGTTTGGGGTGTTGCCGCAGGTGATGCCGCTGTGGATCTCTTTTACGCTGTATCGCTTTGAGGCCAATGTGCGCTCTGCCTCGGTGTTAGGAATTGTGGGCGCTGGCGGGATTGGCGTCTCGCTGTATCAGAGCTTTCGCTCGTTTAAGTATCCGAAGGTGTGCGCCATCCTAATTATTTTGATCATTGCGGTGACGTTGCTGGATGTGCTCTCGGCTAAGCTGCGTAAGCGGGTGATGTAGGTTTATTACCCCAGAAGCAATAGGTTTTTACCGCAGAGGAACACGGAGGCAAGTACTGTCATGGAAATTGCGTTGTTTTTAGCGTTGGGGCTCACGGTTGGAATCATCAGCGGGCTGATCGGGATTGGTGGCGGTGTATTGGTTACGCCTGCGCTGATGTTTTTGCTTGGGTTTTCACAGCATGAGGCGCAGGGGACAACACTGGCGATGCTGGTGCCGCCGATAGGGCTTTTGGGAGCGTGGACGTACTATCAAAAAGAGACCTCTTGCATAATAGACTTCATGGTAAGTTAAGGGATTTTAGTTCACTGTATTCAAGCCCAGCAGATGAACTACGAAGCGACCCATGCCTTAAGTGCCCCAAAGTTTAAGCGCCGATTTGGCGTCCAACGCACGACC
>JBCDAG010000027.1:0-30715 GCA_039186165.1 Cyanobacteria bacterium P01_F01_bin.53
CTCATAAGGGCTGGATTAATCTCTATTGTTCTTTGTGCACCTAACAGGAATACTTGATGAGTCCTGGTGTCGTCAAATAAAATTGTCCCTGCATAAGAAACCTATATTTTAGAGGCCCCTCTTTAAGGACATGTGTTGCTGGCCAAAATAATTCTGAAAAGGATCAGCCTTACCCGAAAAGCATAGAACTATGGGCATAGAACGAGGCCCTTAACTGAGTATGTAGCTCCATTTGCAGACAACAGCCCATCACCAGCACGGCTGATCGATCTGCTCTTACGGTATTCCATTCCCTATTACTTTTCTTTATAACTATGAACCATCCGCTGCTTTCTACCCCGCAAGGGCCCTTGCAGGTGCCCGCGACCGCACCTACAGCAGCCGAGGTTTTTCCAGATGTGATTGCCGCAAACCTGCCCCCTGAAAGCCCTTCTCTAAAGTTTTCACTGGTCATCCCGACGTACAACGAGCGGGGCAACGTTGCCAAAATTGTGGGCCAGCTCACCCAGCTCCTTGATGGGTTTATCCCCTGCGAGTACGAGCTCATCCTCGTCGATGACAATAGCCCTGATCGTACCTGGCAGGTGGCCCAAGACCTGATTGAGATTTACCCACAGCTGCGGGTGATGCGCCGCCAAAGCGAGCGAGGGCTGTCCTCAGCAGTTATTCGCGGTTGGCAAGTGGCCCAGGGCGAAATTTTAGGCGTGATAGATGCCGACCTGCAACACCCGCCAGAGGTGCTGCTTCAGCTCCTACAAAAGACCCTCGATGGCGCGGACTTATCTGTTGCCAGCCGACATGTAGAAGGCGGTGGTGTCAGCGACTGGAGCGTTATTCGCCGCTTCTTATCACGCGGCGCCCAGGTCCTTGGGTTAATTGTCTGTCCAGCGGTGGTGGGGCGGGTGAGTGACCCCATGAGTGGCTACTTTATGGTGCGACGAAGTGCGATCGCTGGCCCCCATCTCAATCCCCTCGGCTACAAAATTTTGCTAGAGGTAATTGGTCGAGGCAACATTGGCGAGATTGCCGAAGCGGGCTATGTATTCCAAGAGCGCGAGTCGGGTGAAAGCAAAGTCACCTGGAAACAATACGTTGAATATTTGGGCCACCTAGCCAGATTACGGTCTCAGGGTAGGATTGCTAAAATCAAGCAAAAATTTCCGACCGACCGATTCATTCGTTACGGTTTGGTTGGCCTGAGCGGCGTCTTGGTAGACATGGCCATTTTGTATTTGCTAACAGGCTCCTTGGGCTGGGGCCTCACCCGCAGCAAAATCATCGCAGCTGAATGTGCCATTATCAGCAACTTTTTTTGGAACGATGCCTGGACATTTGCCGATATGACCCAGCGTCAACGCGGCTGGAGTGCTCGCCTTAAACGGTTGCTCAAGTTCAACACGATTTGCCTCACCAACCTCGTTCTGGGGGTGTTGTTGTTGAACGTGTTCTACAACCTCGTTTTCGGCCAAAGCCTCCAGTACGTCGCCAACCTGATTGCGGTTGGCGTCGTGGCCATCTGGAACTTTTGGTTGAATTTTAAACTCAGCTGGCGGGTGACTGCGGTCGAAAAGACCGCAGTCAATAAGGAGTAGCCAAAGAAGTAGCCAGCCTAGCGAGCAGATAGCTTAATTATTGCGCCAAAGTTCTAGCAGCGCCGTCGCCCGATCCACACCCGCCCCGCCATCGTCTTGGCGTTCATAAAGTCGCCTAGCCTGCTCCAGGGTCTCAATCGCCGCCCGATCATTACCTTGTCCCCAAAGCGCCAGGCCAAGGTTATACCGTACGCCCGGATCTTCGGGAAAGGCGCGAATAAGCTGACGGTAGGCCAAGACCGCCCGCAAGTATTGATTACGCTCTAGCAGCAATTCACCGAAGGCAGCTTGGGCAGGCATCAGACCAGGGTTCGACTCTACCGCTTGCTCAAAATGATTGAGCGCCGCATTGTCATCGCCCCGATTTTGATAGATTTGGCCCAACTGAAATTGGGCTTCCGCATCAAATTCATTCAAGCGCACCGCACGTTGCAAAGATTCAAAGGCTCGGGCCTCGTTGCCTTGCTCTAGCCAAATGCGAGCCAGGCTGGCGTGTATGCTGCTACGCCCGCTGTCAATGGAGAGGGCCCGCTCTAACGGTCTCAAGGCTGCATCGTAGTTCTCCTGAGCAAGATACAACATGCCAATGGCCTCGTAGGCTTGGGCATTGTCAGGTGCGATCGCCACTGCCCGCTCATAGGCGTCACGGGCTTCGTCATAGCTTTCTAGGCGCAGCAACGAACCGCCTAGCCCCAGGTAGGCATCGGCCTCACGGGGTGAAATATCGATCAGGTCCAAATAGGCTTCAGCAGATTGCTCTAAGCGATCGCTCATAAACAGGCTATGGGCCAATCCGTAGTGAAAAGGCAAATTTCTCGGGTCGCGATCCAAGGCCTGACGATAGTATTCAGCAGCCGCTTCAAAGTTACCCTGCTTCACTTGCAGGTAGGCAATACCGGAGTAAATGCGAGCATTGTCACGGTCTACCTGGATCGCTTGTTGGTACAGGGCGATCGCGCCGCCATAATCCCCGGAGTCAATTTTCCGTTGAGCATCCCCCAATAGCTCAGCCAGGCGCGCAGTTTGTTCATCACTAAGATCATCGCGCTCTTGAGCAATTAATACCCCCTGACTTTGATCTCCTACCAGCACTTCGACATCTACCGATCCGCCTTCTACCGCACCGGCTTCTACTGCGCCGACGGCCTTAGCCGAAATAAACGTCATTGTGCTCGCTAACCCAGCGATCGCCAAAAGGGTTGTGAACTTATATGGGTAGCCCATGGACTAACCGAACCTCCAAAAACTCAAAAGATACACAGGACGTGAAAAAATAGCACTTGCCAGACGTTAACTGCACCGGGTTTGACTCATGATTCTATCAACAACTGATTTCATTCAGGGAGAGAATATCCAAAACTACTTGGGCATTGTCACCGCTGAAGTCGTTTATGGGAGTAATGCTCTTCGAGACTTCTTTGCCGGAATCCGGGATGTTTTGGGGGGACGTACTGCCGCTTACGAACGGGTTTTTGAAAAAGGTCAGCAAGATGCACTCAAAGAACTAGAAGCCAGAGCTAAAAAACGTGGGGCCGACGCTGTCATCGGAATCCAGGTAAAAACAGACACCATCAACATTGATGAACATGGCGTTCTGATGTTGATTACGGCTACAGGGACAGCCGTGCAACTCTAGGGCACTAGCAGTTGCTTTAAGTTGCTCTACCAAGGCCCTACAGCCCAAGGCCCTACAGCCGCTCAAACACAACAGAAAAGTTATTGGCCGGCATCTCAATCACCTGAGCTAGCTGAAGATTATGTTGCCCGGCCAGCGTCTCAACCGCTTCAAGATCGCGAATGCCCCAAGTCGGATCGCGATCTTGAAGCATCCGATCAAACGCCTCATTGCTAGGTGCCGTATGTGTCCCCTTCCGTTTAAAAGGTCCGTACAGATACAGCACTCCGCCCTTGGGTAAAATCCGACCCGCACCAGCCATCAGCTGCTCACACATTTCCCAAGCGCAGATGTGAATCATATTGATATTCACCATCGCCACAATGGCGGGTTCCACCTTGCCTATCCCTTCAACTGGCCAAGGCACAACACTCACATCCAAATCCAGCGGTGGCAGCCGTAAATTATCAGCAGGACGTTCCTCGCCCCAAGCTTGAATGCTGTTGCGTCCCATCGCCTGCGGTTCACTCGGCAACCACTGCAAATGGCTCAGCCGGGGCGCAAAAAAGGTAATGTGCTCCCCGGTCCCGCTAGCAATTTCTAACACCGTGCCCTGCCCAGGCAACACCCGCTGTAAAACCTCCAAAATCGGCTGGCGATTTCGCTCAGTAGCGGGCGCAAATTGGCGACAATCTGTCATCGGATTCCCTCGCTCCACTGAATAAAACTCAGATGACAAAATAAGGGCACATGGGTCATGAGTATATCTGCTTAACAACTCAAAATTACAGAGCCAATACTTAGACTAAAACAGCCGTAAATCACGGACTCTGGGCTTTTGAAAACTAACTCAGCCACGGTGCTTTTGGGAACACTGCACCCATGACTCTACGAGTGAGTCATTTCTGATGTCCTATTTCATTCTCAGCTATCCATGCGTAGCCTTCGTCGAAAGTTAGCTCGCTCCATTGTCAAGACCTGTGTGCAATCTTGTCTCAAAGGAAGCGTAGTATTGCTCGCTATGCTGGGCGTTTCATCAGAAGCCATTATCCAGGGGAGAGTCGTCGGGAAAGGGGCTGCTAACGCGCAGCATATCATCCCCGATTCCACCCACATTACCAACACGACCGTCATAGAAGACGCTTCAGGACACTACACCCTCACTGGGGGCACTGAATCAAGCGGCACCCCTGGCACTAGTGACACCAACCTATTCCACAATTTTTCAGAGTTCACACTACTCGAAAACCAAAGCGCTAACTTCACCACCTCGTCTGATATTCAAAATGTTTTTGCCAACGTTTTGAGCAGTGCTGCCAGTGCATCCTCATTTATTGATGGAACACTCCTCGTCAGTGGCAGTGACGCTAATCTCTATCTCATCAACCCCGCTGGCATTCTGTTTGGCCCTGACGCTCAGCTCATGTTGCCAGGGAGCTTTACGGCCACGACATCAACCGGCCTTCACTTTGGAAATCAATCCTTAAATCTGCTCAATGTCACTGGGGACTACGGCAATTTCAACGGCAATGTGACCGCTTTTGACCTTGGGGCAACTGGTGCGATCGCCAATCTAGGCAATCTAGAAGTCGCCGCTGGGCAAAATCTCTCCCTCATGGGCGGCACCATCGTTAATACCGGTCGCCTCGCTGCCCCAGGCGGCAATATTAATCTCACGGCTATTGAAAACGGCGATCGCATTCGCATTAATCAAAATAACCAGCTGCTGTCCATAGAAGTCGCCAATAGTCCGGGCAGCATCACCCCAGCAACCATTGCTGAAATGCTCACCGGTAGCGCGCTTGATCCAACTAACCTGGAAATCCAGATTGTGGGAGACGAGGTCCAGCTCGTCAATATGGCACCTATTCCCGAAAATAGTGGCAGCCTGATTGCCTCAGGCACACTATCGGCCGACAACAGCAGTGGTACAGGTGGCAACCTCAGCCTGTTCGGCTCCCAAATAGCACTGACCAATAGCGAACTGGGTGCCTCAGGTCAAAACGGTGGTGGCAATATCCAAATTGGCCATGACTATGGAAATACCAACACCACGCTGAGAACATACATCAGCCATGATAGTCAACTCACCGCCGATGCCTTGAGCAATGGGAAAGGTGGTCAAATCGCTGTTTTTTCGTCTCCCAGCATTCGTGTGGATGACTTAAGCACACACATTTATGGCGCGCTCAGAGCCCAAGGTGAAAACGGTGGCTCCATCGATATTACGGGTAAAAACCTTATCTATGAAGGTTCAACAACAGTCACTGGACGTAGTGGAACAACTGGAGCCGTTTCTATCAAGACTAATAATATAACCATCACCGATGGAGCTCCGCTTTCGCCAACGCCTCAAAATCTAACGAATCTGTTCGATGGCCTCCCCAATAACCCCTCTATCCTCTACGAAAATCACCTAGAACAGTTTGCTAATGTCGAACTCAGTGCTCGACATGACATTGTGATTGACGAATTAGTTACGGATGGAGCGCTGACTTTTCAACCCGGTGGCAACGTTACTTTTTTGACTGATTCAAACGATCGATTTGGCGGTCAATTTATCATGCGAGGCCAAGACGCCATTCAGTCCATTGGCGGCAACCTAACTATCCGCACAGGCCTTACGGGAGAAGACATCGCCACTGGGCGCCTAGATACAGGACTAGCCAGTGGCAGTATCGAACTGATTAGCGACAGCATCACGCTTGCCGGAGGCGATAGCTCAATCACAACACACACACTTACCCTAGAACCCGATGAAGCGACGACCAATGTGCAAGTAGGCGGCGATGCCTCCTCACAAACCAATACCCTGTTGCTCTCAACATCAGAACTTAGGGCGGTAAATGACGACGTTACTCAACTCAATATTGGCCGTACAAACGGAGTAGGCGCTATCTCGCTCTCATCCTATATTGCCGTTACCCCCGACAATCAAAACAGCGCTCAAGACGGTCCTCAAAAAACCTTCCGCGGAAACGGCAATGACGCAACCCTCAGGCTCATTGGTCCCGATGCGCTAGATACCGTTTGGACCGTCACTGGCGAGAACACAGGAACCCTATCTAACTATGGCCAAGCCCAGTTTTCAGGCATTGGCAATATTGTAAGCAGTGATGGAGATGATCGTTTCCAGTACGAAACGCCCGATGCCCACATAACAGGCTCTATTTTGGCGGGGGAAGGGGCTCTTATTCTCGTCGGTGATGACATCGACCTGCCCAATTCAATTAACGGGCAAGGTAAACTGTCTATTCAACCCAACGCACCTACAGATTCAGAAGATGACATTGCCGCAATTGAGATCGGCGGCATAGCCTCTGGAGAACCTAACACCTTGAGTATTTCCAGTGATGAACTATCACACATTGGCGCAGGGTTTACGGCCATTGAAATCGGTAGTGAGTTAGAGAACGGTGATGGCGGCGAGATTACACAGCTGAGCGATCTGAGCTTTGACCAGTCAGTTACGCTGCGATCGCCCTCTACCATCAACACCAATAACTTTTCGCTAACAGGCACTGGTGACGCCAGCTTAACGCTGGAAGCCAGCGGCGATATCACAACGGGTGCGCTCACCACGGCTGACGGCGACATTAGCGTAACGACACCTGCTTTCTTTCGTGCGACTAACACTCGTGACAATACAAACACCAGCGTAGAAACGAGTGCTAATAGCCAAATTACGATTCAACACGGCGGCAATGGTGCAACGCCTTTTTCCGTTGGTAACGCTGATGTAAATGGCACCGTCGGAACCATCGTCACAGGCCAAGGAACCCCACAAGAAACTGTTCTAGAAAACACCGAAATATTAGAAACGCAAGTTGAAAACAACATCACGATTTCAACAGAAATCGTTCCCCCGCCTGAGGTTACTCCACCTGAGGTTACACCTCCTGAGGTTACTCCACCTGAGGTTACACCTCCTGAGGTGGAGCCTCCTGAAATGACACCTAGCGAAAGCAGTGAAACACCAAACGACCCTACAGAATCGCCACTTACCCTAGAAGCTGAATTAGTGAGCAGAGCTGCATCCGTAGCCCCCATCCTAGAAGAACAAGATGCGCAAGACCTCAGCATTAAACTCAATGGTTCGGACTCTGCTGAAATCTTTGAACGTATTGAAACCAACATTAGCGCACAGTTTTTAGATCATCTATCGCTAGATGACAAAAGTGCCCCTGTCGAAATCGCCACACTCCCCCAAGTAAAGGCCACACTCCGAGAAATCAGCGAACGAGATGACACTCGTGCGGCGCTGGTGTATGTGTATTTTGTACCCCATGCAGCCTCCCCAGACTCTGTATATCCCAATGCCAATCGCAGCCCCCAACCAGATGATCAGCTAGAAATCATGCTCGTCACCCCAGACGGTGCACCCAGGCGAAAAAGACAATGGGGCGTCACCCGCGCCAAGGTCGAAAAGGTTGCCAATGAATTTCGCTACCAAACCACAAGAGCATTCTCACAACCACACGAGTACCTTGCCCCTGCACAACAGTTATACGAATGGCTAGTTGAACCGTTAGAAAACAATTTGTCCACATCAGGAACCAATAACCTAGCGATGATCATGGACGATGGGCTGAGAACCCTACCGTTGTCAGCCCTACACGATGGCAATCAGTTCTTGGTGGAAAAATACAGCATGGGGCTCATGCCTACATTCAGCTTGACAAACTTTGAGGAAGACGACGAAGTTCAATCGAATCAGGTACTGGCCATGGGCGCGTCCCAATTCGCAAATCAACCGCCCCTACCTGCTGTTGAGGCTGAGCTGTCCTACATTACCGAAGACCTATGGCTTGGAAAATCATTCATCAATGAAAGCTTTACCCTGGCCAATTTAAAAAGTCAGATTTCAAGTCAAGAGTATGGGATCGTTCACCTAGCGACTCATGCTGCCTTTGAAGCTGGTGATTTAGATAATTCTTACATTCAGCTTTGGGACCAGCGTATGGGCCTATCTCAGCTACAGAACCTCGACTTGGCAGCCAGCAATATTGGGTTAATTATTTTAAGCGCTTGTAGCACAGCCATGGGCGATCGCCGGGCTGAATATGGTTTTGCAGGTTTCGCCTTAAATGCAGGGTCTGAAGCTGCATTAGCGAGTCTGTGGCCCGTCAGCGACGAAGGGACACTAGGCTTTATGACCCAATTTTACGGACAGCTGGCTGAAAACACGACACGAGCAGAAGCCCTAAGACAGGCACAGCTCGCCCTGCTTAGCGGCCAAGTCGGCATTAGCAATGGTCAGGTTTATGGCCCTAGTGAAAATGGCGAGAAAGTTCTGAGCGTTATCCCTGAGCTAGCAGAAAGTGGCACTTGGGACTTCTCACATCCGTACTACTGGTCTACCTTTACGATGATTGGTAGTCCTTGGTAATACGGCAGCAATACGGCCCTTGATAATACAGCGTGAATAGCACTTTCACTTAAAAAATAACTCAGGGATACAACTGACTTAACGAGCTGTTTTTATACACAGTGACCGAGGCCATGTGGGCACACTACATCACTGTTGTCGCAGCCCTATATCCTGAGCCGTTATGTTGTTGCACGCTCACCGAACCGCTTGGCACATCATCTACAATCAGGTACTAAAATCTTTAGCTCGTAGCAGCATTAAAAGCAGTGCAGCCATCCTCACAATATTGTCTGTTCCACAGGAGGCCGTTGCTGAAATCCTGCCTACTACCGAGGGCACCGCGACCGAAGTGACAACCCTGGGAACCCCCAGCCACGAACAATTCAATATTACTGGTGGACAACGTTCTTATGAAGGCAACAATCTGTTCCACAGTTTTGAACAATTCAACCTGGAAGCAGGCCAAACGGCTAATTTCATCACAAACCCCGATATTCAAAATATCTTTAGTCAAATCACAGGTCAGGCATCTTCCATCGATGGACGGCTTCAAATCCTGGGGAGTGAAGCCGATCTATACCTTATGAACCCAGCGGGGATTCTCTTTGGTGCTAACGCCCAACTAAATCTTCCTGGAAGCTTAAGCGCAACAACTGCCACAGCGATGGGCTTTGGCGACCAGTGGCTAAATCTCTTAGTGGCCCCCACTCAATCAACTGACTATACAGCGCTAACGGGCACACCAACAGCCTTTGATTTTGCTAGCGCCGGGGCTGTTATTAATACGGGTCACTTGGCTGTCAGGCCAGGGGAAGCACTTTCCCTAATAGGGGGTACCGTTATCAACACAGGTGAGCTCTCAGCACCAGGCGGTACCCTCACCCTCACCGCTGTGGAAGCAGGCAACCTGCTCCGCTTGGAACAGGAAAATCAACTACTGTCCCTAGAGATTTCATCGACGCCCCGTTCACCAGTCTCACAAACCCTGGGCGAAATGCTCACGGGGCTGGGTAATGACTATGCCGATACCCTCAGCATCGACGCTAACGGAGAGGTACGTTTGGTTGCATCGAACATCCTGATTCCCGAAAATGCGGGGAGTGCGATCGCCTCAGGAACGCTCTCAACTGACAACGAAACTGGCATCGGCGGTGACATTAATATTTTCGGAACTCAAGTGGGCCTGATTGAAAGCCAATTGAGCGCATCAGGTCGTGACGGTGGTGGGACCTTACGCATCGGCGGCGACTACCAAGGTGGACCTGCGGCTCCAACAGCCAGCCAAACCTACATTGATACACAATCAATTCTTACCGCAGATGCGCTAGAACAGGGCCATGGCGGCCAAATTTACATTTGGTCAGATGACTTTACCCAATTTCATGGGCACCTCAGCGCCCAAGGCGGGCAGCTATCAGGTAACGGTGGCTTCGCTGAAATCTCTGGAAAACAAAGCCTCATTTATAACGGCACGGTCGAGCTTGGGGCTCCTCAAGGCACCGATGGGGAAGTGCTTTTTGATCCCTATAGCATCACCATTAAAGAGGGCTATGGAGAAGACTTTACAGGGTCAGAAACCCTACCGAATATTTTCACGAACTTTTTCAATCTGTTGATTCCCTTCACCATCTATGAAGACACCCTGGAACAGTTCTCTAGCGTAACCTTAGAGTCTGCAACGGACATTATCATTGAAGATCTCTCCGATAATGAACTCACCTTTCAACCCGGTGGCACCATCGTCTTTAAAGCTGATGTTAACGGCAATGGAACAGGCAGCTTCATCATGGAAGATCGCAATGACACCATTCGTACCCAGGGTGGCGATATTGAAATCTATGGGGGTGACCCTGGCATTAGCCTCGGCAATATTGACACCCGTAACTCTCAGACTCCCTCGCCTGGTGGCAATATTACGTTAACCAGTCGAGGAGCTGTTAATGCCGGCAGCCTAAATGGTGGCGATGGAGACATTCAAGTGGTGAGTAATGGCCTTGACTTTACAGCAGGCCCTGACTCAGTCTCTGCAAGTACTATTACCATTATGCCTACAGATATTGAGTCCAACATTCAAATTGGTGGGCACTCAAACATCCCTGGCACCCTCAATCTTTCTGTCTCAGACCTGGCAGCGCTCAGCGATAGCCTCAACCAAATCAACATCGGTCGCTCAGATGGGCGAGGAAGAGTGACACTGACAGCTGCGATCGCTAACGGGAGCGCTAACCCACTTTCGAGCCCAGTCACCTTAATGGGCGGTTCAGAATCAACCCTTGTGGCCCCAGACCTCAACAATTACTGGACCCTTAACGACCAAAACAGCGGCACCATTTCTAATTACAGCCAATTGAATTTCTCCGGAATGGGGACCCTGTTTGGCGGTAGTGAACAGGATACTTTTGAATTTGAAAATCCCACAGCCGCAGTAACACAGGCAATTGTAGGCGGAACAGGTGATTTGACCCTATTGGGCGATGATCTTAATCTCCCAGAAAGGGTTAGTGGTTCTGGTAAGCTCACCATTCGCCCTACCACTGCCACCACCGCCATCCAACTCGGTGGAACTGGTAGCGGTGAGTCCAATAAACTCACGCTTACTGACGCTGAGCTAGATGGACTACAAGATGGATTTAGTTCTATTGAAATTGGTGATGACAGCAGCGGTCCGATCACTCTGGAAAATGATATCAATTTCACTGATTCGGTGACCCTGCGCTCTGGGAGTAGCATTGATGCTAGTAGCAGCATGCTAACAGGTAGCGATAATGCCAATCTGACATTGATTACTAATGGCGATATTGCGACTCGCGACCTGGCCACTGCTGGTGGTGATATTACCCTTACCAGTGGTGGCGACACCCGCACGGAAGAACTCTCAAGCGATGGCGGTGATATTACACTTACCAGTGCTGGTGACATCACCACTGCATTCTTAGATGCAAGAAGCACTGCTTCCGTGAACCCAACAGGGGGTGATATCACCGTCACCACGGGCAATCATTTTCAGGCTACCGATAGCTTTTCGGGCGACGATGGAGCCCCTACCAGTATTGCAACCGATCCAGGCAACCAAATTGTCATTCAACATGGTGGCAATGGTGCTGTACCCTTTGTGGTTGGAGAGAACACCACCTCCAATGGTACGGTCGGTCGCATTACCGATCAGCGTGTTGTTTTAAACAATCGTGAGCTATTCACTAGCTTGGTGGAAGGCAACATCAGCATCCTGACTGAGGCCTCTCCCCCTGGACCTGCTGACAAGCCTGCCGCTCCTGATACAGGAAATCCTACTGGGGATAATCCTACTGGAGGAAATCCTGCCAGACAGAAAATTGGGGGAACAACAGGGGAAGAACTCAGGGGAGGAACTACAGGTAAGATTCCAGGGGGCCTAGTCTCAGCCCCCCCTCCAAGCAACGTCATTCCCCAAACAACAAACGTGACTCCAGAGCCCTCTACAGGCTCCACAACAGACATTATTCCAGAGCCTCCTGACCCTGCAACAGATATCTTTCCAGAGCCCTCCGTAGGCTCTGTAGATCCTCCAAACTTCTCAGACTCTAGGGACTCTGGGATAGACGTAACCATAGAGTTCTCATCATTACCAGAAACAGACCCATTAGCGTCACCGGTTGAGCCCCTACCAGAACAACAAAGTAGAAATTTTAATTTAATACTGCGCGACTCTAACACTGGGCTAGATACGGTGAATGTGACCGAAACGTTTAATCAAATTGAAATCCAGTTAGGATCTCAATTTGCCAACCACTTAGACCTTTCCAATGGTGTTAACCTCGAAGAAGTCGCAACCGTCGATGAAGTCCAAAGTACGTTAACAGATGCCTATCAAGCATTGGGTGTTCGCTCCGCACTCGTTTATGCCTATTTCGTCCCAAATATCGCCGACAATCACGCAACCCAACAAACCCAACCATCTGTTGATCAGGCATCTGGTCAACAGGTATCTACAGAAGAACAACGTCTTCCTCGGGATGACGATCAGCTAGAACTTATGGTGATTACACCAGAAGGGAATCCTCTTCGCCGCCAACCATCGAACGCAACTCGCGCACAGGTACGAGAAAGCGCTAGCGAGCTTCGTCGTCAGGCAACCAGCCAGTTCTCAAGCTCTCATGAGTACCTTCCACCGGCACAACAACTCTACAGCTGGCTAGTCGAGCCATTGGAGTCAGTCCTCTCCCAGCAAAACATTGATAACCTTGCCTTTGTGATGGACGATGGGCTGCGTACCTTTCCGTTGGCCGCCCTCCATGATGGTCAACAGTTCTTGATCGAGAACTTTAGCCTGGGTTTAGTCCCTACTTTTAGCCTAACGAATTTTGGTTTAGAGAGCGCCAACAGCGACAACTCTCTTTCCCGAGGGGTCCTCGCGATGGGCGCATCTCAATTTGTAGACCAACCGCCGTTACCTGGCGTTGAAGCTGAGCTTTCGTTTATCTCAGAAGAACTAGACTCCGGCGAAGCGTTCTTCAACGAAAATTTTACGTTAGAAAACCTTACTAAACAGGTCGAAAGTCAAGAGTATGGTGTGGTGCATTTGGCCACCCATGCAACCTTTGAATCTGGTGATTTGGATAATTCGTATATTCAGCTGTGGGAACAGCGGATGAGCCTATCTCACCTGAGCAATCTGGAACTCAGCCAGGCTGAAATCGAGCTTATTATTTTGAGTGCATGCAATACGGCGCTGGGCGACCCTCAATCGGAATACGGCTTTGCAGGGTTTGCCGTCCATGCTGGCTCACAATCAGCCCTCGCCAGCCTGTGGCCAGTCAGTGACGAAGGCACGCTGGGCTTTATGACTCAGTTTTACGATCAGTTTACCAATGCCCCTATTCGCGCAGAAGCGCTTAGAGAGGCCCAACTTGCCATGGTGAGTGGTCAAGTTGGGATTAGGAATGGTCAAGTATATGGTCCTAATAATGCGGTGATTAGCACCATTCCAGCACTAGCAGATAGTGGTTATTGGGACTTCTCCCATCCATTTTATTGGTCAGCCTTTACGATGATTGGCAGTCCTTGGTAAAAGGGTTTGGTAGTAAAAGCAGGTTGAGCTATAACTAGCGCTTTTCACTAGAGTCCAAAGGAACCTGCTGGAGCGCTGAGCAACGTCTCAGCGGTGCGATAGTAAGTCGCCCAGTAGTAGGTTTCAGGTCTGGCTTGCCAGTCATCGCGATCCACCCGTAGCGCCAAAATGGGAACCGTCATCCCTTCACCTTCGGCCACGACCGTGACCGAGACATTGGTAATCAATAAATCTTGGTCAAAGCTACGCTGAGCACCGGCTCTGGCTGCCATTTCAGCACGCCGCAAAAGGGTGTCATAGGTCTCGCCTGATTCCCGTGCCAAAAACAAATCTAAACGCGAGGTGTAAGCCTGAGAGGCCTGGGGGGCAATCAGTGCTTCAGTGAGCCACAAGCCTGTACCCCCTAGCAGTGCTGCTAAACCTGCCGACAAAATGGAATGCTTCCAGGCGCGAGGCTTCCGTCGAACACGGCTTGGGGAGGTCGTTCTTGAAAATGCTTGGGAGGGCGCTGTATGACGCGCGGGGTGTTGCGCTGTGTAAGAAGTTGGCCACATGCGATTAAATCGGAGTAAGTGTCAGCGAGGGTGTATCTGAAAATTTAGCTGTTAGTAGTGTTCTTAGACGGGTGTCTATGGGCATGTATGCAGGCAGCGCCAGAAACCAAACGAAGGGAATGAAGAGTTTGATCTCTACAGTCGCTGATTTTTAAAAAATCAGAAACGTTGGAATTACCTATCAAGTTTCCCAGTTTAGAAGATCTCGCTACACTTTTCGAAAAGTCGGCTGCACGAAGCGCTGCACGTGTGGTAATTTCTGGTGACACATGAATAGCAAACATTTTTATTAAGTGCTGCTATAGCTTAGCCAACCCTCTCTACAGGAAAGGGGTTCTAATAGACAGGTCAGGCAACTGGCTACGCAGGTCAGTTAGTCTGACCACGCAAGTCAGTTGTCCGACCACGTAGGTCAGACAACTGACCCCGCTCACCTTGTAATCGCTTGTTATAGTCTCGGAGACCTTCAATGGCTAACTACTGGGCCATCACCATCGGCATCAACCAATATCGACACCTACAGCCCCTCATGCACGCGCAAAATGACGCGCTCTTTACCCATCGCTTCTTCACGGAAGAAGCCGGTATTGCAGCCGATCATTGTGTGCTACTTAGCGATCTGACGACATCGGTAGGGCATCAGGTGGTCTATCCCGATAAACCTGCGATCGCACAATGGGTCCAAACCATCACTCAACAAGTAGAGCCCAATGACGTCTTATGGTTTTTCTTTAGCGGTTATGGCTCCCAGGTGGATGGCAAAGACTACTTGATGCCCATCGATGGTGATCCAGGCCAAATTGAAGGCACGGGTATTGCGATCGCCGATGTTATCGAAACATTGGCACAGCTGCCCACCGACAAAATTTTGCTGATTTTGGACATTAACCGTTCTCAAGGGGCACTGTCGGGACAAACCATTGGTACCCAGGTAATTGACCTAGCACAGTCCCAGCAGATTCCAACCCTGCTCTCCTGTCAGCCCGAGCAATATTCCCACGAAACCTTGGGCGTGCGGCATGGCCTATTTACAGCAGCATTCTTAGAAGCAATCCAACAAGATTGCACCACCCCCAACCAAATTCACACCTATCTCACCAAGCGTCTTCCTGAGCTGTGTGAACACCACTGGCGACCCATTCAAAACCCGGTGGGCCTGATTCCTGAGCACGCTAAGATGGCCGTCGTTGTCCCCCGCTTACGCAGCGCGGATATCCTGACGACTGACCCTACAGCGTTTTCGGCTTCAAACACCGCCGATTCAAGCACCACCACCTCAAACACGGACGCAACCGACTCTTCTGCCGGGCTTTCTACAGAGCAAACATCTGCCACCGAGGATGGAATAGCACTTGAGCCACCCCTCCCAGAAATGGCCGCTGTCGCTGGTACCGCCGCTGCGGTGGGGGCGGGGGCAGCTGGCTTAGCCGCAAATAAAGAGCCCGGCCTCGGCCTTGGCAGCGATGGAGCAGGCGGCACAGTATCTGTGAGTTCAGAGTCAGCCGCCCAGCAATTTCCCTATACAGAAGAAACCCAAGCAATGGGCTCCTATCGAACGGCCAAAAGCCGCCGCGATCAACAAATTGAGGAGAGTCCTGCTGAGAGCAGTGCCATTGTGCCTTACCAGGGTGATACCTCTGTGCAGAACGGAGCCAGGCTTAGGAATTGGGGCCTCTTGGCCTTGGCAATCCTAATGGGTGGTGTTTTACTCAAACAGCCGTTTGTCAAAACCGTTTGGAAGGGATTGACTGATAAAACAGAAGAAACTGCCCAGCAACCCGCTGAAACAGCACCGACTGTTGCCGATGCAGAAAGCACGGAAGAAATCACAGAAGAAAGCACTACACCTGCCGATGCAGCAAATGGCGCTGACCCAGAAGAGGCTGGGGATGTAGAATCAACCGACGAAGCAAAGGAAGAATCAGCGACAGAGACTCCTGAGGAAAACAAAAGCGCAGCTGAGGACGCCACAGCCTCTGAAAATGCGGACAAGGAACCTACCGAAAAAGCTGAAGGCGCTGACACTGAAACTTCTGATGCTGACGCTTCTGACACTGAAACTTCTGACACTGCGGCAGCAGATGCACCCGCACCGGCTAGCCCAGAAGATCAGGCAACGGCCAAGGCGATGATGGCCCAGGCGAACGCAGCGATAGAACAGCGCGAATATTCAGAGGCTCTGATTGCCTTGCAAAAAGTACCCAATTCTCAGCGGGACAGTGCGTTTTCCTCCTTGCTCACCCAGGCACGGGCAGGCGCAGCTGCGGTTCAACAAACCAATGCTTCTGTCCTGACCGAGGCCCGCACCTTTATTCAACCGACACAGGCCTCCCAATTTACTGAAGCGATCGCAAAGGCCCGACTCATAAAAGAGGGCGAACCTTCCTATGCCGAGGCCCAGGAAGATATTCGCAACTGGAGTCGGACCATTTTAGATATTGCCGAAGGCCGGGCAACCAGTGGCAACTTAGAAGGGGCGATCGCAGCGGCCAGTGTCATGCCCTATGACAACGCCGAATTTCGCAAAAAGGCCCAGGACCGAATCGTCTTTTGGAAGCAGCGTCAGAACAGTCGCAACATCATCGCCCAAGCCCAGCAAATTCCCAAATCAGGCCAGGCCAGCACGTATCAAAAGGGCATCGTCAAGCTGAGGGAAGTGCCTATTGAGCACCCTGAATATGAGGCGGCTCAGCGCCGAGCCGATGAATGGAGCCAGCGGATATTTAGTATCGCCCAAGCGCGCGCGGCACAAGGACGGCAAAGCGCAGCCATTCAGGCCGCTATTTTGGTACCAGCAGGGACCACGGCCTACGAGCCTACTCAACAAGCGATCAGACGTTGGCGTGCTGAAGAATCTGAATAGTAGTACTGAAGGGTTAGCACCTGAAGTATACGCACGCACAACGATGCATTCGCTTGCTGGTATTTATTAGACGTATTTAGACAGCGAGTGCATTATTGCTCAGTCAGGCAAACTGATAACCATTGCCAGGGCACTAGCCCCACCAATCAGCCTTCTTGTAAGAGCCCGCGGAGTCCAGTGAGATGATCGACAGATTGCTGTAGTTTTATCTCTATGGCTTCTTTCTGGGCGGTGAGCTGTTTGAATTTTTGGTAGCGGGCAATGGCTGTACTGACCATGGCCATTTGCTCAGGGGGACAGGGGTGCGATCGCACTGAACCATCTTCCGCCAAGGAACAGAGCCGGTAGTGTGTCACAGATTCACGACCAACAGCTTCACTACCAACAGCACCCGCACCCGCAGAGAACTGTTCCGGTACATTACCTGCAATATCGTTTGCAGCTCTCTGAGTCGCGGTACTTTGAGTCGTATTGCTTTGAGTCGGAACGCCCATTTCAACACGATCACTTCCGACACCCTGAGCTTGTTTGCGCTGCTCAAGAGCGTCCACGTACTGCATTAGGGCATCCGCATCGCCATGGCGCAAAAGGGTCGCTTCGGCTTCTTGGACAGCAGTTTTTTGCCCCGTAGAAGGCATCACGACCGACTCCAACCAACCATTGACCATTGGTCCTTGGGCCGTTAAAGCATGGATGGCCTGCACCAATTGACGCAACTGTGCCTGCCAGGTGATGATGACCACCTGAATATCGTTTAATAAATTAAGCGCTAAGGCCGGGTTAACTTCATGGCGCTGACTCAAAGCAGAGACTTTTTCAAAAGGCGGTAGCGAAACACTCGTTGAGACAGAGCCCGCAGCCTGATAAGGCAGTAAGGTATCTATCCCAACCGTCTTTGTCGTTTCATCAGGTTGTCCTTCAGTGTTTAAAGAAACCATTGTGGTAAAAATCACCTGGACTAACGGCTGCGATGCTGAAATCGGCATGTTTGCAAAAGCACTTCTATTTGAAACATTTGATATTTGAAATATTCGAAATGCTATTTACAGGAGCACTTTTGCAAACAATATAGTCCCACAGAATAAAATGCTTCTCGCCAGAGAAAAAATTAATAATGCAGCAGTGTTCATCTGCATAGCAAAAGTATTGATAACGGGGCATTCTCAACAGAGAAGGTACCCCGCCAAAATTGGCCTCTGAGAACGGTTTACTCACCGCGTAGATATTTCAAGGAAAGTTGCTACTTAGTAGATCATTCGGGGCATTTTTAAAGTTATCTACTGTCACAAGACGGTCAAAAACAGGGTGGTTTGCTAGTATTACGGTGAAGTAACGAAAAGTTTTCGATTAATAACGTTCGTCTGGTTTTTTTGACATGGCTACGCCTTCTTTCCTGAGAGATCTTCCGCCTCGTGTTAAGTCCTTAGGGTCCCCTGTGGTGTGGGCACCTCTTACCATTTTCGCTCTCCTCAGTATCTTTGTTTGGGAATTTAGCAAAAACCCTGACTGGTTTAATCGAGAACAAGTTAGCAATCTCAATCCAAACTCTACCCTCACCCCCGAAGAACAGGCTAGGCTCTCCGAAATCGACACCATAGACCTGCTGATCGAGCAATCGAGGGTACCAGGGGGGACACCCGAAGCAACCAGCATTATTAACCCAGATGCGCCAGAGCTAGAAGCTGTTGCTGCGGAAGCTCAGGAAGAAACGGATAGCCGACAGCTCTCGGGTCGAGAAAACCCCTTTGACGAATATGAAGCCCAATATGCCTTTCCGGGCAGTGCTAACAGCCAAACCTCTACACTCACCCCAACGACACCGCCAAGCGCAGTATCTTCTGGCGGCGGTAATTCTGGTGGTGGCTTGGCCACGCCTAGGGGACGTGGCGAAAGCTTTAATTTTGGCACTGGATTGGTTAATCCATCAGCCCCTGCGACCAATAGCGCACTCTCAGATGCCCTGAGCAGGCAGCAGGCCGCTCAAGAAGCAACCGAACAGCAAGATGGCGCACAGCAGCCAACTGCCGCCAGCGGTAATGGGCTAGGGACAAGCGCCCCGCAGCCTATCTCTGGGGGAACGGCTGATTTGTCTGGATCTCAGACAACTGGGCTACCAGCCATAGGAGGACAGCCAGGTAGCCAACCAGTAGGAAGTTTCAGCCCTCAGCCTGCGGCCCTTAGCAACAACCTCTCGGTTCCCTTTACACCAGGGACCCTGAACACGTCCCCCCCAGTAGGGACGACCGGCTACCAGGTGCCCGCGACAGCGAATCTGCCAGTGTTTAATACTCAGCCCCAGCAGCCGACACGCAATCCCTTTCCCACTGCACCATCGGCGACACAGCCGGCGACACAGACACCTCAATCTGACACGTTATACACTGCGCCAACATCCATCCAGCCCGCTCAAAATCAGCGGCGTCGCTAGGGGCGCAAGTTTCTTCAGGACGCAAGTGGTTCAGGGTATAACAGGAGTCATACACCCAGAGCTAGAACGACAAGGTTTAGCCCCAAAATCCCCTCGAATGAATTCATTCGAGGGGATTTTTAATGGGTTATTACAAAGATCTAATACAAATACGCCTGAATCATCACAACGCGGTGGCACATTAAGCACACTGCCCCGATTCTGATTGATGTGTCGAATATCATTGTGCGACGGCGCTGCCGAATCTAATGATGTTCTTAGGGGAATGTTTTCAAAGCCAGCTGCCACAATCAGCAGCTCGTACGGAATAAAGAGGAAAACGGACAATGGGAACCGTATGACCACCTTTATTCATGATTGAGCCTGAATTGTGGAGGCTGTTTTTAATCCTCATCGGAAAATCACTTAAGCCCTGACCAGTTCGCTATATAGTTTTGAGGTGGTAAATATACGGAATACTAGATGTGTTTAGTGCACTTCATCGATCACTTGAAAGTGCCCACACACAACAAGTGTCCACACACAAGTGTCCACACACCAAAGTCTCAGGTGATCTTTGCCTGAACCGCACGCCTACTTAACACGTTTGATTTAAAGTTCCTCATCACATAATGCAAAAAATCCTCATCGTTGACGACGATAGTACCCTCAGAGCAGCGCTTACGCGCTACTTAAAGGACCGTGGATTTATCGTGCGTAACGCTGCATCAGGGATTGAAGGCCTCGATAGCTTTAACGAAGATACCCCCGATTTGATCGTATCTGACGTTGTAATGCCAGAGATGAATGGGTTTGAGTTATGTACGAAGGTGAGAGAAACGGGGCCGGGGCAGCTCATTCCTTTTATTTTCCTATCAGGTCGTTGTGACTTGGAAGATCGCATTCAGGGCCATAGCATTGGCGCAGATGATTACTTGGTTAAACCGTTTCACCCAAGGGAGCTCATCGCCAAAATCGAAGCCCAGTTAGCTCGGGCCCGACGAATTCATTCAGAAATTAATAAGGCCCTTAAAAAGAGGGGACAACAGCCATCGACTAGTCAGCCAAGACAGCCTCTCCCGCTAACACCTGCCGAAGAAAAAGTTTTTTGGGAAGTGATTCAGGGCTTTACCAATAAAAAAATAGGCGATCGCCTGTTTATTAGCCCTCGAACAGTCCAAACACACCTAAGCAATATTTTAAGCAAGCTCTCTTTGGAGAACCGATCACAGCTGATTCGCTATGCCTTTGAAAATGGCTATCAGCCACCGCAGAGTATGACGCCACAAGTTGCACCAGAGAAGTCTCGTGGTGCAACTGCAAGCGTAGACAAAAATATCAGCTCCCGCAGCAGCAAGCGTTCAGGGAAATAGGCCCGATCTAAAAAATACTGAATTCCCGCCAAATCCTCAGCGTAGGTTCCGGTATTCCTTTATTATTGGACAAGCGGTAATCACTGCCCCCTTGCCTGTCTCTGGCTTATGTCTGGCTCACGGATTGATCCGAACTCTGTGCTTGAGTGTGTCTCCTCTTCTAATTTGCGAATAGTAATTTGCGAATAGTCTTTGACTTGCGAATAGTCTTTGACTTGCGAATAGTCTTTGACTTGCGGGCAGGAGGCCACTGAGAAAGTGGCAAAGGAGCGTGATAGCAGAGCCCACCTAAATGCTGTACTATATTGCCTCTGTTCATTGACACAGTATGTCTTCCAACGCTATCGATTCAAGTGAATCTGCCGCTAGCTCAACCGAGCTAAAACCGGTACAGCTCGACTCTGAAAAAGCCAATTCGACATCCGATAAGGCCAATCCCCTCCCTGAGAATAAAGGTAAGAACAACATCGATAAGCTTGTAGAAGCCCTCAGTGGCAATAGGTTAAAAAAACAGCTCTCAGCCGTGCACGAATTAGCGGCTCTCGGTAACGACGGTGAGCTAGCCCTGGCAGACTTTGTGCGATCGCGCATGGCCCCTGATAATCCAGCCCGCCCAACCGCAGCCCACGGCAGTGCCTATCAATACCTTTACAGGGGCACCTCTGAGGCTACCAAGGCTTTCATTGAAGAGTTTCCTGAGGGACTCGTGTGCCCTCAGTCTAGTCAGGGTGTGGACTACGGCGAGCTACAAATGCTGTTGATCAAAAAGGAGTATCAGCTGGCCGATAAGCTCACCAATCAAAAGCTATGTGAACTGGCCGGTGACAGTGCGATCGCTCGGAAATGGGTGTACTTCACTGAAGTGGAGAAGTTTCCTGCCCTGGATTTAACCGCCATTGATATTATTTGGGGCCTTTACTCTGAAGATAAATTTGGCTGGAGCAAGCAGTACGACCTGTGGACGCGCTTAGGCAGAGATTGGGAGCGGCTGTGGCCACAGCTAAGCTGGAAAATCGATGGGGCTTGGACTCGTTACCCCAACGAATTCATTTGGGACTTATCGGCACCGATAGGGCACTTGCCGCTGTCGAACCAGCTGCGAGGCGTGCGAACCATGAACGCAATTTTATCGCATCCTGCTTGGGACGGGTAGATTTCGCAGGTAGGTTGCTAGGACGTCCTACCGCCGGCTTCAGGAAGCTGAAAATTAAGCACGCTATCGGTTAAAACTGACTGCTGAGACGGGCGGGCGGGCCGAGGGCGACGACTGGTTGGACGATATTCTCTGCGAATCCAGCTGGGATTTACCAAGGTTTGGGCCGCACCTAGTAGCTGGCGAGGATGATCAATCAAAAAGGCTGGATCTTGCGCAGCCAGAGCTTCTCGGCTGCTAAAACCCCAGGTCACTGCCGCAATCAGGATGCCGATTTGGTTGGAGGCATCAACATCCCTGGTCTCATCGCCGACGTAAATAACCTGGGAAAAATCGAGTCCCCCCTTTTGCACAATGCGCTTAAGCACGCGGGCCTTGCTCAATAACCCCACGCCGCCCTGAACAGATTCAAAAACATCTCGAATACCGTGCTGTGCCAAAAAGCCTTCGATATTTTGACGAGAGTTAGAGCTCATGATCATTAATCGATGACCATGGGCAACCAGCTCCCTAAGCGTTGGAGCCAGCTCAGGGGCTAAGGACACATTGGGTAATTCCGCACCCATTTCTCGGCGGACACGGCGCAACAAAAATGGCAGCCGGAAAAGGGGAATTTCCGACTGCTTTAGCATTTCTTGGGTACTCAAAGACTGATAGTACTTAAGCTTTTCAGGTGTTGTCGGCGAATAGCCGTACTCAGGAGCAATGCGATTGGTAATTCGCACGATTGCCCCTAACGTATCGGCAATGGTGCCGTCGAAATCAAAAATTAAAAATGCCACGTATCCAAGCGCATGACAACAAAGACAGAAGCAGATAGTCTACTCATCATACGCTAAAGACGCGGCTAGACTGAACACTTCTCGTTTTTATGATGAGTAATAACCCTGGTATATCGCTATCTATTTTAATGCGATATACCAATAATATGTGTTTTTTTACATCCCGTATGGCAAGGGGGTTTTTACGGGATATGGTGCCAACTAACGAAACCGACCTGAACGAAGAATACTCACAATGAGCCACAGCCCCAGAAAAGAAGCCGCTGCAAACAGCAGTGTACTTAGCCACTGCAACTGGGCCGTTTGTTGACTGGTTGAAATAATAGCTGCACCAATAATTAGCGCCCCGACAACGGTACTAAAAGCCCGTCGATTAGCCGCGCGCTCAATACTGCGCTGCATGGCGTCCATCCCTTGGACTTGTAAATTCCATTGGAGAGTTTCATCGCTGAGACGATCCAGCAAAAAGCCTACTTGCCTGGGTGCGGACAGTGATAAATTTCGAAACTCTAGCCCAGTACGTAACAGTAGCTTCATCGGATCGTCACCGGCAAGCTGTTGACGAAATAAGTCAACCATGAGCGGTTTGATTTCGGCCATGAGGTTGATGGAAGGATCAAACTGCCTAGCAGCGCCTTCTAAATTGGCTAACGATTTGGTAAAAAGCCCGATGTTGGCAGGCCATCGCAAATGATTGCGGATGCCGGTTTCAATGACCGCACTAAAGGCTTCTGCCGTATTGAATTGCTCCAACGTAATTCCATAGTATCGACCGAGCAAACGGCTGTAGTCGCTTTCTAAGCGGACAAGATCTACGGGCTTAAGGGGTTCAGTTAGTTGAAGGGTGAGCTGGGCGCATCGCTGGGCATCGGAGCTAGCCATAGCAAGCACCAGTTCTGTTAGCGTGGCTCGGGTGTTTGGCGCGAGACGGCCCATCATGCCGCAATCGAGAATGCACACCCGACAGTCGTTTAAATAGAACAGATTGCCCGGATGGGGGTCTGCGTGGAAAAAGCCGGTGACAAAGTATTGGGAAAGAAAGGCTCGAAAGAGAAGAGAGGTAATCTGGCTTCTTTCACTCTTTGAGGCATCAGACGAGGGCCTAGCATCCTGAAAGGCATTTGCCGATGGAGAGTTTGCAGCGAAGCCAACAGTCTGACCAGGGCCAGCAGTTTGACCAGGGTAAGCGGCACTCGGCGGAAGATTGGTCTGGAGTAGGGGTTTGCCTTCTAACCATTCCATCACCAGTATTTTGGCGTTGGTGAGGGGCCACTGAATGGAAGGGACCGTGAGCCGTTCGGAGTCAACCCAGGGACTATCGATAAGGTTTTGTCTGAGTTCGTCAGTGTAACGAGCTTCGGTAGTGAAATCCAGCTCAGAGGTGAGGGCGGATTTAAATTCTTCAGCCAGTTCTGTGATGTTGTAACGCTGACCAAATTGAGTGGTGGACACGAGCTTGGCAATGTCTTGGATCAGTGCCATGTCGCGCTCGACTTGTTTATCGATATCGGGACGCTGCACTTTAACGGCGACTGCCTGGCCATTTTTCAGCACGGCTCTGTGGGTTTGGCCAATGGAGCCAGCGGCGATCGCAACATAATCTATCTCAGCAAATACCTCCTCCGGTGGCCGCTGCATATGTGTGCGAACGTAGCGCTCTATATCAGCCGCGGGCACAGCGGGCACCGTCGATTGCAATCGACTTAGGGCCTCGATGTAGGCCGCACTCATCAAATCGGGACGCGTGCTCAGCAGCTGACCAAGCTTAACGTACACCGGGCCAAGCTCAATGAGAATGTTGCACAGCACCGCAGGTGGCGGCAGCTCTGGCTTATCAGGGGTACTGCCCGTTAGTAGCTGGCGCATGTAGTCCCAGCCATTTTTTAAAAGCACCTCAACAATTTCACGCTGACGGCCAATGAGAGCAGGCGTGAGCATAGATGGAATAGGAGAACCGGGCATAAAGGGTGCTTTCCACAGGATGTGGCGAAAACGATTATTTCGATGCTAGCAAGTTTGCCCGAGCTTTGTTTGACAGTATTTTCCTGACTATTTTTTTGGGCGGCGACCCCAGTCGTTTTCCCTTGAGAAAAACACCGCGCACTTCATCAATAAGCAAAAGTTTTTAGAACGATAAAAAATGTTCACTTTACTTATGTTCCAACAGTAATTTTATACATTAGACTTAAGTCAATGGTTTTAAATTTTAGATAGATAAAAGTCTATGAGACTTTTGCCCATTTGAAAAAGGTCTTTTACATAAGGTGTTTTTGCCATGCAAATAACCAATCGAATCAATTTCAGACACTTACGCGGTGACCTATTCGGCGGGGTCACCGCAGCTGTTATTGCCCTACCCATGGCCCTAGCCTTTGGGGTTGCCTCCGGAGCAGGTGCAGTTTCTGGACTGTGGGGTGCTGTATTAGTCGGATTTTTTGCCGCTTTATTTGGCGGTACGCCCACGCTGATCTCTGAGCCCACAGGTCCGATGACGGTGGTGATGACAGCGGTGATTGCCAACCTCGTTGCTGCCGATCCTGAAAACGGCATGGCCATGGCCTTTACGGTGGTGATGTTGGCCGGGGTCTTTCAACTTATTTTTGGGGCCTTGCGGCTGGGTAAATACGTGACGATGATGCCGTACACGGTGATTTCAGGTTTTATGTCTGGAATCGGTATCATCCTAGTGATTTTGCAGCTAGCACCCTTTTTGGGGCAGGCGAGTCCTGCCGGAGGCGTGGTCGGTACGCTCCAGGCGATACCTGATTTGCTCAGTAATATGCAACCCGCTGAAACCATGCTGGCGGCCCTGACGGTGGGAATTATCGCGTTCATGCCTGCACGGTTTAAGAAAGTCATTCCGCCGCAGCTCATTGCATTAATTGCGGGGACAATTCTCTCTTTAGTGGTCTTTCAGAATGTGGATATTCGTCGCATTGGTGAAATCCCAACAGGCTTCCCGGCGATGCAGATGCCAACGTTTGGGGCAGGGCAGCTACAGCTGATGTTTGTGGATGCGGCTGTGCTCGGTATGTTGGGCTGTATTGATGCACTCCTCACCTCTATGGTGGCCGATAGCCTGACCCGCACAGAACATAACTCCAATAAAGAACTGATTGGCCAGGGCTTAGGCAACATTATGTCTGGTTTGTTCGGCGGCATTCCCGGTGCAGGTGCCACCATGGGAACTGTTGTGAACATTCAAACGGGTGGACGGACCGCACTCTCTGGCTTAACCCGTGCAGCCATATTGTTAGTGGTGATTTTAGGGGCGGCGAACCTTGCAGCCATGATTCCGCTAGCTGTACTGGCAGGCATTGCCCTAAAAGTGGGTATTGACATCATTGACTGGAGCTTCCTCAAACGAGCGCATCAGGTGTCGTGGAAAGGGGCGCTGATTATGTACCTAGTGATTGTGCTCACGGTGTTGGTGGACCTAATTGTTGCGGTGGGTGTGGGAGTCTTTATTGCTAACATTCTCACCATCGAGAAAATGAGTTTGTTGCAGGCCAAGTCTGTAAAAACCATCAGTGATGCTGACGATACCATTGTGCTAAACAGCAATGAAAAACGCTGGTTAGATGAAGCCAACGATAGAGTGTTGTTGTTTCGCTTAAGCGGTCCGATGCTCTTTGGTGTGGCTAAGGCGATTACCCGTGAACACAATGCCATTAAAGACTGTGATGCGATTGTATTTGACTTAGCTAACGTGCCTCACATGGGCGTTACCGCTTCGCTCACCATTGAAAACGCGGTGAAAGAGGCCCTTGAGAAAGAGCGCGATGTCTTTATCGTCGGTGCCAGCGGCCAAACCCGAAAACGACTGTCCAACCTCAAGGTATTGAGCTTAATTCCACCGAATCACATCTTCGACAATCGTGAGGAAGCTCTGAAGTACGCAGCAGTCGCTGTCTCATCGGGGAATAGCCAACAGCCTCTGGACTATGGCACTTCCGCACCGGCCTTCAGCTAATCCTCAGGGGTGAATTCTCAGAGCTCGTTTACTTCTGGGTGCTCGTTTACAAGGATTCACCCTCAGACATTCACGCTGACGGTGTTTTTGATCGCACATCTTTGCTTGGGAGAGATTAACTCATGCTATGGCTCATGTTGTTCATCATATCGCTGACATTTACCACCTGGGCTCAGCGGTTAGAGTCTCCCTACGAGGGGCTGGCTCTGGCGCTCTATATGGTAGGCCTGTTCAGCGGATTATGGGGAATTTTCATGGCGCCCACGCTGGTTCAACTGATGCTTGGACTCGTTACCTGGCTCAGCGTGCAGGGAAAGTTTCTGCCGTCCATTTTCAAGTTCCCTTCCTAAATCTCGTTTTACTTCGTTCCTCGTTTTAGTTTCTTTAAATCCCCAGTAACTCTCTTACCTGAGGTGAATCAACAATGTTGGCTACCAGTTCTACGCTGTTTTCTCCATCGACTGTCTTTTCTTCCGACATTTGGTCTTCTGTGCTGTCTTCTTTTGGGATGCCCCTATCAGAGATGACGATATCGTCCGCGTTATCAAAACCACTCCCAAGCAGTATTGCAACCATACCAGAGGCAGAATATGGCCCCTGGGTATTAGCGGGTGTTTTGCTGACGCTGATTACCATTTATACGGCAAGCAAGCTCGGTAGTGAGCTGTCTAAACGGCTTAACCTACCGCCTGTGCTTGGCGAGTTAATCGGCGGTGTTGTCGTCGGGGTCTCGGCACTGCATTTGCTAATGTTTCCAGAAACAGGTGTGATCGCCGACAGCTCAGCCATCATGACCCTCCTTAAGTGGCTCGGCAATCTGGATGCCAACGCCGTCACCCATATTTTCGCAAGTCAAAGCGAGGTTATTTCGGTCTTAGCAGAACTAGGTGTGATTGTTCTTCTCTTTGAGATTGGCTTAGAATCTGACCTGAGAGAACTCACCAAGGTAGGTCCCCAGGCTGCGGTCGTAGCGGTGGTTGGGGTCGCAGCCCCTTTCCTACTGGGTACCGTGGGCTTAGTGATGCTATTTCACTCGCCGGTTATTCCCGCTATTTTTGCCGGAGCGGCACTCACGGCAACCAGCATTGGCATTACCTCCAAGGTGTTGTCGGAGTTAGGGCATTTAAAATCAACGGAAGGTCAAATCATTGTTGGCGCAGCGGTTATTGACGACGTGCTTGGCATCATTGTGTTGGCAGTGGTGGCTAGCCTCGCAAAGACGGGCGAAGTTGACTTACTCAATGTTGTTTACTTGATTTTCAGCGCCAGTGCCTTTCTGTTGGGGTCCATTTTCCTTGGGAAGTTTTTTAACAAGAGTTTTGTTGCGATCGCCGACAAGCTACAAACGCGGGGAGCACTGCTAATCCCAGCCATTACCTTCGCGTTGATTATGGCCTTCTTGGCCAACGTGATTCACCTAGAGGCTATTTTAGGGGCCTTTGCAGCAGGGCTAGTACTCGATGAAACTGATAAACGCAAAGAACTCGATCAGCAAGTCATGCCCGTCGCCGATATCTTAGTACCTATTTTCTTTGTAACCGTAGGTGCCAAGGCTGACTTAGGCGTGCTAAATCCAGCAGTGGCTGAAAACAGAGCCGGTCTGATTATCGCGGCCTTTCTGATCGCTGTGGCCATCATAGGTAAGGTCATCACGGGCTGGGCCGTGTTTGGTCAGCCAGGGGTTAATCGACTGGCGATTGGCGTAGGTATGATTCCCCGCGGGGAAGTGGGCTTGGTCTTTGCCGGAATTGGGTCAGCCAGTGGCGTGTTGGATAAACCGTTGGAAGCTGCCATTATTGTGATGGTCATTTTAACGACATTCCTGGCCCCTCCTATGTTACTGATGGTGTTAGATAAACCAGAAACGCCAGAAACCTTGGTTACCACGAAAAATGTGGCGGTACCGATGGTTGATTAAGTTTGCCATTGAATAAGCAATTGTTTGTTGCCGTAGGGTTCTTTTTACTGAATAGAGATTCTGTTAAGTAGAGGATCCTTATTAATCCGGCGGACAAACAGGATACAGCCGCTAACGCTACTTACTGCCAACCCACCCCACCCTGCGGGAGCCCCTGCCTTGGTAGGCGTTCCCTAGCGCCGCAAAGCGACGCGGGTTCCTACCGCTCCAGCGGAGGGGCAACTGGCTAATTTATAAAGGTTACTGCCAATTTCCCCTCCTCTGGAGGGGTGGCCGGAGAGCAGCGAAGGTCGGGGTGGGTAAGCAACTGAGGCCACTTAGTCAATCTCTCTCACTTACGTGTACACGGTAGGGTTTGGGGGAGGGAAAACCGCTTGAACAGCGCTCAGGTGCAGATGTATTTGGAACAGCTCGTATGGCTATTTTAGAAGCGTTTATTTTCGCCACAGTTCTCTGTGGCTTTTTTGGAATTCTCTTAAAAAAGAATCTCATCATGAAGATCCTTTCGATGGATGTGATGAGCACTGGGGTGATTGGCCTTTATGTTTTGGTGGCGGCGCGGGGAGGATTATTTACCCCCATCGCCAACAAGGCGCCAGCCGACACAACTCAGGTAGTCGCCTATGCCGATCCAGTGCCCCAGGCCGTGATTTTGACAGCGATTGTGATTGGTTTTTCGATTCAGGCGCTGATGCTGGTCGGGGTGATGAAACTCTCGCAAGATAATCCAACCCTTGAGTGCAGTGAGATTGAGGAGAACAGCACGTGATCACAACAGCAACCTTAATTTTAATTGCACTGCCACTGTTTGTTGGGTTTAGTATTTATCTTTTCCCGAAGCTCAGCAAGCTACTGGCAATGGCCGTCTCCCTATTGTCCTTGGGCTACGGCCTATGGCAAATTATTCAGCCCGAGGCGGTGAGCATACAGCTACTAGATAGCTTTGGCGTCAGTTTGCTCATAGATTCGCTGAGCGGTTACTTCATTTTGACCAATGCGGTGGTCACCGCAGCGGTGATTTGTTACTGCTGGGGCAAGAACAAAACGGCCTTCTTTTACACCCAAACCATTATTTTGCATGGCTGTGTAAATGCGGTCTTTGTGTGTGCGGACTTGATCAGCCTGTATGTTGCCCTCGAAGTGATTGGCATTGGGGCATTTTTACTAATTTCCTATCCACGAACCAATCGTTCTATTTGGGTGGGCCTGCGCTATTTGTTCGTCAGCAACACGGCCATGTTGTTCTACATGATTGGCGCTTTGCTGGTGTATCAGGCAAATCATTCGTTTGCGTTTACCGGGTTGGCACAGGCACCAACGGAGGCGATCGCACTGATTTTTCTCGGGCTTTTGAGCAAGGGCGGCATTTTTGTTTCGGGGCTTTGGCTACCGCTCACCCATGCGGAATCTGAAACCCCTGTGTCGGCGATGCTATCAGGCGTGGTCGTCAAAGCCGGTGTGTTTCCGTTAGTACGGTTTGCGCTGATGATGCCAGAGCTAGACCCGATTGTACGGGGCTTCGGCGTGGCAACCGCCCTCTTTGGCGTGGGCTTCGCGGTGTTGGCGCTAGATACCAAGCGGATTTTGGCCTTTCATACGGTGTCTCAGCTGGGGTTTATTTTAGCCGCACCGGCGGTGGGTGGCTTTTATGCGCTCACCCATGGATTTGTTAAAGCCGCCCTGTTTTTGATTGTCGGGAATTTGCCCAGTCGGAATATTAAGGTACTCAAGAAAAATCCCATTGAGCGATCTCTTTGGATTGCTTTAGCGATCGCCAGCTTTTCGATTTCTGGTTTTCCCTTACTCTCTGGCTTTGGTGCCAAAGTACTCACCACCAAAAACCTGGTGGACTGGCAAGTAATTGGGATGAACCTGGCCGCATTAGGGACAGCTATTTCTTTTGCCAAATTTATTTTTCTCCCCCATGCCAACGGCTCAGAAAAGCCATCGGAAAGCAGCGAAGAGAATATCAAGCGACCTCCACTTACTTCTGGATTCTGGATAGCCATGGTGATCCTGCTTGGAGGCTTGGTGATGGCCAACGGCTTTTACTATGAGGCCTACAAG
>JBCDAG010000028.1:0-30545 GCA_039186165.1 Cyanobacteria bacterium P01_F01_bin.53
AGCAGAAATAATGTGTAGAGCGTGCTGTTGCACTGGGCTGTAGAGGGTTTTGATATCTCGCGCATGGTCTCGCGATCACTCAGAAAGAAGGGGCTCTTATCAGCATACAGGCTTGCTATTTTGTCAATGCGTAAGTCCTATGATTTTCTCTCGCTGTGCTGCAACCAACTGCCCGTCACGTGCCATCAACTGAGAGAAGCCCAGAATGGCGTTCAGTGGTGTCCGCAGCTCATGGCTCATATTGGCAAGGAACTCGCTCTTGGCATGATTAGCCACTTCAGCCTCTTCTTTAGCACGTTGCAGATCGCTGGCTACTTGTTTACGGTCGGCTATTTCTTTTTCTAGCTTTTGGTTTGCAGCCTCTAAGTCAGACGTTCGCGCTTGAATACGCTCCTCCAATTCTGAATTCAGTATCTGCACAGCCTGCTCGGCTTGCATGCGTTCATTGATCTCCTCTTGTAGCTTTTGGTTGGCGGTGGTGAGTGCAGTCGTTCGCGACTCGACCGTATGTTCCAGGTGATCGCGGTACTGATTCAATTGCGCTTCGGCGAGCTTCTGCTTTTCGTGCTCGATGCTAATGATCAGTGCTGGCAGGATCACAATACCTAGATACAGTTGTAGCTCTTGTACGGTGCTTAATGAAGCATCCCAACCCAAGGAGCGGTTCAAGGGGCCTGAGCCCTGAAGTGTTAGCATCACGGCAATCGCGGTGATAATCATGCCCAGCAACGAGCATTCAAACACGCCGAGCCGATAACTGCACCAGAGTAACAGTGGTCCGATCGAATACAGCAGGGTAGTATATGACGCTTGGGTGAATACCTGCGCCGTTATCACAATGATGAGCAACCCATACATCATGCTTTCGAGGCGCTGTGTGCTCCAAATTCGTCTGACCTCGGCCCAGGACGCGCTGAGCACTACAGGTGTGATGATGGCAAAGCCCATGACATCTGCTATCCACCACGTTGGCCATACAACCCCGTAAGGCGTGCCGTAAGTGGAATGAATGAGGGTCGCTCCGACTGTTGCGCCTGTGGCTGCGCTCAACAATCCCGCGCTAATTAACTGCCAGGGATGAGTAACGGTTTTTAGCACCACAGGCAGTGGCATCAACCACCCGACGATTGCAACAAAGGCTGAGATCTCCATAGCGTTGGCCACAACGAATCCAAGGCTGACGAGGACTGTATCGCCCATCAGCCAGTTTGCTAAGCCGTTAGCAATCAAGCAAAGCCCTAGATAACCGGGCCAGTCTTTTTTTGCAGCCCGTAGTAAAACACCAACCAAGATCGCATTTGGTGGCCATAACGCAGCGACATTACCCCCTTCACGGGTCAGGGTGATACCGATCAGCGCGGCCAACAGATAAACGAGACCCATGCTCAGAAAACGGTTTATCCACATCCCATTGGCGAGTTTCACTTTGTTTTCCTACTTGGCAAGGCTTGAATTTATGTGATTCAAGTAATAGTAAAATATCAGGATATGAGTGGCTTGCCGTTGCGTACCGTCACTTTAGGCGATTAATCCGAGCTTGAAGTGTTGTGCTGGAATTAATAGTGGCTTCACGGGCTGATGCTGTCGTCTCTCAAGTAGCTTTCCGCTAACATCTCTAGCTGATCGCCGTACGCTTGCTGCATTCGCTCGATCATGGTGACCATAACGTGGCGTTCCCAGTTTGACTGATGGCTCTTTGCGAGCAGCGATGCGATGGTTGACTTCGGTGCAAGCTCCAAGGCGTTGTGGAGTTCATCTCACTGGCTGGGGTAACCACTGGCCTATCGAGATGCCTCATTATCAGGACATGGAGTACTCGGTAGTATTTTGGGCTAATCGCCAGGCCCCCGGAGGCACCTCGAAATGCCTTTTAAACGCACGATTGAAAGCCGCTAGATTTTCATAGCCAACCTCTATCGCAATCTCGCTAATATTTTTTTCTGTACTGTGGAGTAGGCGACTGGCAATATGCAATCTCCACTTCGTCACATAGCCCATCGGGCTCTCTCCCAGCGTCGCCTTAAACCTAGCCGCAAACCGCGAAGGCGATAGCGCCACATGCTGTGCCAACGCATCCACAGACCAGGCATACCCAGGCTGAGCATGAATCAGCGCAAGAGCGCGACTCACAATCGGATCACGCAACCCGGTGAGCCAGCTTGCCTCTTGGGGCTCCACTTTCTCCATGTATGCTCGCACAGCACCCGCACACAATAATTCCAACAATCGCTCCACCATAAAATCACTCCCCGGTGAGCGTTTCTCCAACTCCTGCACAATTAAGTTGGCAACTCCTGACAAATTGTGAAAGCTCTCAGCTTGAGACACAGGAGCATGCAGAATCGGCGGCAACGATGCAAAGAGTGGATTGAGATGGGTGTCGTGCAAGTAAAAAATCCCGCACACACAGGCCACCGAAACCCCTCGCCCACCGGTCGCACAACGAAAGGGAATCTCGTCACCCGCTAAGACTCTCTCCACCGCCAGGCTAGACTTTGTAGTGCCCTGAGCGATCTGGTGGGCCATCCCACTAAAGAAAACCACCATTTCACCCGCTTCCACGATCAAAGGCGGCTCATCGGGAGAAACCGCTGAGGTCACTTCGATATGTCCTCGCTCCACTAAATGAAAGGCCACAGCCTTGGTCCCTGGCCTAACGCCTAACAGACGTCCTAACTGGTCGGCATCAGGCAGTGCGATCGCCCAAGGCGCAATGTACGACTCGTACAGCAACAAATTGCCACAGATTCTCAGCGAGTCTAAAACATCGCTTAAAATATCAAACTCAAGACTCATGACAGTTGTTTCAGCAAAATAAACAGCGGTTCTAATGATTTATACCTCTGGCACCTCCTATTAAACTGCATATCACACACTTAAGCCCATGCCGGGCATCACAGGAGCTTATCGCTATGACACCTGAACTATTTTGGCTAACCCTTAGCATCGCTGTAACAGCCTTATTTTGGACGCCCTATGTCGTCAATCGCATGCTAGAAAAAGGCATCGGCGGAACCTTGGCAAACCCGACCTATGGTGAGTCGGCCACAGCCGCATGGGCCGAACGCATGAGCCATGCCCACACAAACGCCGTCGAAAATTTGGTGATTTTTGCACCCTTGGTTGTCATCGCGGCGATCGCAGGTATCAGCACACCGGCCACCATTGCCGCCTGCCAGCTATATTTCTTTGCACGGCTTGCTCACTTTGTGGTTTATAGCTTGGGTGTGCCGTTTTTGCGCACGGTCACATTTGTCGCTGGATTTGTTGCTCAAATGACATTGGCGATCGCACTTCTCAGTAACGCTGGCTAGCCACGCACCGAGCCCAAAAATTAAACACCAAAAAACTCTAGAGTAAAGACCATGAGTACAACACCGCCGCCTTTGATGATTGTTGCAGGTGCCGGAGCAGGCCTGGGGCGATCGTTATTACGTCGCTTTCAAGCAGGGGGCTACACAACCGCCGGTCTGGTCCGCACCCTACCCAGCAATCCTGACCCAGCCGATAATCTACAACAGGTCGATATTACCAATGCTGAGGCCGCAACTGCACTCATCGAAGATCTCATCGCGACCCATGGCCCGCCTAAGGCGGTGATTCACAATACTGCCGAGCTGGTTATTCAACCCTTTGCAGAAACAACCCTGGATGATTTTGAACGCTGTTGGAAATCGATGGTGCAAGCGGCTGTCATTCTTGCTCAAGCAGTGATGCAACCGATGGTGAGGGGCGGCGGCGGCACCTTTATTGTCTCTGGCGCAACCGCTAGCTTACGGGGTGGGGCCAAGTTCGCAGCCTTTGCTTCCGCCAAATTCGCCCTCCGAGGCCTCACCCAATCCCTCGCCCGTGAATATCATCCTGCCGGGGTACATGTGGTCCACGCCATTCTCGATGGCATTATCGATACCGAGCGCAGCCGCCAGCTCCACAGCTTAGACCCTGCCAAAATGATGAACCCTCAAGACATCGCGGAGGTTTACTGGCAAGTCGCGCACCAGCCCCCTTCCACGTGGTCCCACGAAATAGATCTTCGTCCTAGTTCGGAAAATTTTTAGGCAAGCCTAGCTGCATACCTTGCGAGGGAAAACCCTTGGAGGCTTGAGGATTTAAGAAGGTTGCGCTTTCGTGGATCGGTTGGTTGTGGCTTCGACTACGCTCAGCCAGCGGCTATTGTCGGCACCGCGCCCTGAGCGTAGTCGAAGGGCAGCTGGATAAATTGAACAGTTCATTTAATGCTCATTTCTAAGCTCCGCATATTGTGAAAAAAATGCTGAAAAACACCGTGTCAGACTTCCCGAACCTATGAAAACAGATGTTTTAATTGTCGGCGGTGGCTTGTCAGGGCTATCACTGGCCCGTCAGCTTCAAGCGGCCAATGTCAGCTATCACCTGGCAGAAGCCCGCTCACGCTTTGGCGGCAGAATCGCCACCCACTATGTAGAACACCAGAACCAAACTGGCTATTTTGATTTAGGTCCGGCGTGGTTTTGGCCAGGCCAGCTCCGCATGGCCCAACTGATTCAAGACCTGGGTTTAACATCATTTCTCCAATATGCAGACGGTGAACTCAGCTTTGAAGATGAAACAGGGCAAGTCGCACGCGGGCGCGGGTACGCCTCGATGGAAGGATCTTTCCGCGTAAAGGGAGGCTTAGTCAGCCTCATAGATGGCATTCAGCAACAGCTCAACGATGCCAATCTCTCCCTGAACTTACGCATTACCGAACTCAAGCACACCGACCTTAAAGGGACATCCCAGGAAATTTTAGCTACCGGCATTGATGCTGACAACAACACTCAAAGCATTACCTGCCAACGTGTTGTGCTCTCCTTGCCGCCCAGGGTCGCCTCTGAGCGCATTCAATTTTCTCCAGCCCTCTCCGCCACAGAAATTCAAGCTATGAAAGGCATCCCAACATGGATGGCGGGCCATGCCAAAATCGTTGCGGTATACGAGCATCCCTTTTGGCGCGAAGCCGGATTATCAGGTGATGCCATGAGCCGCAGTGGCCCCATGGCTGAAATTCACGATGCCTCACCCGAGCAGGGTGGCCCCTATGCACTCTTTGGATTTGTAGGCGTTCCAGCCACTGCTCGTAAGCAAAACGAAGCTGCACTGCGCCAAGCGGCCCAGGCACAATTAGGCCGACTTTTCGGCCCTGAAGCACTCACGCCTATCACTCTCATTCTGCAAGACTGGGCACAAGAACCTGAGACCGCCACGCCTTTAGACCAACAGCCTCTGTACACGCATCCGGCCTACGGGCTACCCCATGCACTCTCTAACCTGTGGCAAGGGCGGCTCATGCTCGGCTCTACTGAAGTCGCTAAAAACTTTGGTGGCTACTTGGAAGGTGCACTCGAAGCGTCAGAAATGCTGTTCAACCAACTCATCGAAAAAGCGCCCGACGTTAGTGAGCTTTAGCTGCACCGTTGGACGCTTTTTCTAAAAACTGATTCAGTTTTACCGGGCTAGCTTACTTGGCCAGAATCACTTCTTTGTAAGTCCCTGACTGCTTTAGGTGGCCATTGCTGAGTTCATAAATGCGATCGCATTTCTCAATGGTCGAGTAACGGTGAGCGATAATAATCAGCGTTTTAGACCCTGATAAGGCGTTAATGGCTTCTGTTACTAGCTTTTCAGTTTCGGTATCCAGTGCCGATGTCGCCTCATCGAGAATCAAGATTTCTCGGCCATGGTAAAGTGCTCGCGCAATACCAATCCGCTGACGCTGTCCACCCGAGACCCGAACGCCCCGTTCACCCACTTCGGTTTTAACACCGTCGGGCATTTGAGAGACCAAGTCCTCAAGCTGAGCAGCTGCGATCGCCTCCTGTAATCTCACCGGATCAATGTCTTCTTCAGGCACACCATAAGCGATATTTTGCTCAATCGTACTATCCGTTAAGAAAATCGACTGCGGGATATAGCCCAACAAATCTTGCCATCCTCGGAGATTGTCATAGGCCGATTTCCCATCTACCCTAATGTCTCCTAGTTCAGGCTCCAGCAAGCCTAAAACGATATCTACCAAGGTTGTTTTACCCGAGCCAGATTTACCTACCAATGCGATGGACTCACCCTTACGCAACGTCAGCGAGAAATCTTTAATAGCAGCTTCGTCTGCGGCTGGATACCGATACGTAATCCCTTCTAAAGCCACCTCATAATTAAAGGGCAGAGGCTGCAAAGCTCTTTGCTCGTGGGTCTCAGAGACAAGCTCATCCAAGGCGAGCTGACGTCCTCGATTGTCGAATTTTTCGGTTTCTTTCAGATCCAGACAAATCATATCTAACGCAAATAGCGAAAAACGAATTTGTCCCAGCGCACATAAAATTTGACTGACTGCGGGCACTAAGCGAATAGAGGCAACGGCAAACAGAGCCATGACTGCGGTCAGTTCTTCCAGACTACGCCCTGTGAAGACTTGCGCAAATACGATAAATACCAGCAGGAAAATCACCAAGATGGCTTCAATGGAAACCCTGGGTAACACTCGAAAAGCATCTGCCCGGATAGCTGCCTGCGCATACTGGTAAGAATAGGTGTCCAGTTCCTTTTCAAAATGGTTTTCACAACCAATGACTTTTGTTTCTTTCAGTCCACCAATGCCATGATTCACCGCCGAAATCATCTTGTGATTCGCCGTAGACATGATTTCACCCCAGGCTTTTACCCGGCGGCTCAATCGAGTAAACACGAGAATCGTCGGCAAAATAATCACGAGAGCCACAATCAACAGTGAAATATCACTCATCGCGAGCAGCACCAGAAGCACTGCCATCACAATGACGTTAGCGACAATTTCCAACAGTGGAATAAGGCTGTTCGTTGTAAATTGGTGAGCCTCAATGGCAATATTTTTGATCAGCTCTGCACTGTTTTTATTGAGATGAAAGATATAAGGAATGCGCAGGTAGGTCTGCATCAAGCGCACTTCTAATCGGTTCTTTTGCCAGTAGCTGTACTTTAAGATGTAAAACTTGCACAGGAAGTAAACGGCGGTTTTGAAGATAAATACCGCGATCAAAAAGATGGCTAAGCCCGTAATAATTTGACCATCTGTGGTTAAGTTAAACGCTTGCAGCGTTCCGCCGATTACGCTGTCTCGGGCAACGTTAGGGTCGGCAGCCACGGAAAGGAAAGGGGCAATCAGGCCAACGCCCAACGCCTCTAGCAAAGAGGCAAACACAAACGAGGCAATCAGCAAGGCTAGCTGCAGACGGCTCCCCGCCAGGATGTATAAAACCTTAGAAAGATACTGAACCATTAATGACTTCCCTGAACAATACGCTCTAAATACAAAAGGACCAATAAAAAGGCTGAATACAACCTGAAACCGCTAGGAGCACTCCACCCGAGGATTTGTCGAAGAGGCTTTTTGCAAAGACTCTCCTTCATCGACTAAGCCTGCTAGTGATTGCACCACCGTTGAGTTAACAGCCGGATTAACAGCCGGATTAACTGCCATCGACGCACTCGTTACAGCTGACCCCGTAACAGCTGACCCTTTAGATATCGCTGTAGATATCAGTCGGTACAGCTTTTCAGCTTCCCGGTTGATATTGAACGATTGGGATACCTTTAGCTTGCCTTGTTCGCCAAAGCGTTGTCGAAGCTCGGCATCAGCCAGCAGCGTCTGCAACCGCGCACTAAGAGTGAGCGGATCGCTCGGTGGCACCAAAAAGCCATTCACGCCTTCCTCTACCAGCTCACTCACCCCTGCGATTTGAGTCGCGACCACAGGGACACCAGCCATCAAGGCTTCCATGAGCACCACCGGTACACCCTCTGCAAAGCTAGACATCACAAAGACATCTGAACCTTGCAAGTATCGGCGTACCGACTCGGGAGACTGGTAGCCGACAAAAGTTACATGCTCAGTGAGCCCTAGCTTAGTCGTCTGAGATTCCAATGCCTGACGATCTGTTCCATCGCCAACCACTGTGAGCTGAACCGTCGGATACATCCGTTTGAGATCAGCCAAGCCCTCTAGCAAAATAGGAAGCCCCTTTGCTGCGGCCAGCCGCCCGACGAAAAGTAACCGTGGACCGGCAGCTTCACGCGCATCTTGCGATGTCTGCTCAGGTGCTAGTGCTTTAGTCGTGGAAGATTCAGGGGTGAATTGCTTTGGATCAATGCCGCAATGAACAATATGCAACTTTTGCCAGTCATCCCAAGGTGCAAACACCATCGTCTGGGAGCGGCAAAAGTTGCTGATACAGCTAACAAATCTAGCCCGGTGAATTTTCTCATCGAGTCGCCAGCGGTGAGGCTCAAAGAAAATACCTGGACCGTGCAGCGTAAAGCTATAGCCAATATCACTCAAGGCGGAGGCCAGCATTGCGACGGTGCAGCTAGAGTCACCAAAATGGTTGTGCAAATGCTCAATCCCTTGGTTCTGCATTTGCTTGGCCAACAGCCCAGCTTCCAAGAAATAAATCAGTTGATACAGACTGCCACGAATCCCTAATTGCCTTGTTTTCCAAGCAAGTACCAGTGCCTGTAAGTAGCGCTTAGGGTTACCCACAAGCAAAGTAGAGTGGGCCATGAGCAGCTTTAAAGCATTGGGAGGCAGTAAGTAGGTTGTGCGATCGCGTTCCTTTTGTTGGGCCGAACTCAATGACCCAGAAGCCTTGGGTGATCGCACAGAAAATGTTTGAACGGTGCTCTGGTCAGCTTCACCTAATTCTCGTAAAGCTGCAACCTCACGTTGAATAAAGGTATCGGTCACCCTGGGGTATTCGCCAGTCAAATAGGCAATGCGCATGGCGCGAACGTCTCAAATACAATGGTAAATCGCTTTTGCACCTAACTTGTGAGAACAAGGGAGATGCAAAAGCATTAGATGCGAAAGACCGAATGCTATGGAGTGATGCCAGTGCATAGGACACTTTGCGTCACTCGCTTACAGACGAATGAGTAGCGGAGCACAACCGCCCCGCTACTCAAGAAAATTACAGACCGGCTGATACCGGAATGCCCGCGGCAGAATCTGCAACAGGTGAAGCAGCGACTTCCACCAAATCCAGATCGCTACAGCTTCGCGAAAAGGCCTCTTCCGTTGAGAATTGAGGTGCCCAACCCAGCAGCGCCTTTGCCTTTTTGTTGTTGTACTTCAAAGGCTTAAAGCGACCTTGCAACTTAGCCGGTACTAAAATGCCGGGCATTTTTGCTTTGCCTTCTAGGAAGGTGGTATTCACCCACCAAGCAAGGTTGGCAATAGATCGCATTACAAACCAGCTCACCGGAATCAGTTTGGGTGGCTCAGGTGTGTACTTTAGCAGTAGGTTGAGATAGGCCTTTTGGGTTGGTAGGTTGTCATCCACAATGTTGATAGTCTGGCCAACCGCCTCGGGTGAATCCAAGGCCTGTGCCATTGCGTCGGCACAGTTTTCTACGTAGGCCATGGGGAGTGTGGCGCGGCCACCAATTTTTAACCAGCGATCGCCGCCAACTTCAGCACCAACAAGAGCATGCCAAAGGTTATTGCGACCGTAGATCATGCCAGGACGCAAAATCGTGACATCGCCATCGAAGGCACGATACAGCTTCTCTTGAATCAGCTTGGTCTGCGCGTACTCATCTCGATTTTTTGGGTCCGGCTCAATCGGGCCATCTTCATCTAGCAATCGACCAGGCTTCATGCCCAAATAGTCGTACACAGAGAATGTGCTGATGGCAACTAGCTGGCGGACGCCTGCTTCCTTCATTGCCCACAGCAAGTTTTCAGTGGCAATCACCGTACCTGCAAACTGATCGTAAAAGTCACCGGCTTTCACAGCTGCCAAGTGAATGACAGCATCAGCGTTGGCCACGGCATCTACCAGGCCACGACGCTGCCGCAGGTCCTGACGTACAAGCGTCACCTTGGGATGCGCGTGCCAGCTAATCTTCTCAACGTTGGTTTTCGCACGGACGTTTGCGAGTACCTCGTGGCCTGCTCGCAAAACAGCAGCGACCACGTACTGCCCTACAAAACCGGCTGCGCCCGTAATGAAAACTTTTTTGGGGGCTGTCTTCAAAGTCTGAGTCATATCCTGGTTCATAGTCGGTTTTCCTGTGCAAGTAGAGCTTCAACCAGTCGGCTAGTTCGGGCCATGTCGTCGTAACTAATCGGGGGTGCCTGGCCTTCACTTAAGGCATCGTAAGTTTGGCCCAGGAGATAATGCAGACCTTCATAGGGTGTTTTCTGCATGATTTTATTACGGAAGTTGCGGGCACTGGCACTCATCAGCTCCCAACCGTTGGCGAAGTGATTTACCAAAGGAGATAGCTGCTTACCACCACTGCGAGGAACCACGCAGCGTAGATAGGGTTGGAACAAGTCCGTTTCTGCATAGCCGCGATCGCCTCGAACGGTAATCGAGAAACAATCAGGAGAGGTGTAGCTACTAAAGCGAATGCGACCGTGGGCCTGACCGCCAATTACCAGCGCATCCAAATCGTCGTACTTGAAGAGGTCGCCGCCGCCGTGATTACTCCAGGCTGCTGAGACTCGCTCAAAGCCGTCGCCGGAGTCTACCTCAGGCAAAAAGGACAGCAGTAAGTAGCTCAGGTGAGTAATGAAATCGTGGATTACCCCAGCAGGCATCTTGTGGATGGGGCTAGGCATATTTTCGTCGGCATACCGACCGCCGCTGCGCAAATCAAGCGCCATGCGGATTTCTACCTCTTGGATTTTGCCCAAGGTGCCGTCGTCTACCAGCTCTTGAATCGCGCGTACCGGGCTATTGAAGCGGTAGTTATGATCTTCGATTAAGAAGCGATCACACTCACGCGAAATTTGCCAAAGGTCTTTGAATTCGTTAAAAGATGGTGCGACTGGCTTTTCACAAATGACATGAGCCCCGGCCCGCAAGCAATCTGTCGCAATTGGCAAATGGGTCGCTGGTGGCGTCAAGATGTGCACGACATCAGGCTTGGCCTCCTCTAACATTTGGGCGTAGTCCGTGTAGGCTGCCGCTGCTTGAAAAGTATCTACGGCATAGTTAACAGCCGCAGGCGACAAGTCACACACACCGACGATGTTAGCTCTCTGAGAAGCCTGTAAAAAAGAAAGGTGCTGCTTTGAGATCACCCCTGTGCCAATAACGGCGGATTTGAGCACTGCTGGCATAAAAATTTTGACCCCTGAATCAAACTAGAGACGGTATACCTCAATCAAGATGGAGGATGCACCTAACAAAAATAGGTAATCCGAAGAGTTCGGTAATCCACAGAATGGTGTCCATTCATACATAAAACAAGAAGCCACACACAGTGGAATAGTTCCAGGCACATCGGATTTTTATAAATAGTTTGTCGCGGCTTCTCAATACGACCTGAATCAATCGGGAAACCTGGTTTGTGATCGAACGAATAGGCCAAGTTTGTCGAAATTAATCGCATTCCTAATAACGACTCAATGCAGTTAGGCCATACCTATTTTCCTAACTCTAAACACTGCTGAGCCATTGTCTTGAGCACTTCTGGGCAATGGCCAAACTGTGACTGAGGTATTACCCAACGCTTTTAGAAAACAGGACTAACTGTATAATTTGGGGCATAACTTTATTGGGCCTTGATTAGGGTTTAAACCGTACGTTAGGTCTCTCCGTATTTCTCGCCATATACGTTGGAACTTTGCAAAGATAAAACATCTCTATCAGCATGTATATGCAGCATTAGAGATATCGCCTCTCACTGACACACAAACCCATGGGATCCGAAAATACCCGGCTACTGATTGTTGTCGAAAATGCAGATTACCGAGAGCATCTCGCGGATATTTTCCTGCCAGAAATGCTCACCGAAAAACTGGTAGAGCGGCTTGCACCTTCCGACTTACACATCTTGAATGCTGCAGCCCATTGGAGTGAGCGCCTACAAGAGGTCGCTATCTTTTCTTGCTATTCCGAAGAGGCCTATAGCGAAGTGTCCTATCTGGGCATTCGCCTCATGGGTAGCGGTCTGAGCCCAGAGACTAGTGAACATGTTAGCCACCGAGCACGGATTAACCTGGTTGCGGATTTTTGCCCAACTAACATTGTGCTTTGCACCCCCACATACCCTGTGTTGAATTGGGCTGTGCGTAATAAAATCCCTAGCGTAGTTCTCCTCTCTGACTGGCAAGGGCCTTTGGGCTGGCGGCAGCAATGGCGACACAATCGCTTAATTAAGCAGCTCAATCACCAGAGTATTGAGTGGGTCGGCAACCATGGCGTGTACGCCTGCAAAATTTTAGAAGCCAGCGGCATCAATTCAGCCAAACTTATTCCTTGGGAATGGCCGCGACCGCAGCGCTTAAGTCAGTACGTCTTACCTAAGCAAATCCGCTACGAGCAATCTGAAATTGATTTGGTGTATGCCGGACCCATGAGTTTGAGAGCTGGTATTAGTGAACTGCTCATGGCCGTGAGTCATATTCGAAAGCGCGGGAACAACCGGGTTAATCTCCACATCATTAACGATCAGGCCAATGCAGCTCGTTTACAAGTAGAGCACCAGGAAGCAGACCAACAGGAAAGGGCAAGGCAGGAAAAGGATAAGCCACAAGACGCAGAGACAGACCACGAGCAATCTATGCAGCCAACGCCCATTTCACATGCCCTAGAGCTACTGCAAGTCCAAGCTCAACAGCTAGATATTGCTGATTGCGTCTCATTCTCATCTGCCCTCTCTCCCGAACATATTGTGGAACAAATGAGAGAAGCCGATTTAGTGGTTATTCCAGGGTGTGCGCACGATTTGCCAGTGGAGCCACCATCTAGTTTATATATGGCCATGGCCGCACGTACCCCTATTATTGCGACCGATCAAGAACATTTCAAAGATCACTTGTCCCATGGTGTCAATGCCATGATTTTTCCAGCGGGCAATGATAAGTCTATGGCCCACCGTATTGAACGCATCATGGGGCAGCCTCAGTTATACGGACAACTCTCAGAAGCCTCAGAAGTTGCCCTGAATATGCTCAAAGTCCCTGCTCGTTGGTCGGAGCTCATTGACCGGTGGCTGACCGGTGGCGTTGAAAACGATCAGTGGCTTTATAACTGTGCTTTTTCCTCTGGCCGTTATCAGAGCGCTCCAACGCGCATAAGACCGTCCAAAAAAAGAGTCAAGCAGCCTGCATAGTCGGGCTCTAGCCATTTGCAGGGGCACCGTAAGCCTAGGGCCTGTTGACACTATCTCGGTTTCTCTGCGCTTTATAACTTGCTCTCTCGTTAACCAATCTTCCTTTTATAAAAAGTCTGTGGACAGCATCACCAACACCCCAACGCTATCAAGTATTAGAACCACTAGAGATCAGGCTAAAATCGCCTGGTTTGAGCAAGGGTTTAGCATTGTCTGCTTCCTATTTTTTGCCAATGGAATCAGTACGCTGGTGGGTGATAGCGATGCAATTATGAAGGCGCTACGCTATGCGATTCCATTTGTATCTCTCTTGCTCATGGGGGCTCGCTTGCAAACAACCCTCAGAACCGCCTCAAAAGGATGGTTGCTGTGGGTGCTGGTTTTGATGACGTTTGCCTCTGTAGCCTGGTCAATTACACCGAATGTCAGCGTAGAGAGTCTTCGAGGGGAATTTTTCCCGATGACGGCTTTTGCCACCTATTTTGCTTCCCGATTTAATATTCGTCAGCAAATGAGGGTCATTGCCGTTACTTTGGCGATTGCTGCCTTTTTCTCGATGTTCTATGCGCTGGCGGTTCCTTCAGTCGGGCTTCACGTCGGTGATAAGTTTGATGGTGCTTGGAAAGGCATTTACTCCCAAAAAAATGTGCTCTCTAGCGTCATGGCCCTGACGATGCTGGTCTTTTTTATTTTGAGCATTGCGAATAGAAATCGAACAGAAAGGCTGTTGGCCAGATGCGGATTGCTTTTTTCCATTATGCTCATTATCCTATCCACGTCGCTTTCTGGCTTGTTGGTCTTTATAGCCCTGCTAATCATTGTGTTAGCTTCCAGAGTCTTTAGATGGAGAGGGTATGAAAGCGTTTTGCTGTTGGATGTTGTGGGGATGATTGTCTTAGGGACTGTCACCTATCTGTCGGGAACCTGGCAAGACATTGTGGTGAGTATGGGTAAAGATCCTACGCTCTCGGCACGAACCCTCATTTGGGAAGGCTCTATGGACACGCTCATGGCCCGCAGCCCTCTTGTGGGCTTTGGAAGATCAGCTTTTTGGGTACCCGGTAACGATGCTGCCTTTGAAATTGGGGCTCTTTCCTATCGAGGATTTGTTCCCTCCCATGGTCACAACGGCTATGTAGACGTATTAATGGATTTAGGACTTGTGGGCTTTGGTCTTTTTGTCCTAGGGCTTCTAATTACCTTTGGTATGGCCCTACGTCGGGCCTATCGGGCGACTGAGCCTGAGGATTTGTGGCCCTTTGCCTTCCTGATACTACTGATGATTTACAACATGACGGAGTCGCTCTTGATGTGGCGAACGTCTCTGTATTGGGTGGTGTATATGATTGTCTTTCTTTCGATACGGCGCTGGCCTAGACGCTCACGAGCAGCGCAAGCTGGCCTTGGGAGCCCTCCGGAGATAGAACCCGACTTTGGCCCAGGTGGACAAGTGGCTGCTGGAACACCAGCCTGGTCTGGGGGGCGCTTGATGGTTGATGAAAGCCGAGGTGGTCAAAGCCGAGGTGGCCAAAGTCGAGGTGGTAAAAATTGTGGACCTAATTCCCCGCCCTTTTTGGCACGTTAACTCGTTACCGGGTACACCAGAGCGTGCCTCTACCTAATCGCGTCAATCTTCTCATTCGTTGAAATTAATTGAATCAGTCGTAGTTCAATATTACTCACCACTATGGATAATTTGGGTGTCGTGGCCATTGGCCGCAACGAAGGCGATCGCCTCATTCGCTGCTTAACGTCTTTACAAAAACATCTCACCACCGCAGTGCCCATTGTCTATGTCGATTCTGGCTCCACTGATGGCAGTGTTGCTGCGGCCGAAGAAAGGGGTGTGCACGTTATCCAGCTGGATATGTCGGTGCCTTTTACCGGTGCGCGCGCACGTAACGCGGGCTTTGACCATTTAATGGAAAAGTTTCCGAATACTCAGTATGTGCAGTTTATTGATGGCGACTGTGAGCTACTGCCCGGTTGGATAGAGGCCGCAATTGGCACATTAGAAGCTTCGCCGGAATTGGCGATTGTCTTTGGGCGTCTGCGGGAACGTTTTCCAGAAGCCTCGCCTTATAACCAGATGGCAGATTTGGAGTGGCAAGTGCCTGTTGGCGAAGCCGACGCCTGTGGGGGGATTTCTCTGATGCGATCGCAACCCATTCAAGCGGCAGGCGGCTTTAATCCGGCCATGATTTGTGGTGAAGAGCCTGAGCTTTGTATTCGCCTACGTCAAGCAGGCTGGAAGCTGGAGTGCATTGATGCTGATATGGCTCTCCATGACATTGATATGCATCAGTTTGGCCAATGGTGGAAGCGCTCGATTCGCGGTGGCTGGGCCGTGGGTGAGGGCTTTGCCATGTACGGCGACACACCAGAGCAGTACATGAAACGAGAAAACTTCAGTGGTTGGCTATGGGGTGCGGTTGTGCCTCTTTTAGCGATCTCACTGGCTCCTTTTACGAAGGGCATCACCCTTTTACTCTTTTTAAGTTATCTGCCCCTGGCCTGGAAAATTTACCAATACCGCTCCCAGCAGCGGGGTGATGGTGCTAAGCAAGCAGCTATATATGCCATTTTCTGTGTGATTTCTAAAATGCCGCAGGTGATTGGTCAGGTTCAGTATTGGCTCAGTCGCTCTCGTAAAGAGCCCGCCACGTTAATTGAATACAAGGGCCAAAGTTAGACCGCCACAATCAAACTAGAGCAGTCTATAACGGCCAGCGTTTGTATAGGATAGGGACTGACTAAACTAAGGGCATGTATGGCATTAGATAGAGAGGCCGTAACGCAGATTCAAAACTACGCTCAGCGCTCAGCATCATTGCTGCTCTATCAATCCGTTTTGGACAGTGAGGTGGGTCAAGCCTTTGTATCGTTGCTCAATGCACTCATCGAGTCTGCCGACACTGCCTCTGAGATGTCGCCTGCTGCTGTGCAATGTGCCTCAGCCTATGGTCAATGGTTTTCAGCGTTAGCCAATGCCAAGCAAAGTTGGCAACATCACTTGGTTAGCCAAATTCTTGCGGCAGACAATGGATTTGCGCAGCAGGTGCAGAGGCGGGCGGGCGGTGAGCATGATCTCGACCCTGGCATATTGGCCGCAGCCCAGTACGATCTTGCGACTTTGTACTGTTTGTATCAGCTCTCTGCTGAGCAGTTAAGCAAGTGGACTCAGCAAGCGACTGCCGGAGACCTGCCACCGACCATGCAATTGGCAGTAGAGCCTACGCTGCCTGTACAGTTTCCGGCTGAGGCCGATTGGCGTGGGGCGATCACAGAATTAGCTAAAGTCTATGCCACCCAAGGCGTTGGTATTTTCGGGCAGTTCAAGGCCTTTCGTTGGCAGGGCAGCTCCACGGTGGGGCAGTTGGTCGGTATCCCATCGCCTGATCCCATCGCCCTAAAGCAGTTAGCCGCTTACGAGCACCCCAAACAGCAGCTCATTCAAAACACCGAATCCCTGCTGAAAGGGTACACCGCTCAAAACGTTTTGCTCTACGGGAGCCGAGGCGCAGGAAAATCTTCCTTAGTGAAGGCACTGTTAAACGAATATGCCGATCGGGGCTTGCGATTGATTGAAGTGCCCAAGGCTAACTTGCAGAACTTGCCTCAAATTATTGAGCCGCTCAGTCATGTGCCGCAAAAGTTCATTATTTTTGTGGATGATTTGTCCTTTGAGGAAGATGATGAAGCCTTTAAAGCCCTTAAAGTTGTGCTCGAAGGTGGGGTGACAGCCCGTCCTCAGAACGTCGTTGTATATGCAACGTCTAACCGTCGGCACCTGATTCGAGAATTCTTCGACGAGCGGCCCAGGCCCAAGGATGCCGAGGAAATCCAGGCTTGGGATACCGTGCAAGAAAAGCTTTCCTTTAGCGATCGCTTTGGCCTCACGCTCACGTTTTCCCCCGCTGACCAGCCAACCTATCTCACGATTGTGCGCGAGTTAGCCGCCCAGGCGGGTCTCAATCTAGAACCTGAAAACTTAGACTGGCGGGCACGCCAGTGGGCAACTCGTCATAACGGGCGTTCAGGGCGTACGGCTAGGCAGTTTGTGGATTTTTTGATTGCTGAGCAGGGTGAATAGCCGACAAGTGTCCCCTGGACCCGCTACCTTAAAGAAGCACGATTTACCACACTGTTTGTCGAGAGCTTTTCATGACCACCCCATCCAATTTTCAGACGGTAACCCTTGGTCCTAAAGGGCCGACAGTCCCCTCACTTGGGTTGGGCACATGGTCGTGGGGGGATTCTCTTTTTTGGCAATACGGTGGCGCCTACGGCGTTGATGATATTCGCGCAGCCTTCAAAGCTTCCCTTGCTGCGGGTGTGAATTTTCTGGATACGGCGGAAGTGTATGGCTTGGGTAAGTCGGAAGAGCTGATTGCCCAGTTCATGCAGGCACGGTCTTTAGAAGAAGGTGCATCAGAAGAGGGGACATCCGAAGAGGCGACGCCTGTGATTTTGGCAACTAAGTACATGCCTGTCCCCTGGCGATTTTCAGGACAAGCGGTTGCTGATGCCCTGACAGCTAGTCTGAAGCGACTGAAACTGCCTTCGATTGCTCTGTATCAGGTGCATTGGCCCTTTGACTTTTTGCTGAGCCAAAAAACGCTGATGAATGCTTTGGCCGATGAGGTAGAGCAGGGTCGCATTCAGACTGTGGGCGTCAGTAACTATTCGGCTAAGCAAATGCGTGAAGCCCACAGCTACTTAGCGGAACGCGGCATTCCGCTAGCAGTGAATCAGGTGCAATACTCATTGCTGCACCGCAATATTGAGACCAATGGTGTGTTGGAAGCAGCGCAGAACTTGGAAGTGACGATTTTGGCTTATAGCCCATTGGCTCAAGGTTTGTTGACTGGCAAATACACAGTCGCTAGCGATTTACAGCCTGCTGGTGCACGTCGCTTAGATCCTCGATTTGGTAAAAAGAATCTACGAAAAATAGAGCCTGTTCTTGCGGCCCTGCAATCGATTGGTGCGGCCCATGAAAAAACGCCTGTGCAAGTGGCGTTAAACTGGCTGATTGGTAAGGGTAATGTGGTCCCCATTCCGGGGGCTAAAAATGCCAAGCAGGCTGAACAAAATGCGGGTGCCCTTGGCTGGGAAATGTCTGAGGTAGAACGTGAGCAGTTAGATAACGTTTCAGCGCCCTGGCTAAAGTAATTTCAAGTTGACTTATGGGACTGGTTATGGGACGGAGACTTATGGAACGGAGACCCATGTCCCGCCTTGATTCATGGATTTTGAGAGTGCAACAAGGACTGAGACGAGGCCGGTGCCTATCTCCCCTGACGAAAGAGGCGATCGCATATTATTTTGCACGCACTCCACAAAGTGATTGCAAACAGTTCCCAAGGGTTCTGCGGGCGGTACGGAAATAGAGGCTGTTTCAAGGCCAGCAGGGCTGAACCAGCCATCATTTTCTTCAAAATGTCCGCTTTGTTTTGTCAGCGGACTTTGGGCATTCATTTCATCGAAGATGAGCGTAGCGTCGTCACCCACGACACATAGCCGCCGTTGCTTGTCGTGATTGGCCCACGCTTGGTGAAGTGTGGCTTGGAATCCACTGGGATATTGCAAACGGCACCACACTACATCTGCAAGACCCTGCGGTGAGAGTGGTGTGTTGATGTGAGGCTGGAGCCAGCTGCTGCCTTGGGCCTTTACTTGGACGGGGCTTTCGCCTAGCCAATGGTTGAAAATGGAAATGTCGTGAATGGCTAAGTCCCAGAGAGCATCAACGTCACGTCGGACGGGACCGAGATGGGTGCGGGCAGAGTAGCCGTAGCGCAGGGGGCCAAGATTGGCGATCTCGTCTTTTCCGACCGTGACTGCACTATGAAACAGGTACGTATGGTCAATCACCAACTGCCGCTGCTGCTGCTTGGCTAAGTCGCAGAGTGCTTGAGAACTTGCCGTTTCTAGCGTGAGTGGCTTCTCGGCCAGAACGTGTAGATTTTGCTTTAGGGCTGTTTCGATGAGGTCGTAGTGGGTGGCGGCGGGAGTGGCGATCGCGCAGGCACCCAATCCGGGCAATGCCATGGCAGCACGCCAGTCACTGATGAGCTCAACAGAGTCATCCAAAGTGGTGGTTAAAGACTTGAGTCTATCCTCAGAAGCTTCCACGACTGCCCTTAGCTTCACGTGAGGATGCGCTAAAAAATTACGCATTAAATGGCTACCCCAGCGACCTGCACCAAACAAGACGAGTTCGATAGGCTGGTTCGAGTCTGCTGCCTGAGTCATGGGCGAAAATCCAATTTTTAAGAGGGTTGAGCTGGGCTGACCTGATGTCTATGGCCTAATTTAAGATGCCCTAAGGTGCTTCTTCGGCAGGTGCTTCTTCGACCGTTTGGCTCAAGTGGTTAAAGGCGATTTTGGCAGCGGCTTGCTCAGCGAGCTTAATAGAGCGCCCTTTCCCTTCTCCGAGTAGCTTGCCTTCAAACCATGCCTGGGCATGAAATCGCTCTTCATCGCCGTGGGTTTGGCTAATTTCAGTGGCTTTATAAGTGGGTAAGGATTTGTAGTGTGACTGGGTTAGCTCTTGCAGGGCAGCTTTGTAATTCTGGCGGGCGGGGTCATTTTTTAGCTCATTGGTCAGCTTTTTGAAGTGTGGGTCGAGCCAGGGGCGAATTAGGCTGAGGTTGCCTGCACTGAGGTAGAGGGCACCGAGGATGGCTTCAAAGGTATCGGCGAGGCGGGAGTCTGCCCCAGCGCGATCGCCTGCGGCACTTTTGGACAAAATTAAATACTTGCCTAAGCGATAGTGTTTGGCCAGGGTAGCGAGGACGCGATCGCTGACAAGGTGCGATCGCACTGCTGACATATCACCCAACACCATGTCGGGATAGCACTCCATCAAAAATTCACCTGCGGCTAATCGCAGTGCAGCATCTCCCAAAAACTCTAGCTTTTCATTATTAGTGTCTGGTGAGCTGGAAATATCAACCAGCGCTAAGCTCAGGAGTTCTAGTCTGACTGCTTCGGGGGATATGCGAAGCTGCTTCAGCAGGGGAGCAAGCGTTTGTGGTTCTCGCTGGCCCGTCAGCGTTGGTGCGATCGATGAACGCTTAGAAATCTGTGGAGTCGCAGCCATGGGCAAAGGAGGCAAAGCTTAAAGAAAATGAGCTAGAAGAAAAAGTCTACGAGAAAACGCTCGTTAAGGACAAGGCTGGGGGCATAGGGAATATAAAGAATGAGGAGTAGAGCTGGACCTAAGCCGGGTTCTGTTCCCCCTTAACGGGGGGTGGTTATCTATCTGGGACGTTTGTTACCAAACGCCTCAAGCGGCGCGCTTTAGCGGAGTCGGTAAAAAGCCAACCGTTACTCCTATGGCCTTGCACCCAACCGGGGTTTACCTGGCCAGCACCTCTCGATGCTGCCGGTGCGCTCTTACCGCACCCTTGCACCCTTACCTGTGACCTGAGCGGTCCATCGGCGGTATGTTTCTGTGGCACTCTCCTCACGGTCGCCCGCACTGGGCGTTACCCAGCAAGTTTGGCTTTTCGGGAGCCCGGACTTTCCTCAGAGATAACTATCGGGTTTGACGCCTCAAATTATTTCCGCAACCACTGAGCCAGCTCTATACCTGTAGTGTATCGCTTCCAAGTCATGTCTCGTCATGTCTCAGCAGAGCGCAATGTCTAACCGCAAAGTGTCGTCGTTATGGCTTTTTTCCCTGTTTTAGAGATGATGCTAAATATGGGGGATTGTTTACTTTCTAGTTCCGCCCCATAGCCAGCCGTTCTGAATTTTGGATTGGCTGCCAAAGTTTCTGAGCATCCAGCGGATGGGCGGAAAGGCTGGTTGATCGACCTCGATTTTCATTTTGAAGATGAATGGTACGAGTACATTAACGAGTTCAGTGTCGGTCTCGGTGCGGCCTTTGAGACCCAGCATTAAATCGAGCGTATAAAGGGGTTGAATATTTGCCTTATCGCTGGTGGGATTGGTCATTTTAGACATCTCCACCCGCTGTTTTAGATCCACTAAGGGTTCTGGCATGCCCACACGATTGGTTTCAGGATCGCGGTTGTATTTTCTCTCAGTAGTGACATTAGAAGAGACCACCATGCCAGGGTTTACGACGGTCAAAACCTGGGGTTGAGATAAATCGATAGGCATGTTGGCCGTGCTCCGAACGGTTCGATTGCCCTGGCCAAACATTTCAATGGAGCTGCGGTCCCAGTTGATGGTAACCAGTGTGTTAGCAGTGTCATTATCGACAGTGACACCCAGGTACACCACAGGCTTGAGCTTTTGCTTGTTGATGGGGGAGACCCGAATCGTAATCTTTTCGTGCAAATACTCCTGTAGAGCCTCATCGCTCATTTTCATTTTTTCTTGTAGGAGTAGGGCTTCAGGGCCAATAGGCATTAGCTTGTCTGGATCAGCGACTAGCTGCAGGGCGGTGTGTTTGACTTTTTTTTCTTTGCCCAGGGCGACTTGTTTAATGCGAGCAGAGAACCGTCGCGCATTTTTCTGAAACGATAGCTGATCGTTGGTTTGCTGGTTTAATGTTTTTTCATCGAGCAGAATGACGACCTTGTCTTCTAGTTTGTCTTCTAGGCCGAGCGCCATCTTATAGAGGACGTAGAAAACGACAATGAAGTAAATAGTTAAAAGCAGGGTATCCATCATGGCTGCGGTAGCCCCTCTGTAGAAGGGCTCATCGATAATTGCCCATAAGCTTACACTGATCCTCACGAAAATCGCCCGATGAACTGGTCTCCCGACTATTTATTTTTGAATAGGGTCTTCATGGGACAGGCTAACTATTGATAAATTACTGAAGTCTTGATTGTGATATTAATCACTGGTTAGTAATAGAAGGTAATCCCTAAAAGCGTACATTTAATAAATTTTAAGAATACGTTTTTAGCTTCCTCTTGGCATCTATAGATCATTCTTAGTAGTACCTATTGAGTGTCCGTCTCAGGCATCTTTCTCTACTTTGATCTCTATGGCAATCATTTAAGGCTATAGGTTATTTGATGCTGATTATCACAAGCTCTTAATGATCTATTAATGGCATTAATCTGCCTTTTGTACGATGCTTTTCCTACCTGAATTCGTTAATTTAAAAATAGCTTTTCGTTGGGCTTAAAAGTGATGGATTAGCGAATGCTTTGAAAGCAGCCCAATGTAATTTTAGAAAGGCAAGAAGAAAAGCAAACAAGAAGTCAGCTTTAATGGCCATGAGATGAGCTAAATCGGTTTCTTTAATGTAACGACATTTTAAATGATATTAGAAATGAAACTGTTAAATAGAAAGGTAGGCAAAACAATTCCTCAGCAGTCTGCTGGCTCCCTTCAGTTGGCTATTGGAACAGTTGTTAGAGTAGCTGCCATGTCCTTGGCTGCAATGACCTTGACGCTCTCTCCCGCACGCATTGCCAATGCTAATGACGTGGCTCAGTTGCTGGAAACGGGTGCTTGCCAAGGGTGTGATTTGACCGGCGCAGATCTAACTGGTGCACACCTGATTGGAGCCGACCTGCGAGATACTAACTTGACCGATGTTCAGCTTTCCTACGCCAATTTAGAGGGCGCAGATTTAACGGGTGCCTCTTTAGTGAATACTGATTTAACAGGTGCCTTTTTAACCAATGCCGTACTGGATGAAGCCGTTGTTCAAAGCGTTGATTTCTCGGAGGCAACCTTGGTGTACACCAGTATGAATGGGGCAACCGTAAGTGATGTGACCTTAGTGGGCGCTAATGTTTTGCTGACGCCGATTAGTGTGGGTGGATCGGCTGAATAAATAGGGTTGCACAGAGGCGGTTGAATGGAGACGGTTGAATAGGCCGGAGAAAACTTGGGATGCAGGTACGTAAAGAGCGCACTAAGTCACTATCAGGTTAAGCCACTAGGAGAACTTCAGTGATTTTTCCGCGTTTGCTCGCTTTGGAATTAATCGATCTTGCAGCCGTAATGGTTTCTACCTGAAAGTCTGCATAGAGTTCGCGGATAAACGGGCAGTCAGAGTTGGATGCGAGCACCTGCACGTTCTGGGCGGCCAGTTGGATGATGATATCTCTGAGTGATGCTTGTTCTTCAGCGGCGAAGCGATAGCGACTGTAGGCTGTGAATTTGCTGGTCTCGCTGAGAGGATGGTAGGGCGGATCGAAGTAGACGAAGTCGCGGCTATTGGTGGCGTAGTCTAATACCTTCGCAAAAGGCCGCTCTGAAATCTCAGCGATTTGTAGGGCTGCTGAGGCGGGCCTCAGGAGTTCAGGTGCACAGATGTTTGGATTTTTGTAGCGGCCAATCGGCACGTTAAATAGCCCTTTGGAGTTTTCTCGATAGAGGCCGTTGTAGCAAGTTTTATTCAGGTAAATAAAACGGGCTGCACGGGCGACGGGCTCGGTTTTCAGCTCTGCGCGGATGGCATAGTAATACGTTTTAGAGTGCTTCTCCTGGTGATTGGCGAGTGTTTTGATTAAAGCCTCGACGCGATCGCGCACGCACTGATACACATTCACCAGCTCAGGGTTCAGGTCGCTGAGGTAGGCCTTTTTGCCTTGGGCATGGAGCTGTGGTGCCAGATGAAAAAAGAGAGCTGCGCCACCTAAAAAGGGCTCATGGTAGCGGTCAAAGGTGGTTGGTAGGAAAGGTTTGTACTGCTCTATAAGTCGAGATTTCCCCCCGGCCCACTTAATAAAAGGGCGAGCGGCCATGACTTGCTTTGGGTCCTGCCGTTGGCTCTGCTGTGGGGCTGGGGTGAAAGATTGCGAAGGGAGAGCCATCAGGTGCTGTAGGAGGCGAATTGGTAGAGGGGAAGTAAGCAGGTTGACACTATAGTTATGGCGCTACAAACTGGCCAGAGGCCTGAAAAAATGAATAGTGTTAACGATATATCAGCAGTGCCTTACGAGGAATATTCTTTGCGGTAGGATAATACGCGTGGGCTTCTTCAACATACCTATTTCCTTCAACATACCTTTATTACACCCTTGGCATCATGGAAGAATTTTTTGGCAATGTTTTTCGCTATCCTCGTTACCTAATTAGTTTTTCCCTGGGCGTTTTTTATAACGCGATTCAGCCACTCTTGCCTTTGCTCAAAAAGCCTTCTACTGCGATCGCCCTCATTAGTGCTGTGATTGCCAGCTTTATCGGTCTTACCTTTACGCTTCAGGCCATGCTGGGGCTTTCCTAAGCAACGATTGAACTGTCCAAACTTTTCATTCCCTGTGAATCACTATGGCTACTAGTAGAAGAGTCGCACGCGTGTCGACTGCCATTAAGCGTGAAGTGAGCCAAATGCTAATTAATGGTATTAAGGATGACCGCGTCGGTGCAGGCATGGTTAGTATCACCGATGTTGATGTTGCTGGAGATTTGCAGCACGCCAAAATTTTTGTGAGCATCTATGGCACTGAAGAAGCTAAGGCTGAAACGATGGCGGGGCTCAAGGCAGCTCAGGGTTATGTGCGCCACGAATTAGGCCAACGCATTAAGCTACGCCGCACCCCCGATGTCACTTTTAAAGAAGATCGGTCGTTTGATTTGGCGACAGATGTGCTCAACGTGCTCAATCAGATCAGTGCTGAGCGTAAAGCTGGGGATTCGATGGATGCCCAGGACTTGGGTGAAGAGGAAGACGTCTAAAATATTTGCTCATAACTCTAATATTTGCTCATAATTCTGCTCAGACTCTTTAGCTAATCGTCAATGTTAGAAAAGCGTTTACCCAGCCCTGAGACGTTGTCTTTGGCTGAGCAGGTGGCCCAGATGATTGTGGTACGAACCACAGGGCACTTGTTTGATCACGAGGTGGAATATCCGCAGTGGGAATTGACTAACCCTGAGTTAGAGCAACTGCTCGAGCTAGGTGTGGGCGGTGTCATTTTGCTCGGTGGTAGCGCCGCTGAAGTGGGAGTGCGAACCCAGCAGCTACAGTCCCTGGCAAAATATCCCTTGTTCATTGCCGCTGATATTGAAGAAGGCGTTGGGCAGCGCTTTAGTGGCGCGACGTGGTTTGCTCCGCCGATGGCCTTGGGTGATATTGCGCGTCGAGATTTACCGCTGGCGCTGAGGGTTTCTGAGCAAATGGGGAGAGCGACGGCGCAGGAAGCTTCTGCGATTGGGCTGAACTGGGTGCTAGCGCCAGTGGTGGATGTGAATAACAATCCTGAAAACCCGGTGATTAATGTTCGCTCTTTTGGTGAAACGGCTGAGATGGTTGCGCAGCTAACTAGTGCTTTTATTAAAGGGACGCAGACATTTTCCGTGTTGACCTCAGCGAAGCATTTTCCGGGGCACGGTGATACGGATATGGATTCGCACCTGAGCTTGCCAGTGGTGACCCATGATTTTGAGCGTTTGCAGCGGTTAGAGCTGGTGCCTTTTAAGGCGGCGATCGCATCCGGTGTAGACAGCGTGATGACCGCCCACCTTCAGCTCCCGAAAATAGACCCTGACCATCCGTCTACCTTTTCTAAGGTGACGCTTAGCGGCCTGCTGCGGCACGATATGAGCTTCGGCGGCTTGATTGTGACCGATGCATTGGTGATGGGCGGTATTACACAGCAGTACGGTCCTAATGAGGCCGCTGTACTAGCCGTAGAAGCGGGTGCGGATATTTTACTGATGCCGGGAGATGCCGCAGGTGCGATCGCAGCAGTTTGCGAAGCGGTAGAGGCTGGGCGAATTTCACCCGCCACGATTTTGCGCTCCGTAGAACGGATTTGGCGAGCCAAACACAAAATTGCTGACTTGCCGGTGACGGATTCGTTTTCTCAGCATGCTTGGCAGCATCAGGCCGTGCCGCCGATTCAGCCTGAGAGTATTGCCACTCCTTCGATTAGGTCACTGGCTGCTGATATTTTGCAAGCGGCTCAGCATGTGAGTGATGCGCCACCTAAATCGTTGAGCCAAGCCATTAGCGCCCCGTTGATTCCAGGTCAAAATCTGGTGCTGGTGGATGATGTGTTACATTGTCCGTTTTTAGGGCGGACAGCTCCTGCGGTGACCTTACCGATGGCCCAAGGTTATACCCTAAATTTGGTGGATAGTCGGAGTGCGGATGTGAGCCGATTAGAGACCGAGATGACGACGTTAGTGCAGTTATTTATTCGCAGCAATCCGTTTCGCAGTGGGAAGGGTTTGAGTATGATTGCGGCTGACTATCTCAAAGCGCTCGGCTCGAATGTGCAAGCGGTTGTCATTTATGGCAGCCCCTATGTGTGGCAACAGCTCAAGGACCTTATTCCTGCTGGGACACCTTGTGTGTTTACCTATGGGCAAATGAGAGAAGCTCAAGCGATCGCACTGCAACCCCTTTTAAATCCTGCTGACTCGCCAGAACTGGTTGGCGCGATCGACAGTACCTTCACCGATTAGTGGGCAAGGCTGCAAAACTGGGATGTTGCCGTTGAAAGGCCTCGCGAATGACATGCCTTGTGAGTAATCACGCTCAGTTCCGCTCAGAGCTGAGCGTGATTGCTAATCAATTGAGATCTCCCCATGACCTTCGCCCGGTGACTGAGCGCAGCCGAAGTCCCCGGTGGCTGAGCGTAGTCGAAGTCACATACCCATCGTTGCGTAGCCAGAATCCACATAGATAATCTGACCCGTAATCCCGCTCGACAGATCGCTACAGAGGAATGCAGCGGTATTACCGACTTCAGTTTGTGTCACGGTGCGACGTAGGGGCGCAACATCTTCTACATGGTGAATCATGTCGAGAATGCCGCCGATGGCGGACGATGCCAAGGTGCGAATGGGACCGGCTGAAATGCCATTGACGCGGATATTCTTAGGACCCAGGTCAGCAGCTAGGTAGCGCACATTCATTTCAAGCGCTGCTTTAGCGACACCCATCACGTTGTAATTTGGCACCACCCGGACGCCACCTAAGTAGGTGAGGGTGACGATGTTGCCGCCTTCAGGCATGAGTTCTCTGGCACCCCTAGCCAACTGCACAAGGGAATAGGAGCTGACGCTTAAGGCTAGGTCAAAGCCGGCGCGAGACGTGTCGCTGAAGTCGCCCGTGAGGTCGTCACGATTGGCAAAAGCCAGGCAGTGAATGAGGATATCGAAGGTGCCCCATTGTTCTTTGACGGTGTTGAATAAGGCGTCTACTTGGTCGTCGTCTTGTACGTTACAAGGTAAAAGTAGGCTGGGATCGAGAGGTAAGGTCAGCTTTTTGACCTTACCCTCAGCGCGGCCTTTGGCGTCGGGCAAGTAAGTGACGCCAATTTCTGCGCCTGCTGCGTGGAGCTGTTGGGCAATGCCCCAAGCAATGGATTTGTTATTAGCAATGCCGGTAACAAGGGCCTTTTTTCCGGTCAGATCTAGCATGACTCTCTTTAATCTAATACATTTTGAATGCGCCATAGGAGCATACTGAAAAATGGGGATCGCCCGATAGTCCCATCACAAGTTAGGGCGTGTTGATAGTGATTGCGAAGGGCCCTACGATATGAGGCACGTCATATACAGGTAAGTAGTGCGTAGGCTCCGAATATCTAGAAATAGCATCTGTTTTGGTCAACTTAGCGGTACTCGCATAGCCCATATGCGCATATATTTAGCTTTAGATGCTGTTTGGTAGTTGAGAATACAAAACGCTCCTCTGGCCATGGGTTTTAGTAGTATTGGGCTAGTGAGCATCCCATAACAATTACGACTATTATTAATGCGATTGCTTTTAAGTGGTTGCCAGTCGTGTGAAACGGCTTACCTTCGCTTATAGCGAGCCCGCAGGTTCCCCCTCCTTAGGCCCACCTTTTCGGTTTTTCAGTATGGTCGCGACTACTCCCGATAAGCCCATTGCAGACTTATTTCGTTCTTTGGCTGGAGGTGGCTTGCCACCTGTAGTTGAGTCCTACGAGCGCAATAAAACTATTTTCTTTCCGGGTGACCCCGCCGAGCGCGTTTACTTTTTGACAAAGGGGGCAGTTAAGCTATCGCGAGTGTACGAAGCAGGTGAAGAAATCACGGTCGCACTGCTGCGAGAAAACAGTGTGTTCGGTGTGCTATCCCTAATTACGGGTGATCGCTCGGATCGCTTCTACCATGCAGTCGCCTTTACACCTGTTGAACTCCTGTCGCTGCAAGGCGATCAGGTCAATCAGGCCCTGAAAGAAAATCCTGAATTATCGGCTTTAATGCTCAGAGGCCTGTCCTCGCGAATTTTGCAGACTGAAATGATGATTGAAACCCTGGCACACCGGGATATGGGGTCGCGGCTGGTAAGCTTTTTGCTGATTCTGTGTCGTGATTTTGGTATTCCTAGCACCGCTGGGATTACGGTAGATCTCAAACTTTCCCACCAGGCGATTGCAGAGGCTATCGGTTCAACCCGAGTCACCGTGACCCGGCTCTTAGGTGATCTGCGCGAGAAGGAAATGATTTCTATTCATAAAAAGAAAATTACGGTGCACGACCCGCTGACGCTGTCGCAGCAGTTTTCTTAGGGCTCTCAAAAGCTTGATTCTCAAAAGCTTGACCGGACTGAACTCCTGCCAGCAACCACTGTTGGTGTTGGGACTTCCTGACTATCTGGCACTATCTATGGCTACGTTCCCTTTAATTTTTGGCAGAATACACACTTGAGCTTTCCTCATCTCTGGTGAATCCACGATTGAGTTTTCCCAGTGCCCATCAGTGTGGAGTACCCTAATACTTGTATTACACAGCACTGCTGAGCGCCGGATTAGCGCCTAGGTAGGGGTGGATCACTGTATTTGCGGCGGCGAATGACTGGATTTGTATTACTTTTTGCGGTTGCCTGCCTCGGGGGTGTGATTGCCACAGTGGGTGATCGCATTGGCATGAAAGTGGGCAAATCCCGCCTGAGCCTTTTTAACTTGAGGCCTCGGCAAACGGCCACCGTCGTCAGTGTTGCTACGGGCATGGTGGCGTCTTTTTCTACCCTCATGCTGATGATTGCCCTAGACGATCAGCTGCGTAAAGGTCTTTTTCAGCTGGATGAAATTCAAGCTGATCTGGCGACGGCCCAGTCTGATTTGGAGTCTACTCAAGCTGAGAAAGAGACGGCTGAAAGTACGCTCAAAGATGCGATCGCCCGCCAGGAAGAAGCACAGTCACGGTTATTTGAAACCAATGAATCGTTAGAGACCGCGATCGCCCGCGAAGAAGAAATCTTGGCCAACCTGAGCGAAACCAAAGAGCAGCTCAGCAATGTCTCGGCGCAAGCTACCGGCTTGCGCGAGGAAATTAATGGGTTGCGTTCAGAGCGACAGGCTCTGGTCGAAGAGCAGACCAAGGTACGCGCCCAAATTGCCCAGCGTGATGATGAGATTGCCCAGCGAAACCAGCAGCTTTCCCAGCGCGATCAAGAATTGAGTGCGCGAAATCAGGAACTCAGCGAGCGTGATAACCAAATTGCCCAGCGTGATAATGACATTGCTGAGCGGGAAGTTCGGTTAGCTGCCCTCGAGACGCAAAAGGCTTTTATTGATAAAGAGATTGAGCGGCTAGAGCTCGAATTTAATAGTTTGCGTTTGGGGAATGTGGCCATTGGCCGCAATGAGACCTTAGCCCTTACGATTACCCGTGCTGATTCAGAAGAGACCGCACGAAGGGCTGTGGAAGATGCTCTGGTCAGTGCCAATCAGCTAGTGGTGCAAACGGTGCTTCCAGGGATTGAGAGTGTTAATAGTCTGGCTATTTTGGTGAAGCCTAGCATTATCAACAACATTGTCTCTTCCATTGCCGATAGCCGTAACTACGTGATTAGAGTGTCTTCTGCCGGTAACTACATTGTGGGCGAACCCTGTGTGAATGCTGCAATTACCCAAGGGGCCGCGCCTTGTTTGCAGGTCAATGTAGACTCCGCAATTAATGAAGTGCGCTTTCAGCAAGGAGAGTCTTTGGCAGTCGTAGAAATTGAGAGTGGTCGTCAGCTCAGTAATGAGTCGTTGATTGAGCGATATTCTATTTTGCGGACCACGGCTGAATTTCAGGCTCGCAGAAATGGCATTATTTATTATGAGCCGATTATCGCTAATGGTCGTCCAGAGGCTGTTTTAGAGTTTTTGGCCCAAGTGAAAAACTACAGTGAGCCACTGGAGATTCGTGCGATCGCCAACCAGCCTATTTTAACCACCGGCCCCGTATATCTCGATTTGATAGCTCTGCAAGGTAATCAGGTTCTCTTTCGCGCCCCTAATTCTGTCGAGACTAGCCAGAATAACGACAAGTCCCAGTAGGCTGTCACAAGTCGTCTCTCCGAAAATATTAACTGGAGTATGGCAAATTTTAGCGCCCAAAGGCACTCCCCAGACTGTTTTGTAGCTGCGAAAAGCAGCTGGAAGCTGTTCTGAACTGGTTAGTTCAGAACAATCAACTCAGTAACCGATAGACTCTCTACATCTAAGCGGCCCTCTGAGTTGTCGTGGTGAAACGATTCACAATGTCATCCAGATTGCCCGTGTCAATTG
>JBCDAG010000029.1:0-29837 GCA_039186165.1 Cyanobacteria bacterium P01_F01_bin.53
AGCCTGTGGGCTACACAATTTCAGGGTCAGCTATCGGCAACAGGCTGCTAGGCCAATAGCGGTAGCTGCTTAATTCCTCAGAATCGCAAAAGTAGGACCACTTGCGTGAGCACCCGTACTATTTCCGATAAAGTCTATTAGTGATTTCTTTATTACAGCCGAGCCTTCAGCGCCTCACTACAGTGGTGGTGAAGGGTTAGCGACTGACGATTACTGTCGGTTTGAAGATATTTCGCCCCTACAGGCGGGGCAATTTTTGGCATTGCTCCGAGGAGATGACCACTCCCCTGAGCACACCAATGAGTTTCGATTGGTGAGTTCCTCAGAAGACTCTGGCAATGAAGAGACCTGGACGATGTCTGTGCCACAAGATATGCTCATGCGCCTTTCAAAGCTGGATCATCTTGGGATCAACAATATGGCGCAACGGCTGTCTGAGGAGACTCAGGCAGAGTTGGGTCTTGATGCTAAAGAGTTTAAGCCGTTTGTTTCTCAACTCGTTGAACTATCAAAACGGGCATTGGCCAGCGGCAAGGTGATGTATCTGTGGAATAGTCTTTGATGAGCTTTATTTGCCCGCGTTGGCGAACTCTTCTGCACGACTGCTATAAGTGAGCGCCTGTCGTTAGGCGGTTGTGCTGGGGTTGACCTTCGATAAAGTAGTAAAAGTAGTTTTCGTAATGTAAGGCTGCTGCCATACCTGAATCTACTGAAAGTAAGCCCGACTCCCCAGAATTGCCCAGAATTCACGCCTTTCATTGATAATGTAAAGATTGCATAAAGTGTTCAGGGGCATTTAAGTAAGGAAAGTGATTTTTATGTGAAGCTAAGATTAAGTCGCTGTCGTGAATTCCCTGAGCGTTTTTACGCTGCAATTCTGTGGTTTCCGCGTATTTGTCTATCCAGAAGTGTGGTAGCGGGATAGGTCGCATGTGAAGCTGGCATCGTATCCGTGGAATTGATGAGTGGGTTTTACGAGCTGCTGCTTTTTGGGCTTCGGTGTCTCGTTTGGTTGCTAGGTATAGGCACACTGGTTGGTTTAAATTCTTTCGAGCAGACTTTACTCAATGCATGCAGAAAATTGGTGTAGAGAGGACATGATGAATGCCTAACGACAAGCTTTTGGGATGCGTTAAGAGGATTGCTTCTAAGAGAGCTGCTTTTAAGAGAGCTGCTTTTAAGAGAGCTGCACTGGGTGGACTTTTCGGTTTGAGTTTGCTAATGTGCCTCGACTTTGCGAGTACGGTGAGTGCGGCTGACAAGACAGAGTCTGATAGGCCTGTTCTTCGTCAAGGGTTGCCGGGAAGACGCATGGGCGGTGGCACCAGAAACCCTGCTATGGCAGCGTACAATGACCAAACACCCCTTGCAGCCTTGATCCCTGAGACTGTTTTGAGCGTTACCACAGCGGCTCGCCCAACGCTTTTGTTTCACTTACCCATCGTGGGCAATACACAAACGGTTGAATTTGTTTTGTACAATTCAGAAGATGAGTTGTTGTTTCAAACGCAACAAAGTGTTTCGGGCCAGCCTGGAATTGTGAGTGTGGATCTTTCCGCTGAGCCTGAGCTTTCGCCTTTGCTAGTGAATGAGCCCTACCAGTGGTTTTTTTCAATTGTGGCTGAGGATCGGGCGCACGATATCTCTGTGGATGGTTGGATTCAGAGAGTAGCCTTGGATGAGTGGCTCCAACAACAGGCGATCGCACCCGATGTGTTGAACAACCTCGCTGCTGCAACACCCCTTGAACAAGTGAGACTGTTGTCTCAAGAGGCGAATCTTTGGACGGATGCTGCTGTCGTGTTGCACGAGTTGCGCCAACGAGATCCGAATAACCCTAATGTGATGATGGCGTGGGATGAGCTGTTGAACGCTGAAGGGTTAAGTGAACTGAGTGAAGAGCCCGTGGCCGAACTCTCTGTGAACCCGGCGGCGGCCAGTAGTGATGAAAGTACGACCGTCAGTGCAACTACAAATTCGAGGGTGATTCGTTAAGCCTGGTCGCTAAACTTCGACTGGCTTTCCGTTAGTCTTTCGTGCTGGGGCAAATCTGTTGTGCTAGCTCAGGTCGTGTGATTAACCAATCCTCTAACCACTGGCACCCCTTCTTTTGCAGCGCGTTTAACCGCAGATCCCAAATTCTGATAGTGCCGTCTGTGCTGGCCGTGACGAGTCGTTCACCTTCATTGTCACCACCGGCATGATCAAAGTCCACATCCCAAACAACGCCCTCGTGTCCTATTAAAGGGGGGAGCAGTTGACTGGCCATATCACCGTCTATGGTGTTTTCTCTGGCATTTTGCAGATCTGTTGAATGCTCTGGTGCTGTGGTGTTTTGTAGGGCTTTTAATGACGTGGGTAACAGCGACCATAGCCTGACGGTGCCGTCGTCACTGCCCGAGGCTAGGACGGTGCCATTAGCACTAAAACTCAAACTGCGGACCCAGTCCCGATGCCCCCTCAGCATGAGAGGGTTGGGCTCAATGCGGATGTCGTGTTGGCCTTGCCAGGTAATAGACCATAGGCGAATCACACCGTCGGCACCGCCTGAGGCTAGGAACTTGCCTCCTGGACCAAAGTTGGCACACCAAATGCCACCATCGTGGCCTGTGATGGTTTGGACGAGGCCTTTTTTGGGGTGCCAGAGTCGGAGTGTGTTGTCTTCACTGGCAGTTATAAGGTGGTGGCCGTCGTGGCTGAAGCTCACATGCCAAATGGTGTCGGTGTGGCCGCTGTAGGTTTTGAGAAGTTTGCTGCCTTTGGCAGTCCATAGGCGGAGGGTGCGATCACTGCTCACCGAAGCCAAGCGGTCGCCATCTGGGCTATAGCTAACGCGCCAAACGGCATCTTCATGGCCTCGGAGCGATCGCACCAGTTCTCCCGCTGCGGTCCAAATTTTGATGGAATGATCGGCGCTCGCTGAGGCAAAATATGCACCATCGGGGCTCCAGTCTACGCTGTGTACCCCGCGTTGGTGACCCTCCCAAGTCGCCAACTGTTCTCCGTGCTCATTCCAAAGATGGAGCGTATTGTCGCCCCCGGCTGAGACAATCTTTTTGCTGGATGTTTTGTTAGGCCTCTTTTGCCAGCGTGCGCTCCACACAATGCCTGAGTGTCCTTTGCCTATTGGCTCTGGAGGCCCTGCTAGCCGCCAAATGTGTACTTGGTCATCATCACCACCCGATACAACCGATTGACCATCGGCACTCCAGGCCAGGCTATGGACACTGCTCCGTTGGTTAAAGGTTTGTTGAATCGTGCCTTCGCTACCCCATATTTTAATCGTTTGATCGTCGCCGCCTGAGGCAATGCGCGTGCCATCAGGGCTAAAGGCCACTGTGCGGACCCAGTCTTCATGGCCATAAAGTGTTTTCTTTTTGCGACCATCGGTGTACCAAAGCCGGAGCGTGTTGGCATCCCCTGCTGAAATAATGGTGTTGCCATCAGGGCTAAGGTCCACCGTGCGGACCCAACCTTGGTGTCCGGTCATGCTGTGGAGGAGTGTTCCCTTAGTCGGATCGTCTGGGGAACCTTGGGTAGACCAAAGGCGAACAGTTTGATCTTCACTGCCCGTAACGAGCTTTGTGCCATCGGGGCTAAAGGCCACAGCCCTGGCCCAGTCTTCGTGCCCTTCAAAGGTCCGTACAAGCTCGCCTTCAAAGCTCCAAAGGCGCACAATGGTGTCGCTATAGGTTGCGGCTAGGAGCGGCTTTTCAGAGCCATCACTGGCGAGGCTCTTCAGACTCGGTGGACTAAAGCAGACGCTGGTGACGCTGGCGGCAACGGTGTCTATGGCTCGGATAAAGTCGCCTGTGGTGGTCCATAGGCGAATGGTGTGATCTAGGCTGGCGCTGGCGAGATACTGTCCGTCAGCGCTGAATTTTACATCTAAGACACCTGCGTGATGACCCGTGAGGGTATGCAGGAGTTCACCGCGATCGCTCCATAGCTTGATGGTGCCATCGTCACTGGCTGAGGCAATGGTTGCGGCCTGATGGCTGGCCTGATGGCTGGCGATGGGTGCGCAGTGTACGGCTAATACCCAGTTGCGGTGGTCATCTAGGGTGTTTTGTTCTCGAATATCTCGGGTGATGGCATCGAGGCAAAGGGCCGTTTGTAGCGTAAGAACGTTATTAGGTAAGGCCTCCCCGTTGTCATTTCTGTTGTCAGTAGCTGGTTGCTGAAGCATGGAGAGTTGCTGGGCCGCACGCATAGCTTTTGTGAGGGCTTCTAGGCCATTGCCAGAGAGTCGAAGCGATCGCGCAATGGAGACCAGCGCTTTAATTTCCGCAACCTTTGTTTTCTGTCGGGCGAGGATGGTCTGAGCGATAGAGTCTGACTGAGCTTCCAGGGCCTTTTGGAGTTGAACTTCGGTGAGCTGTCTGCGGTTTCGCTCAGTTTGCAAGGCCTCTATTAGGCTGGTGGTGGGTTGCTGCTGCACCAGGCGCGCCAGATACTCATGCACCAGCCGATAGCGCACCCCAGAGACCTCGGGTACTTCAAAAATAAGACCAGAGCCGATGAGAATATCCAGTACCAGCTGGAGTCGCTGAGGCAAGGTGGTGTTGGCGTTTGCGATCACCTCTCCTCCAATACCTGCAAAGGCAAGCGCTTCCTCAATTTCAGAGTGACTTTTGATCACCCGGCCCGTACCTTCGCTCAGGAGATAAAGAACCGCTTGGGCGATGGTGCTATTCTCAGGGCCGCAGTCTCTAATGACACTGTCTAAAAAGTTTTTGAGTAGCTGACTTTTGGGCGATCTGCCTAAGGCGTGGTATTGGCTGAGGGTAGTGATATTTTCTCGTTGCAGCTGTGCGCCGACGACTTGCAGCTCGATCGGGCGGACCTCCCCGGTATCTTCAGCAAAATCATCAACTAGGGCGGTAATCAGCCCGTCTTCAATCGGAAATCCAGCTGCTTGGGTAAGCTGGCGAATCAACAACTCCGCGGCCTTAGGTCGAAAGTTGCCCAAGTAGTAACGAATCTCTTTGCTCAAGATATCGTTATCGATAGTGCTCAAGTCCGCATTGCGGTCCCATTCTAAAAGGTAGTGTAAAAAGTCTTCTCGAATAGCTAGAACAACTTTCACATAGGAGAGATCTAGACAATCTCGGAGGAAGGCGTAAAGGTCACGTCGTTGTTCAATGACAGGATGCTCGTAGAAGAAGTCTTCAAACTGATCGAAGATAAGAACGACTTGCTGATATTTGTTTTGGGTGAGTGTTTTGAGCTGATTGATCAGAGCCCGAGGGGAGGGGGAATGTGACTTTTGAGGATTCTCAACGCCGCTGCGCTTCCCGACAGTGTAGGGATGGTTAGTCCAAGGTTCTGTGTGCTGTTGTGCTAGGGCCATGTGGAGTTTGGTGCTCCAGTTGCTGTAGCTGGTGACGAGCATGGGAAAGGTGGTGCGGCCTTCACTAATTAGGGTGTTTAGCTTGGGGACGAGTCCGGCGCTGAGGGTAGAACTTTTCCCCACGCCTGATTGGCCGTGGATGACGACCAGAGGATAGCGAGGTTGGGCGAGGCGATTGGTGATCGCATCAATATCAGCAGCACGACCTGAAGCACTGAGTTCTGCGGCGAGTGCTCGGTTGATGGCAGTTTCTGAGGAGGCATCGCTTAACGATGGGGGTAAGGCTGAGTTGGGCAAGGGGCGGTTGGTGGAGAGCTGGCCTGCCCCGATAAAGGCCCGTAGTCCAAAGAGATTTTCTATCCGGCGTAGGGCGAGCTTGATGCTAAATGCCTGGGCGTAGTGCTGGTGGTCGAAGTACAGGTGCCAGAGCCTATCTAAAATGCGACGATGAAGTGAGAGATCGTGGTACGGATTGCTTTGGGTGCGGGCTGATTCAAGCTGGGCGATCGCATTTTCTGACTGGCCTTGTAGTTGCTGCGCGATGGCGAGTAAATAAAGGTAACAACTGCGATGGTAGCGTAGGGCGATTTCACTGTTGGAGAGCGGTTCAGAGAGAGGCTTTATTGGTTGGTCGGCAGTATCGCTTGGGTGCAACAGAACAACTTTCTTTTCGGCTTCTTCTTTGGCGGCTTCTTCTTTGGCGGCTTTTTCTTTGGCGGCTTCTTGTTTACCGGAGCCCTTTTGAGTGAATTCTTGTTCGACAGATTCTTTTCGGATAGATTCTGTGTGGGTGTTAGCGGTACTTTCGAGGGCTTCTTGGGCCTGTGGGCTGTTCTTTTCTTTTGCTGCGGTTTTATTTGTTTCGACGATTGAGCTTGTTGAGGCCAGTTCGGTGGACTCTTTGGCAATTATCTCTTCAGAACCCACTGCTGTGGACTCTGTTGAAAGCAATTCTGTTGAGAGTGATTCCGTTGAAAGTGTCAGTGCCTGGTTGGCAAAGTCTTCCGCCTCTCTTAGATAGTCGGGGTGAGGGTCTGTTTTGTAGTGGGCGAGGGCGACCTCTGCCAGGTAGCCATAGTCGCGAGCGAGGCGGGCCGGATCGTTTTTATGGAGCTTGGTGCCTGCGTTGGCAACGGTGCTAAGGGCTGGCCAGTTTTCTAGCTTTTGCAATACTTCAGCTAGGGCCAAGATGAAATGACTGAGGCGATCACGCCGTTTCTGTTGGCGAAAGATAGCCAGTGTTTTCTCAAAATACTGTTGGGCTTTTAGACAATCTTGTTGGTAGTCGCCCGTTTTCAGTAGAGCGTGGCTGCGCCACCACAGGCCGAGATGGAACAGTAAAACGGCCTGTTTATCAAGATTGTCTGGTGTGTTGGCGTTTGAGGAATTGCCTGGTTCAGTAGTTTGCTGCCAGTGGGTGAGGCTATCTTCGTAGTAGCTGCGAGTACGGGGCAAAACGCCCTGCTGGTGGAGATTGCGACCTTGTAAGAAAAGCAGGTCGGCGATGAGTGTGTTGCTGACGACCCGTTCTTGCGCCTCTAGTTGAGCCAAAGCAAAGGAAAGCTCTTGGTTGGCGAGGGGTTCGGTGATGCGGCTACTGAAGGGTAAGCAGGTGCTAAGCACGATGCCCTGGTCCGTATCGAGGATTTGAGCGAAGGTGTCGTTGGCTTGTGCACTGAGTAGGGTGATGAGCGATCGCACCGGATACTCAAAGCGAATCGGGGTCGCGGCGAAGCTTTTAAGATCGGGGGCATACCGATTGAGATGTTGGAGAACCGTGTCATTGACCCAGAGAACAACGGGGTAGCGAAAAGATTTTGGTAGTTCATCCCGGCCTAAGTTGGCAGATTTTAGCAGGGCTTCCAGCTGATGAACTTCTTCTAACCCAGTCACCATCAGTGCCTGGACCTGATCGATGAGTTGTAGGGTGCTAGTTCCGGCGACCATGGCTTCCCTGAGCCCAGTGGTGGTGGGCTGTAGGCTGACGGTCTTCAGTCTGAGATGCTCGCTAAGCTCTGTGAGCAATATGCGTCTGAGTCGTCGGTAGTTCACCCGTGCCAAAATCAGCGAAAATTGCCCCTGACCCAGCACAATTGCCCGTCGGAGATTATTTAGGGCATTTTTGTTGTAGGTAGTGATGTCTAGCGATTGCTCATTGACCATAAGTACCATAGGGCGCTGGCATCAGACGTTGGTGTTGGCGTCGGTTATTGGGCCGGTTATTGGTAAGGGGGCGTCGGCGTCAGGCACCCGCGTCGGCACAAGTGTTATGCCTAAGGTGTCAGACACCTTGTGTATTCTATCGCCCCGCTTATTTTTATATGAATGGTCTGTTACAGATCACCATTTTTGACTAGCCATCTCTGTTGAGGGTACATCTGACGAGGTTAAATCTGAGGGGCAATTACTGAAAGCGTCTAATTCCTTCCCCTTCCACCTTTTTCCCTTTTCCCTTACCCTTTCCCCCTCAGCGATTTGCTTGCCAGAGCCGGTATTTTCGGGTTTCTGCGAGGACTGGATTCAGCCCAAACCACCGACCATCGTCATCGCGATACTCGTATAAAAACAGACTCCGTAGTAGAGGATTGTAGGCCTCATTGCCCTGCTCATCACCTTCGCTAATCGCTTCAAACAGCAGTGCCCATTCCTGGGCGTCAATGAGTCCCATCAGGGCGTCGCGTTCATCGCGAATCACGGCATCTAAAACGGTGTGGGTAATGGGCGGATCGACCTTTTGTAAGCAGCCATACAGCAGTCGCATCAGGTTGCGCATGTGGCCACCGCTGATGGCGACTAGGCGCATCAGGGTGTCGGGGGAGTCGAAAACCTCGCCTAGCTGCTGCCAGCGATCGCGCTCAGATAGTCTGGGAAATGCCCGTGCCATAACCATTTTTTGCAGAAGCGATCGCCCCCTCGGTGAGGGTTCCCCCGTGCGGTTTGCCACGGGCACCATGGAGAGCAATTTGGGTGCAGTGCCAAATCGATTGGCCATACGCGGTAGCTCATCAGAAAAAATCAGTGCCAGCGGGATGGTGTACACCACATGGCAATTGAGCCGCTTGAGCTGCTCGCCCCGATCGACAAATAAATACTCCGATTGGCTGCGACCATCGGCCCGGCGAATCGGGTCAATGCGATCCAGATTATCGACAATCACCACCAGGCCTTTTTTCCCCTGGGCCTTAAGTTGTTCATTGGCAGCCCCTAAAATCTCTTGATTAATCGCATCAATAATGCTCTTTGTGCGGGGCTCTAGATATTGCCGCAATTGGCTGCGCATTTCAGGACTTTCTTTGGCACGGGCGGTAATGGCCGCGATGCCAACGGTGAAACTGACGTCGCCGATTTCTATGGGCGATCGCAAGGCTTCTAGCAAATTCCGAAACAGCTTTTCCAAGTAAGTAGGCCGCAGGCGAATGCCTTCTGCTTCCATACTGACCGTGACCTGATGGGCAATCATCAGCAAAATATCGCTAATGTCCACATCCGCCATTTCTAAGTCCCTATCCGACTCGAAATACACCACATGAAAATTCTGTTGTTCTAACCCGCCTTTGAGCCGAAAGAGTTCTGTTGATTTGCCACAGCCAATGTGACCGGTAAAGAGCTGCGTCGTCGGTTCATTAGGCGAGAGCCTCACAATCGTGCGGCCAATCTCGCTGACAATATCGCCACCGCGCACCGAGGAAAAATCAATGTAATACCGTCGATCTTCTGGCTCTGCAACCTTGAGCGGACGGCTGGGGTTTGCAGCACGGTAAAAACGAGGCAAATCTAGAGGCATTATCGGCAGGGGCAGGCGAGAAGAATAACGGCTGAAGTAGAGGCTGCTTGCATGATAACGCTCCATTGAAAGTATTGATGTGAAGGCGTTGATGCAACGCCCTGATGGAACGGCTGATGAAATGGCTGAAACGATAGCTTGAGCCATTGCCGAAATTGCCGAAATCGGGATGTGAGGGATTGAAGCAGTTAGTGAGGGTCATTGAACTGATGTGATTTCACTAAACTCGATTTGAACGACGTAGAAACCTGTGACTAAACTCAAACGTAGACGTTTTTTACAGCGTATTGCTTTATTTTTAGGAGCGCTTTGGAGTGCGATCGCTCTCTGGCAAGCGCCGGTCATCCCCACTGTTAGCACCGAGCAAATTCGGGGGGTATGGATGACCAATGTCGGTGCAGCCCTGACCTACTACACGCAGCGGACCGATAATGTGGTGGCTAATATGGCCAAGCACCATCTCAATACGCTGTATCCCTGTGTGTGGAATCGAGGCTACACGCTGCATTCCAGTAAAGTCGCTAAGGCCGCTGGCGGTGTGTCCCGTGATGTTGTGACTGATATTCCGTTGCTGCTAGGGGACGATGTGCTCAAAGGCTTTGTTCATCAGGCCCATCGGCAGAATATACGCATTCTGCCTTGGTTTGAGTACGGGCTAATGATACCGGAGACCTCCGCGATCGCCCAAGCCCACCCCGACTGGCTCACCACCACCCAAACCGGCCAAATCGTAGCAAGCCCCCTCACGCCACAGTCAGGATTGCCCAAGCCTCTGCAAAACTTTCAGCTAGAAATGGCAGGGGGGAATTTAGCTTGGCTCAATCCCTATCACCCAGAAGTCCAGACGTTTTTGACTGACCTGATTGTAGAAGTTGTTGAAAACTACGATGTTGATGGTATTCAGCTAGACGATCACTTTGGCTTGCCGGTTGCGTTTGGCTACGATCCCTACACTGTGGATCTCTACAAGGCTGAGCATGGTGGTGTGGCACCACCCGCCGATCCTAACAATGCAGAATGGGTCGCTTGGCGGGCCGATGGTATTACGCAGCTACTGGAGAAAATTTCTGTCGCCGTTAAACAGGCCGACCCTGATGCGGTTGTCTCTGTATCGCCTAATCCGCCCAGCTTTGCCTACCACAAATATCTGCAAGACTGGCGAAAATGGGTGGATTTAGAGATTGTTGATGAGGTGGTTGTTCAGGTGTATCGCGACGATTTGGCTGTTTTTGAAAACGACCTTTACAACAGCGGCTTTTACGATGTGCGCGAGCGTGTGCCGACGGCCATTGGTTTGTACACAGGACCATTTTTACAGGCCAAGTCGATCGATCGCCTTGAGAGAGAAATCAAATCTGTACAGATCGCTGGCTATGGTGGCGTTGCTTTTTTCTCCTGGGAAACAACCCTGTGGACCTTTAAGGGCAGCAGCACTGAGGCCATCTTTAAAACTCTATCGACATTGTTTCTGTAAACAGATCAGGTCCTTTCAGTAAGCCAGTGTCCATAGGCAGGCCAGTTTTCCCCAGTCTCAGAGAAAGATGCTCAGAGAAAGATGTTGTTCGTTTTGTAGGATGTTTTTCAAGCTTTATGCCTCTCGATAGATCGTTTTCGAGGGGGCTTTTGAGACCAATCAGCTTATTGATAGGGATTCGGCAAAAGTGCGGCGCAGGGAATGTCGGTGAGGCGCGATCGCACAACTTTATCCCAGGTGTGTGGCCCCACAATGCCATCGACGACGAGTCCCGACTTTTGCTGATAAAGTTTCACCCCGCGCTCGGTAATCGGTCCGAACTGGCCATCTTTTAACACTCGTACCTGTGATTTTAAAATGGCTTGTTGTACCGCCAGTACGCCTGTCCCATGGCTGCCTATGGAGAGTGTTTCCAAGCCGACTACACCCTCTGTAATAAATGCCGCTGTGCGTTTGTTTACCTTGCCGTCGACAGGTAGGCCGCTAATACACTGCAAATATTTAACGGCGATGAGGGTTTCAGGGCCAAAACTACCGTCGGCCAGTACGGAAAAGATTGAGAGAATATTAAGCTGCTCGAATCGTTTGTTGAGATTGCGCTGAAGTTGACGGACCGTGGGTCCGTGAGAACCAAGGTTAAGCACTTTGTAGCCGGGGAAGACAGCAATAGACATGGACTCTTTTGGGGTAGGGAATGTGACGGTACTACCTATCTATCAGGGGTATTGAGTACTTTTACGCAAAAACAGTCATCTGAACTTTAATCTTCGAATTTTAGGTCTCGAATTTGAAGATCTCAAAATTGGGATCTCAATTTTGGTAGCTGATTTGGTAGCCGACTCAGTTTTTGCGTTTCTCACCTTGCTTTCAGGTGCTGTTTACTTTTACCTGATATTTTTTAGTTATACCTGAAAGAGACTTTTGTGAGGTGCCATTAATGTGCAAGCGGCGGTATCGTTTATTGCCAAATTTGGCATGTGCTGGCCTGGTTTACGTGTCTCTGACGGCTTGTGGTGCGCTGCCGGGAACGTTTTCTGGTTTAGCCAATGGCCGTGTTGTTGCCGACTCTGCCGAACCCCTGACCCTTGGTCAAATTACGGTTGAGGCGTTAGCCAGTCGTATTGAGCAGGGCAGTGCGCCTTTGATTTTAGATGTGCGATCACCTGAAGAATACGCCGAAGGTCATATCCCCGGTGCGGTGAATATTCATTTTCGTGAGGTGCCCAACCAGCTCGATGCCATTCGTGAGCTAGCGAGAGAGGGGGAAATTATTGTGTATTGCGAGCGCGGGGTGCGAGCAGGCATTGCCGAGCGCTCCTTATTGAAGGCGGATTTTTCCCCAGTGATTCAGCTAACGGGTCACATGCCTGCCTGGCGCTCCGCCGGGTTTGCCATTGTGACGGGTGAATAACCTTGCCGACCTCCGAGCCTTTCGCTAATTGATGGAGGCAGATTTAACGGAGATGTTAAACCAGTTCTCAGCAGTATCTCAGACGTGTCCCTGATACTAAACGGGTTCAAAACATTTAGGTAGTTGCTGTGATGAGTCGAAAAGCGATATACGGAATATTGGGTGGTGCGGGTCTGAGCTTGTTGATTGGCTATGGTTATCCGCTACTAGGCAATAGCCCTAGCCAAATATTCGCGCAAGCGCAGACCCAGCAAGCCGATATGACGTTGGCTCAGCTAGAGGCCATTCTGCAAGAAGAAGCCAGCAACGTACAAGGGGAAAATGGTCGGTGGCAAATTACGTTAGGTAACCGCTCGCTCATTGTGCTGGCCGATGCGACGAATAACCGTATGCGCATCGTTGCACCGATTGTTGCGGCCAGTGAGCTAACCGCTCAACAAATTCAAGGTATGCTGCTAGCGAATTTTCACACGGCGCTGGATGCCCGCTATGCCCTTTCAGAGGACACGGTGGTGTCTGTTTTTGTCCATCCGCTCTCTTCGCTAGATGAAGGTTATTTGCGCTCGGCTCTTTCCCAAGTAGCCACCGCTGCTGATAATTTTGGGACAAGCTATTCCAGTGGGGGGATAGGTTTTGGCCCTGGAGAGCAAGCGGGTCAAGAGTCCCTGCCTTCTGCCGATGGTCTTTCTATCTAGCTGACTTTCGGGCAAAATATCTCGCCACGGTAACCCGACACTCCTGAAAAATTGTTGCTTGAGAATTACGGCTGTTTGGGACATAGTAGAAGGTGATATATCGATGGTTTGCGAGGCCTTGATGCATATCTATCAGGCCTTGCAGTCTTTTTCTACTCTTCTTTCGCTTAAGTCAATGCCATTGATTTAGACATAACTATATGTCCGAAAACTGGAATTTGGAATTGCGACTTTCTAAGGTAATTCAGTTGTCCCCATCAGGTAGCGATCGCACTCCCGCGCAACGCCCCTACCTTCATTAATCGCCCACACAATCAAACTCTGCCCCCGACGACAGTCGCCCGCCGCAAAGACCCCCGGCTTATTGGTCGTATAGTCCTCATGCTCAGCTTTAACATTGCTACGCGCCGTTTTCTCCAAGCCCAACGCATCCAACAAGGGTGCTTCTGGGCCTAAAAAGCCCATTGCCAACAACACTTGTTGGGCAGGCATCACAATTTCAGTACCTGCCACATGAAGCGGCGTAAAGCGACCATTTTCATCACGCTCCCACTTCACTTCTACGGTATGAACTTCCGCAATATTGCCATCAGCATCCCCTTCAAACTTGGTGGCTGTTCTCACATAGCCACGGGGGTCGTCACCAAAGAGAGCTTTTGCCTCCTCTTGGCCGTAGTCCAAACGGTAAATTTTAGGCCATTCGGGCCAAGGATTATTGGCCGCACGCACTTCCGGCGGCTTGGGCATAATCTCTAACTGATTGATGCTTTTACAACCATGGCGCACGGAGGTTCCCACACAGTCTGTCCCGGTGTCTCCACCGCCGATGATGACAACATCTTTACCGGCGACGGAGATGTAGTTATCACCGGGCTTACCATCTAACACAGCCTGAGTGTTGGCCGTTAAAAACTCCATGGCAAAGTTGATGCCCTTGAGTTCTCTCCCTTCAATGGGTAAGTCTCTTGGGCGAGTAGAGCCTGTGCACAAAATCAGTGAGTCAAAATCATTCAACAGTTTATCAGCAGGCAAATCCTTACCCACTTCGGTATTACACACAAAGGTAATGCCTTCAGCTCTGAGGATATCCAATCGTCGCTTAACGATGTCTTGCTTATCCAGCTTCATGTTGGGGATGCCGTAGGTGAGCAGGCCACCGGGGCGATCGGCACGCTCATACACGGTGACGGTGTGGCCCGCTTTGTTGAGCTGATCAGCGGCGGCTAAGCCTGCGGGACCGGAGCCTACAATGGCGACTGTTTTACCCGTGCGCTTAGCGGGTGGGCGGGGCACAATCCAGCCCTCTTCCCAGCCTTTTTCAATGATGGAATATTCAATGTTTTTGATGGTGACGGGCGGGTTGGTAATACCGAGGACACAAGAGCCTTCGCAGGGGGCAGGGCATACCCGACCCGTGAATTCGGGGAAGTTGTTGGTTTTATGCAAACGGTCTAGGGCTTCACGCCAAAGGCCGCGATAGATCAGGTCATTCCACTCAGGAATCAGGTTGTTGATGGGGCAACCACTGGCCATGCCGCTGATGAGTTCGCCCGTGTGGCAGAAGGGGGTACCACAGTCCATGCAGCGTGAGCCTTGGGTCTGCAAGGCCTCGTCGGGCATGGGCAAGTGAAACTCTTTCCAATTGCCGATGCGATCTTTTGGAGGCGTTTCGGTGGGCGCTTGGCGAGCGTGCTCAATAAAGCCAGTTGGTTTTCCCATGGTTGGTTTGGAGAGAAATAAAGGTGAAATATTCAGAAAGAAAGGACTCCCCCTCCTCGGAGGAGGCAGGGAGTGGGTCTCGGCGTGTCTCGCAAGGCTGATGACCCACCCCGCCCTGCGGGCACCCCTCCCTCTCGACTGCGCTCGAGGCAATGCCAGGAGGGGATCTATTCAGGCGATGAGAGGGAGACTTAGCCGCCGCTGATGCGGGCCAGGTCTCGGGCGTTTTCTTCAAAGGCGGCGGCCATGGCTTCGTCATTACTGAGGCCGTTGGCCAGTGCCTTTTGAATGTGTTGCAGTACGCGTTTGTAGTCGCGGGGCATCACTTTTACAAACTTGGGCAATGTTGCATCCCAAGCCTCTAAGAGATCTTTTGCCTTGGTACTGCCGGTGTAGTCAGCATGACGCTGAACAATCTCGCGCAGTTCCTGGCTTTCTTCGGGGGTGTCTACTCGCTCTAGGCCGACCATTTCGGTGTTGCAACGGGAGGCAAAGTCACCGGCCTCATCGAGCACATAGGCAACGCCGCCGCTCATGCCTGCAGCAAAGTTGCGCCCTGTTTTACCCAAGATAACGGCCTTACCACCGGTCATGTATTCACAACCGTGGTCACCCACGCCTTCGACCACGGCCTGCACACCAGAGTTACGCACACAGAAGCGCTCTCCCGCCTGGCCGCGAATATAGGCTGTGCCATTGGTCGCACCATAGAAGGCAACATTACCGGCAACAATGTTGTCTTCAGCCACAAAGGTAGATTCTTTGGGTGGATAAAGAACAATTTTGCCGCCGCTGAGGCCTTTGCCCAGGTAGTCGTTGGCATCGCCTTCTAACTCTAGGGTCATGCCCTTGGGCACAAAGGCTCCGAAGCTTTGCCCAGCAGTCCCCTGGAAATGTATATGCACCGTATCTTCTTGCAAGCCTTCCCAATGTTGTTTGGTGAGTTCGTTGCCAACAATGGTGCCTACCACACGGTTGATGTTGGTAATGGGCAGGGTGGCTTTCACCTGTTCACCCTTTTCAATAGCAGGCTTGCACAACTCTAGGAGCTGGGTGATGTCCAAAGACTTATCTAAGCCGTGGTCTTGTTCCTCGGTACAGTAGCGGCCGATTTCGGGGCCAACATCCGGCTGGTGGAGCAGGGGAGATAGGTCTATGCCCTTGGCCTTCCAGTGATCGATGGCCTTTTTCGGCGCGAGTTTGTCCGTGCGACCCACCATTTCATCCAGGGTGCGGAAGCCGAGTTCGGCCATAATTTCGCGGGTTTCTTCTGCGATGAAACGCATGAAGTTAGCGGCATAGGCCGGATCTCCCGTGAACTTGCTACGCAGGTCTGGGTTTTGGGTGGCGACGCCCACGGGGCAAGTATTGAGATGGCACACGCGCATCATGATGCAGCCCAGGGTGACCAGCGGCGCGGTGGAGAAACCAAATTCTTCTGCACCGAGCAGGGTGGCGATCGCAACATCTCTTCCCGTCTTCATCTGTCCATCGGTCTCAATCACAATCCGAGAGCGCAGATTGTTCAATACCAGGGTTTGATGGGTCTCAGCTAGACCCAACTCCCAAGGTAAACCGGCGTGCTTAATGGAAGTTTGAGGTGAGGCACCCGTGCCCCCATCAAAACCAGACACCAGAACAACATCGGCATGGGCTTTAGCAACACCGGCAGCGATGGTACCAACACCCACTTCAGAAACGAGCTTCACGCTCACCCGCGCTGACCGATTAGCATTCTTCAGATCGTGAATCAGCTCAGCGAGGTCTTCAATGGAGTAAATGTCGTGGTGCGGCGGTGGCGAAATTAAGCCCACACCAGGGGTGGAATTGCGCACCTTGGCAATCCAGGGATACACCTTTTTACCCGGGAGCTGACCACCTTCACCGGGCTTGGCACCTTGAGCCATTTTAATTTGCACCTCTTTGGCCTGGGAAAGATACAAACTGTTCACCCCAAAGCGACCAGACGCCACCTGTTTAATCGCACTGTTTTTGGAATCACCTTGCTCGTTGGTCCAGATGTAGCGTTCAGGGTCTTCACCGCCTTCACCGGTATTAGAGCGGCCCCCGATGCGGTTCATTGCGATCGCCAGCGTCTCATGGGCCTCCTTAGAAATAGAACCATAGCTCATCGCCCCGGTCTTAAAGCGTTTCATAATCGCTTCAATGGGCTCTACTTCATCAATGGAGATCGGCGCTTGATCTTGAAAATCTAACAAATCACGCAAGCGGAAAAACTGTTTACCCTGCTCATTCACCAGGGCAGAGTATTTTTTAAACAGCTCGTAATCCCCTTCTCGCGTCGCCTTTTGCAATAAATGAATCGACTGGGGACTGAGCAAATGGGCCTCGCCGCCTTTGCGCCACTGATACTCACCGCCCGCCTCTAGGGTGGCCGCATTGTGCAATTCTGTTGTGGGGCGATCGGGGAACGCATGGCGATGGCGCATCACCGCTTCTTGGGCGAGCACGTCTAACCCCACACCCTGAATGCGTGAGGCCGTCCACGTAAAGTACTTGCCAATTACAGAATCGTTGAGGCCAATGGCTTCAAAAATCTGCGCACCACGGTAGCTCTGAATCGTAGAGATACCAATTTTTGCACCGATTTTCACCACCCCTTTTGTGGTGGCCTTAATGTAGTTCTTGCAGGCATCTTTAAATTCCACACCGCGCAACAGATTTTCATTAATCATCTGTTGGAACGTTTCAAAGGCCATGTAGGGATTAATCGCCCCACAGCCATAACCCAGCAGCACGGCAAAATGATGCACCTCACGGGGCTCACCCGACTCCAACACAATCCCCACACGGGTGCGCGTGCCGTTGCGAATCAGGTGGTGGTGCAAGCCAGCTACTGCCAACAAAGCCGGAATCGGCGCACGGCTTTGAGAAATCTCTCGATCGGAGAGAATCAAAATCTCTTTGCCCGCCGCAATCTCTTCATCAGCCTTCATGCACAGCGCTTCCATCGCACCGGCTAGACCCGCTTCACCCTGATCAGGGTCGAACAAAATCGGCATAACCGAAACTTTAAACTGGTCGTTATGCTTAATTTTTGCCAGCTGCGCATTGGTAATAAAGGGCGTTTTTAGCTGGAGCAAATGGCAGCTATCGGGATCGGGCTCTAGCAGGTTTTTCTCGGAGCCAATGGTGGTGGTGGCCGAGGTGATAATCGCCTCACGAATGGAGTCAATGGGAGGATTCGTCACCTGGGCAAAGAGCTGCTGGAAATAGTTATAGAGTAGCTTGGGCCGGTTAGAGAGCACGGGCAGGGGCGTATCTGTGCCCATCGCACCGATGGCTTCCACGCCGTTTTGACCCATGGGTGCCAGCAGCATGCGCAATTCTTCAAAGGTGTAACCAAAGGCCATTTGGCGCTGGGTGACCGCATCCTTATCGGTGGAAGCTTCTACCGACTGAGAAGATTCGGGCAAGTCCTCAAGAGACACCAAATGCTTGTCTAACCAGTCTTGGTAGGGGTGAGCCGCCGTAATCTGTTGTTTAATCTCTTCATCGGGGATAATGCGCCCCGCCTTGGTATCCACCAAGAACATTTTGCCGGGCTCTAGGCGACCTTTCTTCACTACATCGGCGGGAGGCACAGGCAGCACACCCGCTTCAGAGGCCATAATCACGCGGTCGTCTTTAGTGACATAGTACCGACCGGGGCGCAGACCATTTCTATCGAGCACCGCGCCCATTTGGGTACCATCAGTAAAGGCAATAGACGCGGGACCATCCCAGGGTTCAATCAGGCAGGAATGGTATTCATAAAAGGCTTTTTTCTTGGCATCCATGGTGGCATGGTTTGACCAAGGCTCGGGCACCATCATCATCAGGGCGTGAGGAAGCGACCTGCCGCTGAGTGACAACAGCTCCAAGGTGTTATCAAAAATGGTCGAGTCACTGCCGTCAATATTGATCAACGGCCTTGCTCTATCGAGGTCTTCACCAAATAGCTCAGAGCTAAACATGGATTGGCGGGCGGTCATCCAGTTGATGTTGCCACGCAGAGTGTTAATCTCGCCGTTGTGGGCGATGTAGCGGTAGGGGTGCGATCGCTCCCAGCTTGGGAAAGTATTCGTACTAAAGCGCGAGTGCACCAACGCCAAAGCACTTTCAAAAGCAGGATCGTTTAGGTCTGGGTAAAACTTCGCCACCTGCTCGGGCATGAGCATGCCCTTATACACAATCGTGCGGCAAGAAATGCTGGCGATGTACCAATAGTCCTCAATATCAGCTCCCCGAATCGCCCGGTGAGCCAGCTTTCGAACCAAATACAGCTTGCGCTCCAATGCCATTTCATCGGCCATTTCATCGGCCAAGCCGCCATTGTTAATGATGGCCTGCTGCATAAATGGCTCACTCGACTGCGCTGTTGGCCCCAAAGACGAATTATCCGTGGGTACGTCCCGCCAACCCAGCACCTTTAGACCCACATCAGCCACCACCTGCTCAAAGGCCACCCGGCCCTTTGCCCGCGCATCCGCATCTGGGCTGGCGTAAATCATCGCAACGCCGTACTTTCCTTTTCCCGGAAGCTCGAAGCCACCCTCTGCGGCCACCTTCGCCATAAACGCATGGGGAATTTGTAGCAGGATACCAGCCCCATCACCCGTATTCGGCTCGGCCCCAACGGCTCCCCGGTGGTCCAAATTCAGCAAAATGGTGAGGCCCTGCTGCACGATATCGTGCGAGGCGTTTCCTTTCATTTGCACGATAAAGCCCACACCACAGGCGTCATGCTCATGCCGTGGATCATAAAGGCCCTGCTGAGGGGGTAACAATGTAGAGCCTTTAAATGCAGAACCTTTAGTGGAGCTATTTACACGTTGGTCATTTTGGAGCGAAGGACCCATCAAACAAAACCCGAGAAAAGAGCAGTAGAGAATCGTGCCGAGACCGGCCTAATGCACCCACCCCCACCATCACAGACGAAAAATCTCCTGGAGACAGAAAATCCACAGCATATCGTGATGCGGTGGAATAACAATCGCTGGTGATAACCAAATGTGTTTTTTGACGGCACTTGTGGCAGGCATCACATCGGTTCGAGCGAGGTCGGTTTTATATTGTTACTCGAGAGCTAACCCTACGTAGACCAGCCTTAACAAAATCAATAGATGGCTTAACAAAAGCGGCCAAATTGTTACAAAGATCATGTCTTTTATGTTGTTTAAGCAACAAACCCTATACAAAAAGTCGTGTACGTGACATAGCCTAAGTGGCAATGCCCAGATCAGCTTTCCAGACACGCCCTTTTGAAAAGCCACAGAAAAAGTCATAGAAAAAACCGCAGAGCTAGGCCCTTCTGGAAAACTACCCTTTTGGAAAACTACTATAGAGCTGAGCCCTTTAAAAGAACATAGAGATAAGCTAAAGAGAACAATAGAAAATAGCACTAAAAAATAGCACAGCCCCTTCAGAAACAGGCTACTTAGGAATCGGTGGCAAAGGCGAGTGGCCAGTCAGCTGGCGTACGCAGCCGATCAAATAGCGCTGGTAAGCTTTGAGAATACTCACCTGGGTGGACATTGCCCTGACCAACAATCCATGACAACCAGGCAATGGAGAACTACACACCTGCAGCTCGTGCTGATTGTTGTCCTCTAGCCTGTGAGCGAGCTTAGCCAAGTCCACACCAGGCACAACGGCGACAAAGTTTCCCAGAATGGCCCAGTCGCTGAAAATAGGGCTTTGTCTAAAACGGTTAGATGCGCCGAGCAATCGCAGGGTATCGGCAAAACACAATTGCCCATCTGGCGATCGCACCTGCAATCGACTGACAAACTGTTCAAAGTCATAAAATTCGCCCCTGGCCAGTCGCCCTGGCACAATGATCTCACCGAGAACAAGGGTGCCTGCGGGATGGAGCATGATGTGAGTCTCCTGAGTCAGGTTCGCCGCCCGAAACAAAATAATGGGCTCTGGGATGTATTCCAAATAGGCCCCAGCACCGACCGTAAAGTCGTAGGTCATACGAGCGGTGGCACCCTCTTTGGGCTGGCTGTGGACCTTTGTCGCCGATTGGTCGGTCAGGTACAAGCAAGCGCGATCGCCCACCTCAACCACCCAGCGCAAATCATCCCCTGCCAAAATACCTGGAGAAGCACTCATCACATAGGCATAAGCCCGATGAGAATTGTTAGCATCTAACCGCAGATTGCCAGAGAGCCGGAAAGGAAAGGTTGCATACTGATGGGCAATAAAGGAGCGAGCATCTGTGCGGGCACGAGCCACCCGAATCGACAGATGCGGAGACGGTTGAGTCGGTTGTGACGACTGTACAAGTTGTGCCGTTTTACCAGAGTCAGTCAAGGGTTCGAGAACATTTACCATCGCAGCCCTCCATTTAACAGCTATCCATCAGTGGTCTTGCATCAGCAACCATCAGCGAAAAACATACAGGCGCCCTAAGGGCACCTTGTCCACAGGGTCACAGGTGGCCAACTCGCCATTCACCCTCACCTGAAAGGTATCGGCATCGACGTCAATATCAGGGCACACATCGTTGTGCAACATATCTGCCTTGCTCAGGTTTCGCGTGTCCTTCACCGGCAAAAGGGCTTTGTTCAATTCAAGCTTGTCGGCAAGGCCGCGTTCCAACGCCAGCTGCGTGACAAAACAGGCAGAGGTCGCAGCAGGGGCACTACCAAAACTGCTCCACTGAGGGCGATATAAAATCGGCTCGCAGGTCATCAGCGATGCATTCGACTCGCCCATGGGTGACCAGGCAATAAACCCCTGCTTAATCACCAGCTCAGGCTTTATGCCAAAATAGCCGGGCCGCCAAAGAACAATATCAGCCATTTTCCCCGGCTCAATAGAGCCCACATAGTCGGCAATGCCACAGGTACGAGCAACATTAATCGTGTACTTAGCCAGGTAACGCAACACCCGAAAGTTGTCATTGCGGGGGTTATCTTCTGGCAGCATCCCCCGCTGATCTTTCATTTTCGACGCCAGCTGCCACGTCCGACAAATTACTTCACCAATCCGCCCCATGCCCTGGGAGTCGGAGCCCAGCATACTAATCGCCCCCATATCGTGCAAAATATCTTCGGCAGCAATGGTTTCTGCGCGAATTCGAGATTCGGCAAAGGCGACATCTTCCGGCACTCGCGGGTTTAAATGGTGACACACCATCACCATATCCAAATGCTCATCAAAGGTATTGACGGTGTAGGGATTGGTGGGATTGGTGGAGGAGGTGAGGCAGTATGGAAAAGACGCCACTTTAATAATGTCTGGAGCATGGCCACCGCCTGCGCCTTCGGTGTGATAGGTGTGAATGGTCCGCCCTTTAATCGCAGCCAGGGTATCTTCCACATACCCTGATTCATTCAAAGTATCGGTGTGAATTTTCACCTGAAAGTCGTACTCGTCAGCCACGCTTAAGCAGGTATCAATCACTGAGGGCATCGCGCCCCAGTCTTCATGAATTTTTAGGCCCATCGCACCATTGGCCACCTGTTCTACCAGGCTTTCTTGCAGGCTAGAACTGCCTTTGCCCAAAAAGCCAAAATTAATCGGGAAGGCTTCTGAGGCCTTGAGCATAATGCTCATATTGTGCGCACCACTCGTGCAAATGCCCACGGTAACTGGCCCCAGCCCACCGCCGAGCATGGTGGTCAGCCCACTGGAGAGCGCCTCTGCACACAGCCCCGCACTGTCAAAGTGAACGTGACCATCTAGGCCGCCGGGGGTGGCGATGAGGCCCTCACCCGCACGCACATCGGTATTGGCGCTAATAATCAGGTTCGGGGTGACGCCATCCATAATGCCGGGGTTACCGGCCTTGCCGATGCCAACAATGTTGCCGTCTTTAATGCCGATGTCGGTTTTAACAATGCCTTGCACCGGATCGACTAGCAGCACATTGGTAATCACCAAGTCCAGGGCACCGTCAGCGGCGGTAACGCCAGCCGCCATACCTAGGCCATCGCGCAACGTTTTACCACCCCCAAACACACATTCATCACCGTAGACGGTATCGTCGCGTTCTACCTCAATAATTAAAGAGGTATCGGCCAAACGAACCCGGTCTCCTGTAGTGGGGCCAAAGAGTTCGGCATAACGCTCGCGGCTAATTTCCATGGAGATCCATTGATGAAGAGAGAGTCAGAAGAGAGTTTTTGCAGAGAGTTTTTACAAAGAGGCTTTGTAGAGAGTTTTTAAGAAGAGCTATAGCCTTGAGCTTCGCAGCGGGCAATCGCCTCAGCGCTGACCTGCGGATTATCTAGCGCACCGTTGACCAAATCATTGAGCCCGAGAACAATGCGATCGCCTGCCAACGCCACCACCGCGACTGATTTGGTATCGCCTGGTTCAAACCGCACCGCCGTGCCTGCGGGGATGTCTAAGCGAAAGCCCAGCGCCTCGGCCCTGTCGAACTGGAGCATGCGATTAACTTCAAAAAAGTGAAAGTGAGAACCGACTTGAATCGGGCGATCACCTACATTAGTCACCGTCAGCATTTTCAATGCTCGCGCCGCATTGAGCACTAACGTCCCCGGCTGACATATCACCGCACCAGGCGGAAAAGACTGAGCATCCAACGACAGGTCATCACTAGAACTCACCATTGAACCGGCCATCGACTAAGCCTCCTGGGGCCGAATAGGATTGTGGATGCTGACCAATTTGGTGCCGTCATTAAAGTGGGCTTCAACCTGAATCAACGGGATTAAGTCAGGGACCTCTGGCAAAACATCACGAGTATTCAACAATGCTGCTCCCTCAGCCATAAGCTGGGCAACCGTTTTGTCTTCCCGTGCACCTTCAACAATGTAATCGCTAATGTATGCGATCGCCTCCGGCACGTTGAGCTTAATCCCCCGCTCTTTTCGCCTACGAGAAATTTCTGCAGCCGTAAACAAGGTCAACCGTTCAGACCCTTTAGGCGTCAAATACATATAAATAGATCTCCCCAAAAAAATCTACACAAGAAGAATTATGAACAAGGGGTAGCGCGTCATTTTTTGAAGACACCTCTACACAAGCATCTCCTTATTAACAGAATCGATAAATCGATAAACAGAATCAACTGATCGACAAAAAATCGATAGGAGGCTTTTAGTAACAGTCAATCGATAACAGGAATCGACAACAAGAGCCAGCAGAAATCAATCAATAACAAGAATTGATGACAAACAAATTCCCAACAAATATTTTTCAGTAATATTTTTGTAGCGAATGCCGCAAATAGCCTGTAGGCAGCACTCATCAAAAAGTTTTTCTAAAAATCACTAGCGGGCAACAATCCATTCCGCAGCGAATATACGCGAGTTCGCGTTCATTTATAGATAATAGCTGCATAAGAGTCCTGAAATATCGTTTGTCAACAAACTCACATTTAATTACGCCTTGACTCATTTGTCAGAAAACTCACACCTAATTGTTCTATGGCATTGCAGCGTTACTTACCAACAAACCCACGCGTGATTGTTCTTCATCTCATTTGTCAACAAACTAACACTTGATTTCTCTTAATTTCATTTGTCAACAAACTAACACTTGATTGTCCCTCGTAACATTCGACACAAAGTCTGCTTCTTGCACTCTCTACCATTCACTCTTATATGAAACCTTACTGGATATGAGTGAGTTGAGATAATTTCTCACTGGCCATTTGTTGAGCCGCCATTGAGTTCTTATTCGGCAGTAAATTCAGCCAATCAACAAACTCGTATTGCACATCAGGGTTAATTATTGAGAACAATTTCATTGCTTTTGACGCGCATGCTTTGCGTGGCGTAAGCAAGGGCTCAATTGTATTGTGTGAGGTTATAAAAGCTGGAAAATGTCTAAACAGTCCCCCATGATTTCAAGCGGTTTTAGTCGGAGAAAGTTTCTCCAATATAGCTCCCTTGCGGCTGGCACCAGCATTCTGGCAGCTTGCACAGGCGGGAGTGGCAGTGGTGCATCCCAAGGAGATTTGGGTGAAAACCCGATTAAGGTTGGGGTAATGTACTCCACCACTGGCACCATCGCAATTGTTGAAAAGTCCTTGCAGGACGCAACCTTCCTAGCCATTGAGCAAATCAATTCGGGCACAGGCCCCTGGGAAGGCAACGGTGAAGGTATCGCGGGTCGAAAAATTGAGCGGGTAGTGGTTAACCCCAACTCCGACTGGGATCTTTACAACCAAATGTCTAAGCGCTTGATCGATGAAGATCAGGTCGTTTGCGTTCTCGGTTGCTATACCTCAGCTAGCCGAAAGTCCGTGCTGCCTGTCTTTGAAGAGAAAGATTCCATTCTCTACTACCCGGTTTATTACGAGGGCAACGAATGTAGCTCCAACGTCTTCTACACCGGCGCAGCCCCCAACCAACAAATCACAGATTCGATTCCTTACTGTAAGGAGAACTTTGGGCCTAAGGGCTTCTTTATTGGTTCTGACTACATCTATCCCAAGGAAAGTAATCGGATTGCGATCGCTGAGCTGAAAAAAGCAGGCGGTGAAGCAGTGGGTGACGAGTACGCCGCTTTGGGTACCACAGAATTTATCACCATCATCAACAAAATCAAGGCTGCCAAGCCCGACTTTGTCCTGAGTAATTTGGTGGGTGACTCCATCCCAGCCTTCTACCGTCAATTTAAAGATGCCGGGATTACCGCTGAGGATATTCCCATCATGGCCTATCCAACTACCGAAGAAGAAATTCAGGCCATGGGTCCTGAATATTCAGCCGGCCACTACAGCAGCTTTAACTATTTCCAAAGTGTAGAAACGCCTGAAAATGAGGCCTTTGTGACAGAGTTCAAGGAAATGTTTGGCGATGGCCGAGTCACCAACGGTGTGATGGAAGCAGCCTACATTCAAACCTTCTTCATGGCCCAAGCAATGAAAGATGTGTTGGAAGCGGGCGACGAAATTACCACAGAGACGCTCCGTGAAGCCACCCGTGGGCAGGAGTTTAACGCGCCTCAGGTGCCTGTGAAGATGGATGCTGATAACTACCACGCTTACCTATACTCCAGAATTGGTAAGTGGAAGGAAGATGGTCAGGCTGAAATTGTCTTCGCAACAGATGCGGCCGTTAAGCCCATTCCATGGAGTCAAGCCCTGTACAAAGGGCGCATGTGCGTTCACGCAACGCCCGATGATCGCAGCGACCCCACCAAAGAAACCGGTAAAGACTTAGAACCCAAGTTCCTCTAAGCGCGGTTACCCAACAGCGTGCCACTAAGGCACGCTGTTCGTTTTTTCAAGACTTTTCTCTCTCAACTCTACCGAAAGCGCTATGTTGGATTTTGCCCTATCTTCCATGCTGTCATCGCCCTTTTACCTCTTAGCGCAGGAAGAAGCTGCAGCCGTTGCCGAATCTGCCGGAGAACCTTTTTCATTTGTATCCCTTGCGAACCAAGCACTAAATGGCATTGGCATTGTCGGCATTTTGTTGCTAACAGCCATGGGCTTAGCCATCACCTTTGGGGTGATGCGCATTATTAATTTGGCCCACGGCGAGTTCATTATGCTGGGAGCCTATATCACCTTTTGGATGCAGGATACCTTCCAGATGGACCTGATTATGACGATTCCCTTCGCCTTTATTGGCACCGCCATCGTCGGGGCCATTGTTGAACTCACCATCATTCGCAGGCTTTACGGCAGACCACTGGAAACCCTCCTTGCCACCTGGGGATTGAGTATTGTTTTACAGGGCGTGATTAAGCTGATCTTTACGGCCCAACTTAAATACGTAAAGTCACCGCCCTATCTCTCCGGCAGTATCGATTTTCTCAAAGATGAGTCAGGTTCAGCCCTGATTTCGCTCTCTTACTATCGGTTCTTTATCATCGTCGTTGCCCTGGTACTGTTAGCCATCACGATGTTCCTTTTTTACGGCACCTCTTGGGGGCGTCAGGTCAGGGCCGTTACGCAAAACCGCAGTATGGCTCAGTGCTTGGGGGTTAACACCAAGCTGGTAGACATGGGCACCTTTGCCTACGGATGCGGCCTAGCGGGCATTGCGGGCGCGGTAATTTCGGCGCTTAAAACAGTTGCTCCACCGATGGGTCAAGACTATCTGGTAGATGCTTGGATGGTGGTTGTTACCGGCGGTGTTGATAAGCTCATTGGCATTTTGGCTGGTGCATTCTTGATTGGCGAGTCCAATGCCATCATTGCCTTCCTGTTGAATGATCCGACCGCCAGAGTATTAGTGCTGGGCGCAGTCATTGTTCTGATTCGATATCGTCCTGAAGGATTATTCACCGTTCAAAAGCGGACATAGGTGTGACTTTAATAGGTGTGACTTTAAAGAGTGCGAATTGAAAGCGTGCAGCTTTAATAGGCGACCTTATTTTGATCTGATGTTTTGTGTGTGATTAAGACGCACCTTAGGAGCTTGGCTATGTCAAACGTAGTAATGGGTTACAAGCAGTCAACCTTTCCCAAAAGACTGGCTGCAATTTTTGGTATCATCCTGCTGATTTTTATCATTCTTCCCTTTGTAGTTGGGAGTTTTCAGCTCTCCCTGGTTTCCAAACTTCTGTTGTTTGGCACCCTCGCCATCACCTTGGACTTAGTTTGGGGCTTTACCGGTATTTTGAGCTTTGCCCATGGCATCTTCTTTACCTTGGGCGGCTACGCAGCCGCTTACTATCTCAAGCTGAATCTCTCTGCGGACAGTAACACCTACGGTGGTGAACTCCCTGACTTTATGGTTTGGAATGGTTTGGAAGTCCTCCCTTGGTTTATCGCACCGCTAAAATTTTTCCCAATCGCGATGCTGGCCGTTGTGGGTGTTCCGGCGCTATTTGCATACATCACAGGGTCTTTTATGTTCCGCTCGAAGGTGAGCGGGGTGTACATCACGATCATTACTCTGGCACTCTCGTCGGCGTTAACGACCTTTTTTATCAGTCAGCAGGCTTACACCGGGGGCACTAATGGCATTACCGACGTGAGTAAGCTAAGTGTTTTTGGGACGGAGATTCCGCCTGTAGGCATTTACTTTTTGATTCTGGCCTACACCGTTTTTGTCCTGGCGTTGGGCTGGTGGCTCACTCAATCAAACTTTGGACTGATCCTACGCTCAATTAATGAAAATGAAAATCGGATTGCGTTTCTCGGCTACGATGTCGCCCAGTATAAGATTTTCATTTGGACGCTTTCTGCTGCATTAGCAGGCGTTGCGGGTGGATTGTTTGTCCCCCTGAATCGCTTCATTTCACCAGTTTACCTGGCGGTTGCCTTTGGTACCCAGGTGGTGATTTGGGTGGCGATTGGAGGCCGAGGGACTCTGGTCGGCCCCATGGCGGCTGCCATGATCCTTGGGCAGATCCAAAACTCTGCGGAGAAAGTCACCCAGGATTGGCAACTCATTGTTGGGATACTGCTACTGATTGTGGTGCTCTTTATCCCCAATGGTTTGATGAGTTTGATACCCAAACAGTTACGGTTCTCTAATTTGTCTAAGCGAAAACCATTAGCAGGCGCAGCGGCCTCACCGCCGACAGCTCCCATAGATATCACATCGGAGATGCCAGCAGCTCCTCAGCCTGAGCCTGCACAGCGTAGCTCTTAAAAGATCTTCTACGAAGGCAACTTTCCTTAAGGCCTCTTTTAAGGGCTCTCTCAATTTCTGCTTTACGCCATACTGCTTTACGCCATACCGCTTTACGATTGTTTCCTGAATTATTTTTCCGTAACCGCCTAACAGGAGCCTAGAAGGATTAGTGCAATGACAGCGGCAACCATGACAGCAGACCCGACAACATCAACAGAAGTAGCCGTTTTATCCGTCAAAGACTTAAACGTTGTTTTTTCAGGATTTAAGGCCCTTAAGGGGGTAAACCTTGAGGTGTATGATGGCGAAATTGTCACCATCATTGGCCCTAACGGAGCCGGAAAAAGCACGTTGTTAGATGCCATTGTCAGTAAGTCTCCAGTAGCCTCTGGCAATGTGTTTTACAACGGCACAGATATTACCAATAAGCGTCCCTACGAAATCGCTCGCATGGGCATTGGGCGTAAATTTCAAAACCCAAACGTTTACAACGAGTTAACGGTTTTTGACAATATATTGCTTGCGCTCAAAGGCGCTCACGGCATTTTTGCGGCGATGAAGGCCAAACTCACGAAGGCGAAAAAAGGCAAAATTTACGATGTACTAGAGCGCACAGGCCTACTCGATCAGGCATTTGAGGAAGTCTCCTCACTTTCCCACGGCCAAAAGCAATGGGTAGAAATTGCCATGGTGTTGGCACAAGATCCTTCGATTGTGCTGCTCGATGAGCCCACCGCTGGGATGACGGCGGAAGAGACTCATGCAACGGGCGAAATTATTAAGAGCATCGCTAAGTCTCACTCCATTGTAGTGATTGAGCATGATATGGAATTTGTAAAACAGATTGCCGAGCGGATTGTGGTTCTGCACCAGGGTGCGGTACTAGCAGAAGGCTCTGTGGAAGAAGTTCAAAGTAATCCTAAAGTGATAGAGGTATACCTAGGTCGTGAAACAATCAACGCCGCTGCTTGAGAAACAAGGAGCCCAGACGGCTGATCAGCCGTTGCTCGAATTAAATAATGTGGTCGCGGGCTATGGCCCAACACCGGTATTATTTGACGTAAATATGACGGTGAATGAAGGCGATATTGCCTGTTTGCTAGGACGCAATGGGGTTGGTAAGACCACATTGCTACGGAGCGTCATTGGATTAAATTCGCTCGATAGTGGCAGTATCTCCTTTGCAGGCAAAGAGATTACTAAAGCTGCGACTTATCAGCGGGCGCGCCAAGGCATTGCCTATATTCCCCAGGGTCGAGAGATTATTCCATACCTCTCTGTCCTCGACAACTTAAAGATGGGCTTTAGTGCCAGCGGCAAAAAGGCTCGCACCAAGGGCGATGGCATTCCCACAGAGATTTATGACTTTTTTCCCATGTTGAAAGAACACTTGAGTCGTCAGGGTGGCTTGCTGAGTGGGGGACAACAGCAGCAGTTGGCGATCGCACGCGGCCTTATGTGCGATCCTAAAATCATGCTGCTAGACGAACCAACCGAAGGTATTCAGCCCTCCATCGTGCAAGAGATTGAAGATACCTTGCGCCGCATCAATAAGGAGAAAGGCATCACCATTGTAGTAGTCGAACAAAAAATCGAATTTGCTCGTAAGCTCGCTCAAAAGTTCTTCATCATGAAAAAAGGCACCATTGTTGAGCAAGGCGCAACCGCTCAGCTATCCGATGAGCTACTGCAAAAGTACTTAGCGGTATAGACCGTTATTACAACAGTCTTACATCCTTTATACTGGAGTCTGGCAAATTTTAGCGCCCAAAGGCACTCCCCAGACTGTTTTGTAGCTGCGAAAAGCAGCTGGAAGCTGTTCTGAACTGGTTAGTTCAGAACAATCAACTCAGTAACCGATAGACTCTCTACATCTAAGCG
>JBCDAG010000030.1:0-29797 GCA_039186165.1 Cyanobacteria bacterium P01_F01_bin.53
CAGTGATAGTCAATAATCTGGAAAATCCAGATCCTACGCCAATCGATGGTCCACTAGAGATTATTAGTAACAACAACCCCGATGCACCTGGCAACAGTTTTTCTTCAATTGTGTTGAATGAAAACTTACGTACCGTGACTGACTTTGCGGTGCTGGGCTCAGAAATGGGGGTGACTTACCGCATTAATGATGGAGCCGATAAGGATCTGTTTTGGATTAACCCTGAGACGGGTGTGTTGTCTTTTAAGGAAGCGCCTGACTGGGAAAACCCTCAGGATGCTGAAGGCGACAATAACTATGAAGTCAATGTGTTGGCTGAGCGCAACGGTCAATTTGACGCTCAGTTTTTGACCGTAACGGTTGCCAATGTAGATGATGCCAATGCCCCTGACCCCGTGAGTGTGTATCTGATTGGCGGCCAGTCGAATGCGGTGGGTGAAGCGCTGCTCTCTAACTTGCCTGCGCCCTATATCAACCCCTTCCCCCGCGCCAAAATTTGGGGCGCACCTTCTGAGTCTTTTGTCACCTTGGCCCCTGGCTTCGATGGTCAAACCACTAACGTGGGTCCTGAGTTTAGCTTTGGGCGGACCATTGTGGATCGTACCAACCAGGATGTGTACCTGGTGAAATACGGCTTGGGTGCAACTAGCCTAGACGTAGATTGGAATCCCAGCGGTGCCGGTGGCGGCAAAGGCCGACAGTTCAATACCTTTGTCGATACGGTGAACCAGGCGCTCGATACCCTCACGACCAATGGCATTACCTATGAACTCGATGGTTTGGTGTGGCAGCAGGGTGAGAGCGATACCTATGATGATGGCTTTGCAGATAGGTACCAAGATAACCTCACTAATTTCATTGGCACGGTTCGTGATTTTTATGGGGCTGATTTGGAGGTGTCGATTGGCTTGATTCGAAATGACTTGCCGACTAGCGATGACAACCGGAAAGATGTACGAGATGCGCAGATCTTTGTCTCAGGTGCTGATCCTAAGGTGAATTTGGTGGATACCGATATGCTCGGGCCTGCGAGTACGGTGCTGATTGATGGAGATCCCACTCACTACAGTGCTGCTGGGCAGGTGGCTTTGGGGAATGCCTATGGAAATTCCTTTGCCATCTAGGCATGGGTACGCATAGGCACGTACCACTCCGCTAAAGCTATCTGGGAATACTTGTGCCAATCAGCCGTGCATTTTTTGTGTTGCTGTTGTTGGTAGCAATTGCGAATAGTGGTCACTTCCCCACCCAGCTTTAACGATGGAATGCCAGAGCCTCCTCTGGCGTCGAATCCTATGGAGTCCACCCTGCTGGAACTCACGGTAGATCCTGTGCTGGGTATTGATCCGGCGCAGGATATTAGAGCCTTAGTCAAACGCGGGTTTGCGCTTCAGACTACGGGAAATTACAAAGGTGCGATTGAGCTTTTAGATCGAGCGATCGCGCAAGATCCGCAGAATGTGCGTGCCTTCATTTATCGGGCGCAAACCCATATCCAAATGCGGGCCTTTGAGGCCGCCATCAAAGACTTTCGCTCGGCTTTGCGGATAGAGCCGGTCAATGTGCGCGCCTGGCATGGTCAAGGTGTGGCGAAAGCGGAGCTGAAGCTGTATCCCTCAGCGGTGGATTGCTTTGATCGGGCGATCGCCTGTGACCCTAATAATGAAAAGGTTTGGTATAACCGAGGCCGGGCACTGCTAAAGCTAGAACAATACGAAAAAGCGCTCGCCAGCTTTGATAAATCCGCAGAACTCAACGAGCTTAAATATCACACCTGGTACAACCGGGCTTTGGCCCAGGCTGCTTTGGAGCAAATTCAACCCGCGATTGATAGCTTAGAGCGTGTGACAGATCTCAAGCCTAGCTGCCACTATGCCTGGAACTATCGAGGGACACTGCTCAATCGCTTGTTTAAGCATCAGGAGGCCCTTGAGAGTTTTTGGGAGTCTTTGCAGCACCGCGTCCCCAATCCCAATGCTTGGTACGGCCTCGCCTCTACGTACGCACTGCTCAATAATCCTGACGCGGCGGCCATCCACCTCACCCAGGCCATTCAGCTCAACCCCAGCATTTACAGCTTGATGGCCCGCAACGATGTGAACTTTGACGCGGTTCGGAACCATCCCAAAATCGCCCGAATTGTGCAGGACTAAGGCGACGTCACAATGGGCCTCTCTTTTCTGATGCTGGCGAGCGCTTGACGAGCGTGTGACTAGCGTTCATTTGGGGTCAGCCGCTATGCTTAAAGACGAGGACTAGAGGCTGCTACGCGTTTCCATGGCGAGAGTGCCCACCCTAAAATTTGATCGAGGCACCCTGGTTTTGCATCCGCCACCGAGGGGCAAATCTTGGATTGACTATGCGGTTTGGGACGATCGCATTGAGCGGTTTCGGGTGCCCGCTGATAAATATCGCCCACTGGTCGAAGCGCTGAAAGCCGAGGGCGTGCGTTTTGAAGATAAGGTGCAGACCTTTGAACCACTGGACTTGCAGGATAACTTGACGCTGACGCCCTATACGCACCAAGAAGAAGCCCTGCAAGCGTGGAAAGCGAATGCACGCAAAGGTGTGGTGGTGCTGCCCACTGCCGCTGGGAAAACCTACCTGGCCCAAATGGTCATGGCCTCAACACCCCGTCGTACCTTAATTACGGTGCCAACGTTGGACTTGATGCACCAGTGGTATGCGAATTTGGAGTCGGCCTTTCCGGGTGTTGAGGTGGGCCTGTTAGGTGGCGGTTCACGCGATCGCACCCCCATCCTTGTGGCTACCTACGATAGCGCCTCCATTTATGCAGAAAATTTAGGCAACCAGTACGCCCTCCTCATCTGCGATGAGTGTCACCATTTGCCCAGTGATTTTCACCGCAGCATTGCGGAGTATTCTATTGCACCCTATCGACTAGGGCTGACGGCGACGCCCGAACGCGCCGATGGTCGCCATGAGGATTTGGAAAAATTGCTTGGGGCCGTGGTGTATCGGCGGACCTCGGAAGAGTTATCGGGCAAGGCGCTAGCACCCTATCAGGTGATTCAGCTCAAGGTTCAGCTGAGTGAGGAAGAGCGCGATCGCTACAAAACCCTTCAGAAACAGCGCAATGACTTTTTGCAAGCATCGAAAATTTGGCTGAGCAGCGCCCAGGGTTGGCAGCGATTTGTACAGGCCAGTGCCAAATCACCCGAAGGCAGACGGGCGATGCTAGCCCACCGAGAGGCCAAAAATATTGCCTTGGGCACTGCCGGTAAACTCACGCTGTTGGAAAACCTGCTCAGGCAGCACTATCCCGAACGCACCCTGATTTTCACCAATGACAACGCCACCGTTTATAAAATCTCTCAAGACTTTTTGATTCCGGCGATTACCCACCAAACCCCTGTCAAGGAGCGGCACACCATTTTGCAAAAGTTTCGCAGTGGTGAGTACAGCGTGATTGTTGTATCCCACGTGCTGAATGAAGGGGTCGATGTCCCCGATGCGCGGGTGGCGATTTTGCTCTCAGGCAGTGGCTCGCCCAGGGAATATATTCAGCGGTTGGGGCGGGTGTTGCGCAAGGGCACCAGCGGTAAAATGGCGCTGTTGTATGAGGTCATTGCAGAGCAAACCAGTGAGGAAGGGGTGTCCCGGCGTCGGCATCATCAGCCTACGGTTGCACCTGCCTCGGGGCAGCTTTCTCTGGTGCCAGAGCTAGGGACAGAGTCAACTTCGAAAGAGAAACAACCTTCTAGAAAAAAAACTTCTAGGAAAAACTCTCCTAAAAGATCACCCTCTCAGAAAAACACTCGCAAATCACCCTCTCGCAAATCACCCTACAGAGTTGTTGATTTTCCTGAAGTCAGTCGCGCCGCCGAATCATCACCTGAGGGAAACGATGACCTCAATGACGTTCCGTTTTAACGGGTTGATGTCATCAAAGCAGCAATTGAGAACACGAAACCACACGAACCCATAAGAGTCCGAATCTCTTACGGGGCTCTCATGGGTTCAGCCAATCTCGGTTGGGCTTACCCAAAAGTCGAGCGTTGCTATAGGCCATATCCATTGTGAGGGCCGTACGAATTTTGTACAGCTTGTCACTGGGCTGTTTATCTGCGACCAGTGCCAGCACCTCATGGTCTTCAGCCGTTAGGCGGAGGGGAAAGAGAAACTGGATTTTTTGCTTCTCCGGATACCAGAAGGGAATAGCCTTGGTACGGTTACGCCGATCTTTTGTCTTGAGATAGGCGGTTGCCCCTTTGATGGCATTGATGGCCAAGATATCGTCTGTTTGAAACGCCTTGGGTAGGCGATCGCGGTTCTTTTGATCTTTGATAATGTGCTCAAAGTTGATGTCGATATCGTAGCTCGTATCAAAAATGAGATCGCTTGCATCTTTGATATAGGTCGCTACTTCAGGGAGAGGCCTAAACCCTTGCAGCATGGGCGAATAGCTATCGGCCCACCCCTTAAACCACCACTGAGAATAGTTTGTGCCAGCACCCCATTGCTCATTCAGACTAAAGACGCCGAAGATATCTTTGCCCATAGCTGTTTGCAGTCCCGTATTAAAGCAAGCACGGGGTTCGCCGTCTACAGTGGTAACTTTAATTTTTTGCTGCTGCTGCAAGCGCATAAACGTGTAGTTGATATATCGCAGTAGTATGGGGAGGTGAATCCCTGTACGGTGAAAGGCTTCGTGTACATAGTTCCAATGTTCAGGGACCGCCATATCCGCTAGCTGCTGAAAGGGGGTTTCAAAGTACTCCCCATTGCTGCCCTTGTAGTAAAAATGCGCAAAGGCTGTTTTTTCACTGTTTTTAGGATTGGGTTCAAACAGCTTGGTATATGACCCTAATGTCACGCTGGTCACCTTTTTGACAGGTGCTTTTTTAGAACCATGATTAATCGAGTTACGAGTAACCGGCTGCTTGGCAGGGTGGTTGGCGTGCATCTTTGGCGTTGCCTTTTTCAGAGGCGATTTTGATGAGGTGTTGGGCTTTGATGTTTTAGATCTTGAAGTATTGGGCTTTGAGGTGTTGGGCTTAGATGCAGGAATAGTTTTCTTTGTAGAAGCTGTTTTTGTTGCTTTAGGATTAATAATATTTTTGTTTTTGGTCTGTTTTTGAGCATTGGATTTTTTGCTCTCAGACGGTTGGTTAGCATTTTTCTTTACGGGAGCCGGTGTCTTGGCTGATGTTGTAGACTTGGCCTTCTTCGTTTTTACCTGAGGCTTTAGTCCCTGAACCGTGGATGTTTTGGGCTTGGGTGTTTTGGGTTTGGATGTTTTGGTCGTTGCTACTTTTGCGATCGCAGGTTGCTCGTTGTTATTAGATTTGGCTCGAAGCAGCTCAGCTTTAGCTGAAACCTTCGGGAAAGGACTATCCTGACTAGGATGTGAGGTTGTTCGTGATGACTTTAAAACGGGTGCTGGCGTTTTTGAGTCCGACAGGTTTGGCTGATTGCGATGATTGGCCAGATTACTGGCCTGATGATTGACCTGATTACTAGGCTGTCGCTGGACGGGCTTTGTTGTGGTTTGGGGTGATGATTGCTTGCTAGTGCGATCTCCAACAGCGATGCCCACAGCCGCACAAAACGCGCCCGATGCTGCGATTAAAAAGAACGCCCCTAACCCAAGCATTTGGGGCAGTGTGGCGACGCCTAAAATAATGAAGAGGGCGGCTATTCCCAATAGAATGTATTTTGCGTTTTTGTTGTTTGCCATGGAGAACCGTGACTCCTCAATACATAAACGACGTAATGCTCTTTTATCTTTAAAAATTAGGGGTAGCTTTAAGTGAACAGATGCATTAGCGCATAAATAAAATGCCGCTAAATACAGCGGTTGCCAAGCTAGCAGAGCACTGCTAAGTTTATGAATCTTAATTCATCGGCCAGAGGAAAAAATGCGCTTAGTTACAGAAGTTATACGTAGTTTCGTATCTTCGCAACCTTAAAAAAATAACGATATTCTGCGGATAGCGCGTTGCAAAAACTGGGTGGGTTCATCGGGGGATCGTTCTCAATGCAGGCTTCTTAATTAATCCTTAATAAATACTCTGCCTTTCACAAAGCGTTCTACCCTGAGAGAATCTGTAAGAGTCATTGAGACATCTAGACTGTAACTTTCTAGCCTAATGGCTTTCGAAGGCTTCAGTGTGTATTCTGACGACAAAGTTACAGAGGATAGACATCATAGGCGTATTATCCGGACGGAGAGAGGATCATTGTGGACTGTGCTGAGCTGTCGTTAGAGCAGCAATATACCCTGCGAGTATTGTCTGAGCAGGTAAAGGGGTTATCAAAGGAAGAGGCCCAGCAAAATCTCATTGATCTGTATCGCCAAATGATGATTCGCGAGAACTATCAACGTCAGTCCACTAAGCACCAGTCCAATCAGCCTCAAGCTATCCATAACTCAACCACACATCGTTAAATTGCGTAGTGATAAAGTTAATCAATTAAGCTGAAATCCCTTTCCTTTTGTGCGCTTTACAGCCTATCTTCAAAGCCTATAGATAGGACGATAGGCATGTGGGGGTCGTTTTAGTTTGCAGTTCTCCAATGCTCAGGGCGTTCTCTTCCTGTTGCTCAAAGTGCTGTGCGGTAGGTAATGTAGCCAAACCTTCAGAAGCAGCAAGACCTATAGGCACGAGCTGTGTTCCCACCGGTTGGCTAGAGGATGCTGGCTGTAGTTCCAGAATGCCCTTGAGAATTAGCTCCTGGATAAAGCGCTGATTTGAGAGATTGACATAGTTTTTCCAGCGGGGCTGCATGCCCATAATGTCTTGGAGCATGGCAAACACTTTCTCACTAATGGGATAGGTAGTGAAGTAGGGATTGTTATTTGAAAATAGTTCCACTCGGGATTGGCCTTGGTACCATTCTGTTCTGATGCTGATATCCGGATGCAGCCGCAGCTGTAACTCTCTGGGGTTAGAGAGGTAGTGCCGCTGTTGGAAGTGAGCTTTTACTGCGGTGTGAATGGGCGCTTCGGGATTGTGAATAGTGCGGTAGTGGTAGGTGTTATTGGCTGCATTCGGATTGTGTTGAATAAAGATGTATCCAAAATTGACGGCGGTAAGCTGGGCATTGTGGAAGTTTTGGAGCCATTGTTCTAACGCCTCGCAGTACTGCGCATAGCTTTGGTCAAAGGCTGCATGGCTATGGGGCACTGAAAACAAAATGTCATTCCGATCGGCGGTGCCGAGAACCAGTTGTTCGGTCGCCTCCCCTTGCCACCACTCGCTGAGTTTTGGTTCATAGGTGTCAACATCGACAAGGTCTGTGACGATATGGACGCGGCCTCTCGGCATGAGGTGCGCTGCACTGCCTTGGATGATGGACTGTAAGATTTCTTCGCCGTTAGCCCCGCCATCTCTAAACTTAAAGTCTCGGGTTGGGCTGGGGACAAAGGGGGGATTAGCCAGAATGGTATTGAACCGTTCCTGGGAAACGGTGTCGTAGAGATTGCCTTGGCGAAATTCTATGTTATTGATGCCGTTGAGTTGGGCATTGAATCTAGAAAAACGAATGGCCCGAGGGTTGATATCAACGCCGATGACAGACCGTGCGTAGCGAGAGGCATGGAGCCCTTGAATACCGCTGCCACAACAAAGATCTAACAACTGATCGCTGTCGTATTGCGGTGCACTATAAACCAGGCCCATGCTATCCATGCCGATATACATGATCGGACTTTCGTCCAGGGTTTTATCTTCAGCCAGCAGCATATAGCGGTGGTCTGTAGCGATGAATAACCCTTCTACATCGAAGAGGTCAATTCTGGAAGCCCAAAACCTTTGGGCTTGTTCTTGGGTTTGTGTTTGGATGTGTTCTTTGCGAGGGATGAAAAGGCCCATTTTGCAGAGGGCGTGGAAAAGACTCTCTCCTAAGAGCTGGATAATACGTGTTTGTGGTAGGGCTATCCGCAGCTGAAAGAGTCGAATAAAATCAGATATTGGGTCATCGCTTAGGAGATGCCCATGATAGTAAGGGAGATGGGTGGGTTGAATTTGTTGTAGGGATGAGAGGCTAAGGCGATCGCAAATCTCACCAGCACTGTAAGACGCTGCTTTGAGGATGTTGTAGAAGCTGGCTAAACATTCCCTCGCTGAAAAATCAGGATCTTGGAAGCCCTCAAAAGTCTTGGTAAAACTATTGTCAAAGTGATGGCCGAGGGGTGAATCAGGAGCTTGAGTCTGTACGGTTAGGTTACTGGGTGCCAAACTGCTAAATGCTAGATTTTTAGGTTCTAAATGATAGTTAGCGAGTTCTTGAGCAGCCCATTGAACATGCGTTTGAAATTCACGGTGGGTTAAACGCATCTGAATGCGAACGCTATCCAATGCCCGAAGCTCTGCCTGGAGGCAGGCCATCAGAAGATTAATCTGTTCAGGATTGTAGTGACCCGTACATTGAGGATGATTCAGATGAACGATGCTGGACTGGGCTTGGGGATTGAGCAGAAGAATAACGTCATCCGCGAGTCTCGTTTTTAAAGTGCCGGGGTAAGGATGCTCTGGAAATAGCCTAGAGGTTTCCTTCATGTGGGCAATTTTATTTGCGAGTTGTTTGACGTCTGCTGGGCTCCACGGGCAATGTACATCGTCTCCAAAGAACATGGCCCGGTCTAGCGATCGCATCAATTTCATCACGGAAGGTGCTTCTGTCCCCAGGCCTTTCGGTGTGGGACTCGGTTTCACTTTACTCAAGTGAGACGCATAGTCGAGCACTGGCACGTGCTGTTTGGCGAGCCAGTAATTTCCCAAGGCTAGGAAATCGATATCCGTGTTGAGGAAGGTGGCGATCGCTTCTGCAGGCGTTTCTACAATGGGCTGACCCGCCACATTGAAACTGGTGTTTAGGAGGACAGGGGGACCTGAACGCTTGGAGACCAGTCGATGACAAAGTTGATGGAAAAAGGGATTATCTTCTGCGGTAACAGACTGAACGCGGCCTGTACCATCCACATGTGTCACAGACGGAATTTGAGCTTGAAACTCGGCCTTTATGTTGGCGACCAATAACATAAAGGGCGCGGCGACTTCCTGTTCAAACACCTCAGCCATGGCTTCGAGGGGAATGACCGGGGCAAAGGGCCGAAAGGCTTCGCGAAACTTGACCCGCGCATTGATGATATCCTTCATTTTGAGGAAGGACGGATCCCCCATAATTGAGCGCTGCCCCAAGGCTCGGGGGCCAAATTCTGCGCCCCCTTCATAGCGAGCGACAATACTGCCCTCGGAGAGTGCGGTGGCCGTTTGCTCAAGCATGGCTTCCTCGCTCAACGGGGTGACCTGTACTTGGTCGGAGAACTGGGCGATCGCACTTTCCATCTCCGCCTCAGCATAGGCACGTCCCAAATCCGCCTTGCGGAGAGGCTCACGGTGATCCGCCCCTTCAATGGTGTGATACGCCCAGTAAGCACATCCAGCCGCAATCCCTGAATCTCCAGCAGCGGGGAAAACAAAAATATCTTCTAGATTGAGCTGTTGGAGCAGTTGATAGTTAGCAACAGAATTGAGGCCAACCCCGCCAGCAATGCAGAGTCGCTTTGCCCCGGTACGCTCTAGGGCAAGACCTACGACATGGAGAAGCGCCTGCTCTAACTCCTGTTGTACTTTGTAAGCCAAATCAACGATATGTTCGCGAAGGTAGGGTTTACCCTCATGACTACCATAGGCGCTGCCATAACGCTGCTTGATCGCTTCAACTTCTAAGAAAATATCGTAGGGAGAAATCTCTAAACTGTAGGAATCAGGTTGCGTATTAATCCACCGATTCCATTGGGTTTGTGGGCCGCCAAAGGGGGCTAGACCCATGAGCTTCCCAGCCTCTGCGTGTTTGATGCGATCGCTCACCTGGGTGACAAAGCCTGCTTCTTTCGTGATGTATTCATAGAGGAACCCGAGGGTCGAAATGCCGCTGAGATGGGCCTCTACGGTTTCGGTGTGGAGATTGGTGAGTGTAGACCCTTGACCCAGATAGAGACTGTAGGATTCTGTTCGATGGTTGTGGGTAGAGCCAGACGCATCGGCCACCCAAACCAGCGCTTCATCAAATCCAGAGGGCGAATAGGCCGAGTAGGCATGGGCAAGATGGTGGCTAGGAATCTGTTGAATGCGATCGCAAACTTCCGACGGCAGGCTGCGGTTGAGAATTTCCGGTGCTTTATCGTCCCCCGGCATATTTGCGGTGATGGTCGCCAAATCAGTGAACCGTACCTGGCAAGCCTCGAGACAATACCGGATAGCTTCTAGCGGAATTTGCATGTGTTCCGGCTGCCCTGGAGACTGGAGCAAATAGCCCAAGCTAAATTTATTGCGATCTAGCCTTTCCTGTTCAATAGCAACTTCGATTTTTCCATCTCGAACAATGGCAGCTGAGCGTTCATGGCCCAAATTATGGCCCAAATGGTAGCGACTATTGATCGTCATAATCTCTAGTGTGGTGAGGTGAACCAGATGTTGTGATTTGAAAAACGAGAAAGTAAGTTGCTGCTTTGCAAATAGAAAGGTAGATTTACATATGATTACATAAGTTGATTTTATTCTTCGAAAAGATATTGGATTAGGGCATTTTTGTGGTTGATTCAGGGAATTAGCGCCTTGCAGACTCTTGTCCTAATTTAAGAGCCGGGAGGTGCTTAGTTCGCTGGCATACAAGTTATGTCACTTCTCTTTTCTTGTCCCATCTCAGAGTCGTAGTAAGAGTCGTAGTAAAAGAGCCATCGTGGGAAAACTATGGGTAGAGGCTTCTCCCAATCCCTTCCTCATCAGACCTATCACGCATCAGATTTTTGCAATCGACAGAAAAGAATGGAGTCAAAGATTCCTGACATTCGCGGATTGGAAAATGTCCATGAGGAATAAGACTTTTGAGTCTCAAAACTTTACCCTCTGACCTTCTCCCTCATTTCAGTAGGCCGTTTAGCGATCGCAAGAAGCGGGTTGGCCTGCAGACTGGGAAAGGTCTCATTCTAGGGGTAACACTCTTCTTTTTTCTATACGACGGCTTTCTTCTCAGTGCCTACGTCAGTCCTATTACGCAGCAACTGTATAGGCATTGGCCCTATTCATTGGCTTTTCTCGTGTTTTGTTTGGTCCGCTGTTTTGCGTCCCGCTATCCGTCAAAACCCTTATTGTGTGTGCTGCTGGTTTTAGTCGCGGGCTTTCAAATTCAATACCTGGCTTGGCGGATTGAGAACACGCTGTTTTTCACTTGGGGAAATAGCATTTTTATGCTGGGGCTGTTAGCGTTTGAGTTTTTAAGTGTTTTCAACAGTTGGGTCAGTAACGGGCTGTTGTTATTTTCTACCAACTGTTCTCAGCAGGCAGATCGTTATCGGTATAAAATCCGCACCGGGCAATATCGACCGACGGTGGATATTTTTATCCCGACATATAACGAGCCGGTTGAAGTGCTCCGGCGCACCATTATTGGCTGTCAGTCGATTAAGTATTCGCGCAAGCACAAGCGCATATGGCTGCTAGATGATGGCGATCGCGCTGAAATGCGACAGTTGGCTGACGTATTAGGCTGTGATTATTTGGCACGCCCTGAACACATCCATGCGAAAGCTGGCAATTTGAACTACGCCCTTCAACATACGGGAGGTGATATTGTTGTTGTCTTTGATGCTGACTTCGTCCCGCTCAATACCTTTCTAGAGCGGACGTTAGGCTTTTTTGGAGAAGACCCTAATACCGCTATGGTGGTGACGCCGCAGCACTTTTATAACCCAGATCCGCCGCAGAAAAATCTAGGCGGTCATTTTATCCCTGGCGATCAAACAACCTTTTATCATATTGTTCAACCCGCCCGAGATGCGGTGAATGCGGTAGTTTGTTCGGGCTCGTCGATTGTGTATCGTCGTTCAGCGCTCAATGCTATTGGTGGTATCCCAACTGATTCTATTGTGGAAGATTATGTCACCGGGATTTTGCTGCAATCGAGGGGGTTTAAAACGCACTACATCAATGAAGTATTGAGTGTGGGGGCGGCGGCTAATACGATTGGCGAATACATTAAGCAGCGAGCCCGGTGGGCAGAAGGTACGCTAAAAACAATTCGAAGCCAATATAATCCCCTGCGAGTGGAAGGGTTTAGTGTGATGCAGCGGTTTGTGTATCTGACTGGCGTGCTCTACTGGATAGAAGAAATTTTAAAGCTCGTGAGTTACTTCACTCCGATACTGTATTTTCTATTCGGAATACAAAGCTTTTCACTGATTTTTGATGATAATACGGCCATTGGCTTTTTTTGCTATGCCATCGTAATGATGACGATTAGCTGGGTGCGAGGGAGTTTGTTGTTGCTCAGTATATACACTATTCTACAAGGGTTTCATGTTTTTAGGGTGGCCTTTGGCGTTTTCCTGCGACCCCAGGGGAAGCTCAAATTTGAGGTGACGAGTAAACGCTTGTCTGATATCAAGGTTCACTTGAATCTGAGAACGATGCGCTTTGTTGTTCTGCTGCTGGGGCTAACGATGCTGTCGATGGTTGTGGGTCTTTGGCAAGGGGGCACGATCGCGAATGGGACCGGCTTGCTGTATGTCTTTTGGGCTCAGGTCAATGCTGTGTTGCTAGCAACAGCGCTGGTGGCTGGGGTGAGTACGGCACGTGATCGCGGCTACCCAAGGGTGAATTGTGACGTGAACTGCCTTATTACTCGAGAAGATGGCACACAGTACAGTGGCAGCATGGTCGATATCTCTGAGGCTGGCACAGGACTAAAGGTAAATGAACCTGTGAAGTTTGTTCAGAACGAAACCGTCAAGATAGAAATGCCAGACATCAGTATTCGAGTGAAGGCTCGCATTAGGCATCCTGGCAAAATCACGGGTTGTTTATTTATCGATCCAATTGCTGATTCTACTCCCACGTCAAAATCTAAGACACTCTGGAAGCTGATTAATTTTTCCTACTGTCGTCCTAGCCATTGGCGACGGCCCGATATCGCAACAGAGTGGCAGACTATTCGAGCGATTGTTGCTGGCCTTTATCAGCTTCACCCTTTCTCTAAGCGAAAGTAGGTTAAAAACTGCGGTCGTCGTCTTGGTGAGAAAGACCCCATCGTTCTCAAAGAAATTGGAGAATCATATCGGCGCAATTTGATATTTCATACGCCATTACACTTCATCCTTGCTCATTTAGGAACACCGTATACAGAAGTTATATAATACACGAACAAGAAGACAGACACAGGGATCTGAGAATAGAATTATCAACCAAAGATTCTGAACACTAACTCTCTTGGGACAACTGCCTTTTTAATAAACCATTGGAGTCTCAATGGGAGACTATCTACTTCAACGACAGGAAGGTAAAACACGAGGTTCGCGAATTCTTGTCAAAATGCCGGGCAACCCCGCCTACCGTGACGTAATCGTGAACTTTGTCCGAAACCCCCTCACCGATGGCTCTGACACAAGACATGTGGAATGCCTTTATCGTTGTAAAACATACGATAAAGGCATTCCACATGTCTTAAATTCCGAAAGCACTTACAACAAATTCTCGATATTCACTGGGGAGCCCAATCGTGGCACGCGTGAGGACGCGATATCGTGCATCCTTAAATATCTAGAACGACCCATCATTTATCGACCTTTTCTCGGCACAACTACCATGACAGTATCTCTGCCACTTAAAAAATACATAGACCTGAGCGGAAACAGCAATGTTTGGGGTGGCTGGGAAGTCAATGTGGATTACGAGATCAATGCGGGTTATGGCGATGACACGTTGTATGGCTACGCCGGTGACGATACCTTAAACGGTGGCGATGGCGATGATGAAATCTATGGCGCGTTGGGTGACGATACGCTCAAGGGTGGGCGTGGTAAAGATCTCCTTTTTGGCGGTGTCGGCAATGACTTCATTAGCGGTGGCAGGGGTGATGATGAACTCTTTGGTGGACTGGGTGACGATAGGCTCAGGGGCGGGCGTGGCAAGGATAGGCTCTTTGGTGAAGAGGGCAATGACGAGATAGACGGCGGTCATGATGATGATGAACTCTTTGGTGGTAGTGGTGACGATCGGCTCAGGGGTGGAGCTGGCCAAGACAAATTATTTGGTGGCGAGGGCAATGATGAAATAGCGGGTGATGACGGTGACGATGAAATTTACGGCGAGGGCGGTCAGAATACGCTGATTGGTGGCAGCGGTCGCGATCGCATTTATGGCGGAAATGATGCCGATGAGATTTCTGGCGGGCTCGATGAAGATACGCTTTTTGGCAATAGTGGAGACGATTTTATTCAGGGCAATGAACAGAACGACACAATTTTTGGAGGTGATGGCGATGATGACTTAGAAGGGAATAGCGGTAACGATACGCTCTTTGGCGAATCAGGCCAAGATAGCCTTGCTGGCAATGAGGGCGATGACTCTCTTTTTGGCGGTGAGGGTAACGACGTGGTCTCTGGTGGTGCAGGTAATGACTCTCTCTATGGCCACACAGGTGATGACAATCTTGAGGGCGGTAGCGGTCAGGATGTCCTCGATGGGGGCGAAGGGAATGATTCGTTAACGGGTGGTCAGGGCAGTGATCGTCTCTTTGGAGACGTGGGGGATGATTTTCTTTCTGGCGTGCTGGCAGAGGGCGATATTAATGATGGCGACTATGGCCAAAACACCGGCCAAAACACTGGCCAGAACACTGGCCAGAACACCGGCCAGAACACCGGCCAAGACACCGTTGACACCTTGATTGGTGGGGCAGGTCGTGATCTCTTTGTATTGGGTAATCTGGAGAGTGTTTTTTACGATGATGGCAATGCGGCTACCGCAGGGGCGAGTGACTACGCACTGATTAAAGACTTCAACCGACTAGAAGACAGCATTCAACTCAGCGGTCAGGCCAGTGATTATGTTGTAGCCTCGCTACCAACAGCGCTCACCGCGGCCTACCGTGAGATAACGGCTGCCGGAATTTATCTTGATACTAATGACAGTGGCATCTGGGAATCAACAGATGAACTCATTGCTGTGATTGAGCATTTGACACCAGAAATATTGGTGCTGGAAGGGGGCTATTTTCAATATACGGAGACGCCTGCAAAACCCCTATGTCACCCGGCCAATGATGAGCGTTGGGAACTGGTGTTTAGCGATGAGTTTGATAGCGACTTTTTAGATGCCGATAAGTGGGAGACTCGCTACAGCCATAACTTTTATGAGGGGCGTACCAATCTTTGGAATGCGGAACAACAAGCCTATGTAGGTGATAATGAACTCATTGACGGCGTAACCTATGACGCCTTCGAATTTAATGAGGGTGTGCTGAGCATTGTTGCCCAAAAGGTGGAAGAGACACCCATCACCCTAGCGCTAGGAGATACTTTAGATGGCTTTGAATCGGTCAAACAGTTTGACTATTCATCTGGCATATTAACCAGTCATGACAACTATGCCTTTACCTATGGCTACATGGAAATCGGTGCTCAGGTCCCTGAAGGACAAGGGATTTGGCCTGCTTTTTGGATGTTGCCCTCCGATGGCGGCTGGCCCCCAGAAATTGACATTATGGAAGCGTTGGGACAACAAATCAATACCACTTACAACAGTTTTCATTACACCGATGAGTCCGGCAATACGATGTTAGTCAAAGGCTCGCAAACCTTTGAAAATACTGACTTTTCCGCAGATTTTCATACCTATGGGGTTGCGTGGAGTGCGGATAAACTTACTTGGTTTGTGGATGGCCAAGCGCTCTTTAGCGTAGATCATCATATTCCTGATGTGCCCATGTATTTGTTAGCTAACTTGGCTGTGGGCGGTTACTGGCCCGGTAGCCCCGATGAAACAACGCCGGAGACCAGCGCTTTTGAGATTGATTTTATTCGGGTGTATCAGAATGATCAGGGAACGCTCCACGGGGGCTCTAAGGACGATGTGTTGACCAAATCTTTAGGACACTTGGCAGGAGAAGCCGGTGATGACGTGCTGATTGGTGGGCAGGGAGAAAATAAACTCTTTGGAGGAGCGGGCGATGATCTATTGATGGCTGCTGCTGGGCGAGATGTTTTGATGGGGACTGATGATATCCATGCTGGCCGCGGTGAAATTGATACGCTATCGGGCGGCTCTGGTGCTGATTTATTCGTGTTGGGTCGTGACGGTCAACTTTTTTATGATGATGCAGATTCGTCCACTGCGGGTGTTTTCGACTATGCGCTCATTACGGATTTCGACTTCATGTACGACCAAGTGCAGTTGATTGGGGATGCTCTCGATTACCGGTTAGGAGCCACAACCCAAGGCCAATCTACAGAACTGTGGCTCACGAGCGCGTCTGCCGCTGATGAGCTGATTGCTATTTTTGATCAACAAACAATCAGCAACTTTGATACCGGGTTCTCTTTTGTTGTGTAACGAGTTTTCTGCGGTGAAAATGTTTTTGGTGGTGTAGACTTTTTGGGTAACCTGAGATCGCCATTTTTTGTCCCATCAGTTGTGGCCTTAAGGCGCATAGCGTTTTACTACACCGAGCTGTAAATGGTTGTGAGGACTGATACATGACTGAGCGTCGGATAATTGGTAATTTTTCCCTACAGCATGGCTGACCTGCCCAATGCATAAGTCCTATGGCGCCTGCGCTCACATATAGCTTCCATGTTTTTCCATATATTCAAATCCACCTTCAACGACATGCTTCCAGGCTTCCTCAATTTTCAGCCGTCTACTGCTTTTTTGTGAGTTAGGATTCATGTAGTCGAGCGTAACCATCGTGTCGATCAAAGCTTTTTTAAAGGGAGTGTAGAGGCCCGATGAGATTTTGTGCTGTGTTCTATGACTACTGGCAACACGCGTGAGGATGTTTGGCTCTTGTGCGACGAAGCGCTCACTCTGTTCAAAATAAGCAAACAAAAACAAAATCGACTCTTTCAGAGTCTTCGCATGCTTCATTTTTTTCTTTTCATCTACTACACCATTTTTATTTTTAAAGCTAAGTTGTAAATGAGCGGGCTGCTCTTTCTTCTTTCTCCTCTTACAAGCGGATTCATAATAATTTTCTTGTTTCTCATAATATTCCAACTTGTCTAGAAAAATCTCAATGAATTCTTGTTCGAACTCATCACCACATCTATCCAGGCAGGATTTATAGCTTTCCTGAGCTAGATTGAGGAAATAATTTACATTTTTAAAAGTTCGTACGGCGTCTTCAACCTTGCAATAAGATGCTTGACGATCGAAGGGCTTTCTTTTGGTGAGATTGATAATAATGTCTTGAAATGTCTTTGGTACATCCCCGCGACTAATTGAGGCCGCTGTAATTTCTTGATAGGCATTGGCCTGAGCAGACTTGAGCTTCTCAAAGTCTTGAAAGGTGGGTGGATGTTGGCCGGTTAATAGCTCAAACCCTAACAGTCCTAACATATACAAATCTGCCAACTTATAAATGTCCGACGGGGCAGGGCGACGGTCATCATCCACGCGTTCTGGCAGTAAATAGGAAAGCTCTTCAAAAAACAGGTCTTCGCACTCAGCACAGTCATTTTTTTGCTTAAGCTCAAGTTCTTTTCTCTTTTGCTCTAATTCTTTAAAGACACTCTCTTTGCTGAAAAAATTGTCGTCTTTCAAACATAGGTTAAACGGAGATAAAAACACCTCCTGCGTAACCTGGTCGAACATCAAATTAGAGGGCTTTATATTACAGAAAACATACCCTAGAGAAGCCTGGATCTGACTTTTCCCTACGAGCTGGTGAGTGTGTAAGATAGCTTCGCCAACATTGAGCATGATCTTATGAATCAGACTAAAATTAAACCCTTGGGGATAGTCAGATCTAAGAACCTTTCGAAGGTTTCTCCCATCTATGTATTGTTGAGAGTAAAAATAGTAATCTCCTTCTAAATGGAGATCATAAATGGTCATGAAATGCGGTAAGTCAGACAATTTTACAGCGACCCTAGCACTTCTATCAAATTTATTTTTAATTTCCTCACTTTTGCTATTGAGAACCTTGAGGACGACGTCACGTTTTGAATAGTTATCGAACGTCTTGAAAAGGGTTGAGATACTGCCCTGATCCAGAAACTCTAGTTTTTGGACATCATATTTTTTGCTGAGATATTCATCGTTCTCTAAAAAAAACTTGAATAAGCTCTGAATATCACCTAGATAATGCTCAATTGTGGCTGCTAATGCTTCAATGTTGCTATTAACACAAGCTTTTGCACCATCGCTTTGAAGCAAGTCTACATTATGCTCATTAGGAAAATTAAGGTAGACGTTACTTTTAATGCCCTCTATGCCAGGTAGAGGGGTGTGATCAATCATTTCCTGGATTTTTTGGTAGTCGCCAACCCAGATTGGAATCACATGGACTTGATCAGGCTCCTTTTTTGCGCGTGTCAACGCATATTCAATTTCTTTTCGGACCCAGTCATCCTTTAGGGTAATTCGCTTGTTCTTGTTTTTGTCTAGGACATCCCAATTTTCTCCGATAACAACTAATATGATTTTTGCAGCATCCAACGCAAACCGAATTTTCGATTCAAGTGGTGAACCTGGCGGGATACTATCTTCATCTTCTAACTTTTTATCCAGAAAAATTTCCTGAGAACCGAACCGTTGAGCTAGGCTTTGACTTAAATAATTACAAAATAATTGGCTGTCATCTCGACGGTAACTAATAAAAATATTTGCAGACATAATATTGCAGACATGATAATTATGCTTATTCAGGAATGGATGGCTCAACCATTCATTCCTGAGAGGGCAATAATTGAATAATGCTAATCTTACTTTCCAACCAGCTCTTTAAACCAGTCGTCACTCCAGATGTCTTCAAAGATTTCGTCCGCGAGGGCTTCTTGCTTATAGCTAGGCTCTAATCGGACGGCCTGTTGAAGGTTTTCAAGGGCTTGATCGTTGTCGCGCTGAAGGGCGTAGCAAAGTGCCCTGTTGTAGTAGGCTTTGGCGTAGTTGGGGTTGGCACTGAGAGCTTTATCGAAGCTGGTGAGGGCATCTCTGTCGCGGCCCAGCTTGAGTTGTACATAGCCCCGGTTGTCCCAGGCTTTGGAGAGGGTGGGCTTGAATCGAACGGCTTTGTCGAAGGAGGCGATCGCCTCCTCAAAGCGATCTAGCTCGGTGAGGGCAAGCCCTCGGTTGAGCCAAGCGACGGCATCGTTGGCTTGGAGGATAACGGCCTGATCGAAGGATTCGAAGGCTTTTTCGTGGGCTTGCAATATGCCGAAGGCCACGCCTCGGTTGACCCAGGCTTCGTGGTAGTCGGGATTGATATCCAGGGCCCGATCAAAAGCTGCGATCGCCTCTTCCCGTTTTCGCAAGCGGCTTAGCACCATGCCTCGATTGAGCCACGCCTTAGCATCGGTGGGCTCGCGCTCAATTACGGTATCAAAAGCATTGAGCGCCTCTTCATAGCGACGCTGTTCTCTGAGTAATAGACCTATCTGATACCAAGCTTCGTTGTTTTCTGGGGTTAGGCGGGTGACTTCAGTCAGGGCGGCTAAGGCCTCCTCTTTTTGTCCTAATTCCGTGAGCGCTTGGCTGCGGCTAAACCACAGCTCTACATTGCTAGGTTGTACTTCTAGGGCGCGGTCATAGGCTGTGAGGGCCGCTTTGTATTGTTTGTTCTCTAATTGCTGGTTGCCCTCAGTAATAAATTCATCCGCAGTTAAAAACAGTTCAGGCCGATTGTCTTGCAAGCGCTTTACCTGCTCTGAAAGCTCATCTAATTTGCTTTGGGACGTATTCATAAATGAGTCAGCGACGTATTCAGGGGTAACGCGCCCCAGCTCTTTCATGATTTGTTGCTTTTCGGTGGTGGCCTCTTCGTTGAGTGCAGAGAGCTTAGTCTGAATCTCTTCTTTTACCTGGGTGACTTCGGTTAGGGCCTTTTCTTGTCGCTCATTCAAGCTGGCTTGCAGAGCCTCTAGGGTTTGGGCAAATTTTTCTTCTATTTGTCCTAGGCGCTCTTGGGCTGCGGCCTCTCTTTGCTGGGCTGATTGGGCCAGTTCGCCGATTTGTTCCCCCAAGCGAGCGTCAAAACTGTTGAGCTTTTCGATGATCACATCGCGACGACCAAAGACGGTGTTACGAACGCTGGTGAGTTCGCCAGTGAAGCTGCCTTCGATTTCTTTTATCTGTCGCAACAATTGCTGCCGCTCATCGCCAATGCCCGATTGCAACTCACTTAGCTCACGGGCAAATTCGCTCTGAAGCTGTTGCACTATGCCCACGGCCTCATCCCGTTGACCGCCGAGGTCGGTTTGCAAGGCATTGAGCTGATCAGAAAACGTCCGTGCCGATTCAGTGAGTTCGTTGTACAGCTCACTTTTCTGGGTGCCTAAGTCATTCCCGAGGTTGTTTAGCTGGGCGCGGAAGCCTTCAGCGGTAGCCTGTAACTGCATGATGGTGTGGCTGCGCTCTTCGCTGACGTCACCTTGCAGGCTAGAAATTTGCACCTTAAAGTCATTGGCCACGCGGTCCATGTCACCGAGTATGGTGCCTTTACGCCCTTCCACATCGGCTTTGAGCGTGGCGAACTGTGTAAGGAAGCCATCGGCAGACTGCCGAAAGCTTTGCATCATGTCGGCTTTGCGGCTTTCGACCTCATTGCGAATGGCGTTGAACTGCTGCTGTAATTCTTCGGTAGAGCGCTGGATATTTTGTAGGGCAAGTTCGCGGTGGCCCAGGGCACTGGCCTGAACGTCTTCTAAGTCTTTAACAGCATCTGCGGCAGCGCTTTGGATATTTTGTAAGCTTTTCTCTCGCTGTTGTTCAATTTTGGCCTTGGCTTCAGCTTCGGCCTCAGAGAGCTTTGGCCCGAACTTTTGACCCGCCTCTCTTAAAGCAGCAAGTACGCGATCTTGCTCGGCAATGGTTTCTGCCTGCATGCTGCCGAGCTGGTCGGAGAGTACGGATTCTTTCCGGTCTACTTCATCGAAGAAGGCACTTTTTCGGTGCTGGGTTTCTTCTTTAATCACGCCGACATGGCGGGAGAACTCGGCCTCTGAGGTGGTGAAACGCTGAAGCACCCGCTGACTTTCCACAGCGGTTTCAGTTTGCATCTCTTCCAACTGCTGCTTGGCTTGGGCCTGGAGGGCGGCGGTGGTTTGGGCGAAGTCGGTGGCGGTGGCTTCTAGCTGGTCATTGATATTGACCAACTGGTTTTCCCAGTTTTTCGCAGTTTGTATTTTAAAGGCATTGAGTTCTTCAACAAGGTTGTGCAGTACCTCTCTTTGGGCGACAATTTCCCGTTGAAAACTGCTGGAGCGGCCTTCTAACTCACCGGAAAGATCGTCGGTGTCGGCCAGTACGCGGTTGAGGCTGCGGGTGGCATTGTGCACCTTATTTTCTAGCTCAGTCATTTCGTTGAGCTGGGTGCGCACTACGGTGGCGACTTCATTCACGACCGATCGGCGCAGGACCCACAGCATGGCCATGCCCGTGCCCAGTAATAGGATGAGCGCGCCAAGCATTAAGGCAAACAGAGTTTCAGCCCGATCTAGCGCATCTTCAGCGGCCTCTTCAGCATTACGTTGCTGTTGCTGGATGGCGGTGGTTGTAGGTTGGGGGGCTGTTTCCGTGACCGTCTCGGGAGATGTCGCTGGGGATATCTGGGCGGGAGCCGCTGGCGCGGTTGCCTGGGCCAGGGTGAGTGGGGTGGTAGCGGGTGTTTGAGAGGTCTGGATGGTCGTTTGGGCAAGTGTTTCGGCCAGCTGGCTATTGCTGAGCATGAGCCAGCTGGCAAAAATCCCGCCGGTCGCTATCACAAAGCGCCAATTTTTTTGATTCCCCTGCATGGGCTACCCCTTACTGTGACTGACGTTCGCCATTCGCTATTGCATTCTACCTGAACCGCAAGACTAGCAGATTATGGAAACCCGTCGGGGATAGGGAGCAGGTATTATTTAAGGTAGGCCCTAGAGTCGGCTAAGCCCCATCCAAAATTCTCTATTTCTATGGCAGATTTTTCGATTGCCGAGCACTATCATCAGCGCACGAAATACGATCCCAAAACGATTAGTGCCAAGGGCGGGGGGCTGGATTGGTCAAAGCAGCCGGTGCCTTACAAGGACTATAAGCTGGGTCACGATGTGGACCTAAAGCCCTATTTAGAGGGTGAGCCGGAGAATGCAGATGACGATTGGCGATGGTGGCAGCGGCTGTCGCGACTGTTAATCGATAGCTACGGACTGACGGCAAAGGTGATGACGATGTCGGGGGCACCGATGTATTTGCGGTCAGCGCCGTCGGCGGGAGGACTGTATCCGGCGGAGATTTATTTGGTGTCTCGGGGGACCTCGCTGTTGCCTGCCGGACTATACAACTATCAGGTGCGGACCCATTCGCTGATGCGCTATTGGGATGACCATCCTTGGCAGGCGTTGCAGGCGGCGTGCTTTTGGCATCCGTCGCTCGAAACGACGCAGATGGCGTTGGTGGTGAGTGCGGTATTTGAACGCTCGGCCTGGCGGTATAAGGACCGGGCCTATCGGCGGGTGTTTTTAGATTCGGGACATTTGCTGGGGAACTTAGAGGTGGCCGGAACCCTGTGCGACTACCGTCCCCATTTGATTGGCGGGTTTGCCGATGAGTTGGTGAATCAGCTGCTGTATTTGGATGGTGAGGAAGAAAGTGCGATCGCCCTTTTGGCCCTAGCCGATCTTTTTGAGGTAGACCAAAATCTCCCAACAGCGTGCAGTGCGCTACCTAGCCCTGTGCATAGCGACATTGTCCCTGTTCCTGATGGCGAGCTACTCCACTACTTCCATGAAAATACGATGATTGCTGCTGATGCGGGCTTTGGGCAACAGCAGCAGAGAGGTACGGATATCCCCCTGCCGGATATTCAGGGAGATGATGGCAATACCGGCACTAGCAATACCGGCGCTAACAGTGCTGAGGCTAATCCGTTAGAGACCAAACCCGTAGGCCCCTCGCAGGATACCGCAGATGACTCGGCCGCTGAGGGGGCTCAACCCTCTGACGTTCAACCCTCAATATCGTCAGAAACCTCAACGACGCCTTCCGACGCGACGCCGTCAGAAAAGCCTTCAGAAAAGTCTTCGGCAGATAAGTACAATTTTCCGTTTGGGATTACGATTTCGACTACGACACAGCCCATTCCCTGGGGTGATCATCTCGAAGAGTTGGAAAATACGCTCCTCACCCGCCGCTCCACCCGTCGCTACACGGGTGCGCCGCTCCACCGGGCGGATGTCTTTGCGCTGCTCGATTTTTCTTATCATCCAGAGCACTATCGCCTGCAAGCGTTTGATCAGTCCCCTGACTATTTTGATCTGAGCCTGATTGAGACGTTTGTGGCGGTTTCTAATGTAGAAACCTTGGAATCTGGCTGCTATTACTATGCGCCCCAAGCCCAGGAGCTCAGGCAAATTCGCTTTAACCGTTTTCACAAAGATCTCCACTTTTTGTGCCTGGGCCAAGATTTGGGCCGGGATGCGGGGGTGGTGATTTTTCACACGGCGAACCTGGCGGCGGCGGTGGCCAAATATGGGGATAGGGCCTACCGCTATTTGCACATGGATGCGGGCCACTTGGGGCAACGGCTAAACCTGGCTGCGATCCGTCGTGACCTAGGGGTGAGTGGCATTGCAGGCTTTTTTGATGATCAGGTGAATGAACTGCTGAGCATCCCTGCGGAAGAGGCTGTTTTGTACATTACGACGGTGGGCCAAAAAAGCGATCGCTAGTCAATGCCGCCCATGTCTCTGACAATGCGGGCGATCGCAGAAATATCTTCATCACCGTAGCCCTTCGCCATCAGGCCGTTTTCAATTTGTTCTACATAGGCGGCCATGGGCAGGGGCAGGCCTAGCTCTCGAGCGGTATTGAGTGCGATCACCAAATCCTTTTGATGAAGCCGTACGCGAAACCCCAGCGGATAGTCATTGTTGATCATATTGCCGGAGCGATTGGTCAGTCCCCAGGAGCCTGCCGCACCGCTGCCCACCGCCTGCACGACCTTGTCCATATCTAATCCAGCCTTGAGGCCTAAAGCCATGCCCTCGGCCACGGACCAGTAGGTGCCCGCGACAATAATTTGGTTAATCGCTTTGGTGGTTTGGCCTGCGCCAATGGGGCCAACGTGGGTGATGGTGTTGCCCATGGCGGTGAGCACTGGCATAGCCCGCTCTACATCGGTCGCTTCGCCCCCCACCATGATAGAAAGCGTGCCCTGTTGAGCCCCCTCTGAGCCGCCAGATATGGGGGCATCTATCATCCGGATTTCTTTCTCGGCCAAGGTCTGGGCGATTTGCCGGGTGACTTCTGGGCTAATGGTGGACATATCAATCACTAAGGTGCCGGGTTTGGCTCCATGAACCACGCCCGTATCCCCTAGCACCACCGCTTGCACATCGGGACTATCGCTGACGCAGATGATCACAATTTCAGCGGCGGCAGCGGCTTTTTGGGGAGAGTCTGCGGCGGTTGCTCCAGCGGCGATCGCGGTTTTGGCTTTGTCAGCGGTGCGGTTATATACCGTGACCGAGTGCTCGGCTTTGAGGAGATTGAGCACCATTGGTGTGCCCATCGTGCCAAGGCCAATAAATGCAACGTTCATGGAGATCTGAGGTGTAAGAGGATAGTGATATTACTGATGTATCGCAAACTGTTGTTGATCGCAAATCTGTGGTCGTAAATTAAAGGGCTGTAAAGCATAAAAAAAGTCCCTAGCAGCGCCAGGGACTTTTTTTATGGATTGTTTTAACAAATTTGGCAAGATCCTGGGCGATGCTCAATCTTGTTAAAACAACTCCAACTAAAACAACTAATGGGAGATCTGTGCGGGGTAAGTTAGTTGGCAGCGCAAGGATCGGCAGCACAAGGGTCAGCAGCACAAGGGTCAGCGGCGCAAGGATCGGCAGCGCAAGGATCAGCCGTCGCGCAAGGATCGGCAGCACAAGGGTCAGCTTTCCATGACTTAGCAGCACAAGGGTCAGCCGCGCAAGGGTCAGCAGCAGCACAAGGGTCAGCAGCACAAGGGTCAGCAGCAGCGCAAGGATCGGGCGCGACATCACCTGCGGTGTCAGGGGTAACGGTAGTTGTATTAGGTGCACAACTGGTGAGTGTGGTAACACCTAGAACTGAAGCTGCTGCAAGCGCAGCCAAATAATTAACTTTCATGATGGACTCCATACTCAAGGGGATAGCGGTTAGCTTTGGGGCTCTATGCGGATTTGGCCGGAGCATAAATCACGGTGAAAATCACGGTGTGAATCACGTTGGCCGAATCGCTTCAAAAAGCTAACTTTGCTCAGTATGGTGTGTGCAACGGCGTGTTAGGTGAGAATTTGCTGAAGCTGTGATAAGCAATCCCAGAGGGGATGTCACAGCATTCTACTTAACTGCAATATGGCTTGGATGAACAGTATTTGGGGGAATGTATTGTTGCTAGTTATTCCTGTTGAAACGTATTTTTACTGAAATGTGTTTGCGTTAAAAAGTCAAAAATGTAAAATGCTTAAAAGCCAAATTTTCAAGATATCTAAGATACTTCAAAAAAAGCACGAGGCCCCGGTAAGGCTGGGGCCTCGTGCTTTTCTAATGAGAGGGTTCCTACGGGGCTAGCCGCAGAACGAGATTCTCACGTTAGGATGTTGTTTAAACTCGAGCTTTGGTTGCAATTGTTATCGCAACGCTAGTGACCGTTAAGGCTTACTCAGCGGCGCAAGGGTCAGCAGCACAAGGGTCAGCGGCGCAAGGGTCAGCAGCACAAGGGTCAGCGGCTGCACAAGGATTAACTTCTTCAGTTGCGTCGGGCTCAACAACGTCCACTTCTGTTTTAGGTGCACAGCTTGCGAGTGTGGATACGCCCAAAACTGAAGCAGCGGCTAGAGCGGCGAAATAATTAACTTTCATCTTGTACTCCTTATCCTTATTAAAAGGGTAGTATCAGCATTAAATAGGGTGGTATCAGCTATTTAGCTGCGGCGAGATGCCGTATCGCTGTAAATTTAGCCTTGCCATTATGGCTTGTCAAGCAACTGGAAACGTGTGAATCCGCCTAAGCTAGGATGTACAAGGAAAGCGAGCTTTATTACTGTTTTGTCATTTTTCATTTGGCCTTTTATCGAGGCTACAAAATGAGATTTTGGTCGGTTTTATGAGCGACAATGTGAGGCCAGCAATAGGGGCGTTTTGAGCGGGTTGTTGTGTGGCATTTTGAGGGCCACAGATGATTTCAGTAGAGATGATCATCGAAGCCAAAACGAAAGGACCCAGCATTCGCTGGGTCCTTTCGTTTCACGAAGGATAATGAACAATAGGCGAGGGATGTATTACCCGTGGACTATTCTCCAGTTATCTTTTGCGGTTAGCTTATCGCTGTAGTGACTGAAGCAAAGATTACTCAGCAGCTGCGCAAGGGTCAGCGGCACAAGGATCAGCAGCTGCGCAAGGGTCAGCGGCACAAGGATCAGCAGCGTCTTTAACAGCGTCAACAGCGCCGCCAACAGCGTCACCAGTTGCATCAGCAGCGCCTTTAACAGCGTCACCAGTTGCATCAGCAGCGCCTTTAACAGCGTCGCCAGCAGCACCAGCTGCATCACCAGCAGCGCCAGCAGCGCCTTCAACAGCTTCGGTTGCGCCTTCAACAGCACCGTTTACGTCGGGAACGGAAACTTCAGTCTTAGGACCGCAAGCAGTGAGGCCTAGAACGGAAGCGGCAGCAAGAGCAGCGATGTAGTTAACTTTCATGGATTGGACTCCTTAAAGGGGAATATTAAGAGGGCAATTTCACCACTGCGAAAGTGTGTTGGAATTACCCTTAAATCTCGGCAAATCTGCCGGGTTGCTGCCAAGGTAGACGTCCTAAACAGAGATTGTCAAGCAGCGTAAGAAAGAGAAATCGGCAGGATCTAAGAGCCATAAGGGGTATCAAGTTTTATTACCCTTTTGTTATTTTTACTTTTGGTATTGTGCTGTCTTAACCTAAGTACATTTGTTGCTTTGGCTGTTGGCCTGACGTTTGTGTTTTAGAAACTTCAACAGCTAAAACAACAACGTCCTTGAACGGTCGCCTTTAAGGGGGTAGGACGCATTGTCATGATAAGGGGCCTTGATTCGCCGTTTGGGTTGATTTTTAGAGATCACTGCCGTAGTAAGCACTGTAGGCAAAGGCAAAGGCTGTGGAGCTAGGAATAACGGTGCCATCCATTTCCTCTACGATGACCGTTTCTAGCGCTTTATCCCAGCGGGCGCGGACGGAGCGTCCAGAAAATTCCACGACTTGAGATCCGACTTGCCTCATTTCATCGTGTACAAACTGAAGGCGATCGCCTGCAAATTCATTTTTGGGTGTTTCTCCATTCGCTTCCCAAATGTAGCTGACGATTGTTTTGGGATGAAGGGTGCGATTTTCCTGATTGCGAACTGGAAAAACAATATTGTCGTCGGTGTAGTAGCTGCCGTAGGGATACTCCCGATAGTTGCGAGTGTGGCCTGTGCGGGTAGAAAGAATTTCACTTTCGGGGTGCTGCTCAAGCCAACTGCCCAAAGTTGTTTTTACGGCGGGAATGCGAGGGAGATTATCGTTTACCTTGTCCCCCATGATGCCGGTCCCCCATGGTTGTGCGTAAAGGGTCTCATCGGTCCGGTCATACATGACCAAGCAGCTTTGGTAAAGATTGCCCGATACGCCAAAGGTGGTCTCGCCCCGGTCAAAGGCAACGACCGTGTCACACAGGGGGCAGTAGGTAACCGAGATATTTTCGCCGCCCACCGTGTCATTGACAATCTCGTGCCAGTCCATCACTTTGAATGGATACGCCTTGGCTTCCCCATTTATCATCACGCCAATGACAACATCATCTTCCTGAAAGGGCGTCGTTTGGGGAGTGTCAAATTCTGGCGTGTCAATGCTCGGAATCGCATCTTTAGCCACGCCACCACTGAGCAGGTCGGTCAGGTCAATGCGGGCGTTGGTAGAATCTTCTCGTTGTTTATTGAATGCAATGGCCTGCTGGGCGCGATCGCTCAAAAGTACCGCTGAAGCCCCTGATTGCAGCTTTAAATTTTCCCAGCCCTTTGCACGGGCAAGCGCCCCTAAAAACAGCACGCCTGCTAGCGCTAACCCGCCCCCCGCAAATTTCCAACCCCGCTTCACCACCTAGCTCCCTTCACCTAGCTCCCTTCCAGCCCATGACCCGCTATCCTGATCCTCCCAAACAACGGAAGCCAGACTATTCCTAGCCTTCTACAAGGAGCTTGTAGGTTCCTGATAGTTTCCTGAGATATTGCTGAAAATGTGGTGTGCTGCTAGCCGAAGCAGGCATGCTGTGTAATGCAGGTGAGGATGACTACCGGCGATTTTTCTTCCGGCTTTTTTTACGGCTTTTGGGGCGCGATGTTTTTTTGCGGGTGGCATAGGAGCCGAAAACGTCACTAATAGAATGGCTCATGGCCCCTATTTCAAGGCCAATTAAAATAGCAAACCATTCAATCAGATGATGTTTAAGCAGGTTGTGGAAAGTAGCGCTGACACTTTGCCAGGTCAGCTGCGCATCCCAAATAGCATTGAGCGCTAGGGTTATGAGCAGCACAAAGAGGGCTATCCACAGGGCCAGATAAATGACTCGGAGTAGGGTTCCAATGAGGGGGCCGTGGGAGTATTTGGAGCGATGGGGGAGGGCAATTTGGTAGGGCAGCCATATCCAGCGGATGGGTCCCCAGCGATTGTACTGAACCGAATGAATGTCTAAATCGGGGCCCAGCATAAGGCCGCCCACCAAAAAAGACAGGGCAATAATAACCGTGAGGGAGGGGCTACGGGTTACCCAAGCGGTGAGTCCGGTGATGATGGGAAAACACCAATAGGTGATGCGATCGTGGGTGTGGCCTGAGGGCATGGGTGGGCGGAAAAGATGCGACCCCTTCAGAGTAATACAAATGAATTAATTGGAAAGGGTGAAAATTAGGTTTTGCTAGGGTGCGGCCTTCTGGTATTATTTTATTCCGGAGCGCGAAGCGCACGTTCGGGCGATTAGCTCAGTTGGTAGAGCGCCTCCCTTACAAGGAGGATGTCACAAGTTCGAGTCTTGTATCGCCCATATCTTTTGCCACACCTTATATCGCCACATCTTCTAAGATGCCTCACTCATTTTGTTGAGCATCATACTCTGGTGGAGTGATGTCATATAGGAGTGCCAACGTGCTAACTGTAGGGGACTACTCAATTAGGTCTTCTGTCACTAGGCTTCTCAAGATTCTGCTGGGATCAAAAAAGCGCAGGCTGCTAGGCGCTTGAAGGTCTCGTCAGGCTGCACTGGTCTCGTCAGGCTGCACTGTTTGAATAATTGTATACAGGCACTTGGATAAAGTGATCAGGGCTTTCCTGCTCTAGGATGGTTTGCTGTAGATGCTCTACGGTTGATGGCGAGAAAAATTGCTCTCCCGTTTCTTCATTGACATGGGCAGGGACGTTCTCAATCAAAATGAGCTGCCCATCTAAATTGAGCGTGTAGGTTACCTGTTTTTCAACTAAGTTTTCTTGCCAGCTATTTTCCATTATTGTCAGTCCTCCTTTGTGTAAAATTAGTCTGCCACCGTTGTGGATCGGGTTCGTATACGGTGATAATTTTAACGAGCGAACGAGTAGGGTAGCTGCACTGAATGTGAATTGGGCGTTGTGCAGCGGTGACACCACTAATCAGGCAGCTAGGCCCATATTTATCTTCTACGCCTTATGTGAGTGTAAAACGGTTACGGACAGGGTGTTGCTCAAAGGTCAACACATCAATACCAAAGTGCTTTCTGAGCAAGATACGCAGGGTGTGACTGGCAACTTTTGCAGAGACGTGGGTACAAATGCCCGAGAC
>JBCDAG010000031.1:0-29795 GCA_039186165.1 Cyanobacteria bacterium P01_F01_bin.53
ATCGGTCTGGTAGTGGGCGATCCCCGGTTTTTGGCTGTTGATAGCTCCCTTTTCACTATCTGAATTAATTGCCATAATAGATAAGTCAAATGAATCGGTTACTGCTCTGAATTCTGGGTGTTCATTTTTCACTTATTTGTTAAGCGATGAATGAGTGCTTCAAGGGGACGATGGGTATTACCGTTTCAAAACTTTGGATAAGCCGTAACACTATGAAGGCCATGGAAAGACCAGCGAAGTCCTTTTTGGAGTCAATCTTATTGAACGATGCCAAAAAGAAGCATGCTCCCGCTAAGGTTCAAAGGGTTCACTGCCCTACCTGTGGTAGTTCGGCTGAGCGCTACCACCTCACAGAAGGTAACACTGTGCGTACACAGTGCTCTAGCTGTGATTACCTAATGGTTGCTTGTGCAAAGACTGGACGGGTTATTGAAGCCTATGCCCCGAGCTTTTCACCTGCTACTTTAGCAACTTCCCTTTCAATGGAATTTGTTCAAGCAAGCTAGCCAAGGGTGACCTGCTGCGGTCGGTCAATTAAGACAAATCGCTTAATATAGCTCGGTTAAGAGCGATGCTCATGACATCACTCAGCCTGTAAATCTCAATAAAAATATCAAAGTCAAAAGGCGCACCCTGCTAACAGGGTGCGCCTTTTGACACTAGGAACGCATGCGATGAGAAGTCCCTGCGGGACCTTTGTTGTTATCGAGTGCGCAGTATGCGGTTCGCTTCTCTCTATTACGACTCATGCGCTAAGGCGTTAAAAACATACTTTTAACCTACTCCTAACCAATCACAACTAAATGATTTGTCGGCTTTAAGGTCTTTTCTTTTGATGATTTAAATCACGCATTAAATGTGATTTCAGTAGTCAAATGTATCGATGGTCTGACTGCTGAAAAACTTGGGAATGAGCTTTTGGGCGATGAATATTACTCTGATTAATCCTAGGGAAAATGCTCAAAGCCTTCTGGCTCTAACAGCTAACTCTTCGAGAACTAACCTATGCGAGAGGGCTTCTAAACTCAGTAATTTTATCGAGCTAGAGCGCTATGGCTGCAAAATCTTATCGTAGGTATTGACTGTGCAGAGTCCATCTTTGCGATAGATCAAGTTCTCGCGACAAGTCCTAACGACGAATCAAGGCTTCTTTCAGTGCAACAAGGACTTCTGCGGTTTCTACAGAGCTGTCCACGGTTGTGGTTGCACGACTAGACTGAAGCGTATTCAAGCCTAGCAACATGTACAGAGCTAACGTGATGGTTGTGGCCTGCGTTAATCTAACAAACATTTTTCAATCTCCTCTCACCTAGCTATTTCCTAGCTACCACTTAGATTAGTGAGTCTGAAGAGCCGAACGAAACGGTGATGTTACCCAATTTCAATTGGCACAATGCTGTCGGCTTTTCGGAAAGTTTAAAGGCGACCTAAAAAGATAACCGTTACTTTACTCACGTCATGTTCGGTCTCGTCATTTTCCGAACATGTATCTAAGATAGCTTGTACGTTTATTCCCTGAGATGTAGTCAGAGTAAAGATTCTGGCCCTATTTGTAGAGGATGTGAAAGGGGTTTTCTTGTCCTGATGCTAGCTGTGTATCGTGACGGTGGTATTGGTTTGGGCTAGTTGTTGGTTAGCCAATTAGGATTTATTTCTCTTGGGAGAATGATTCATTTCGCACCGCTTATTCATCGGCTTAGAGTAGTTTTTATCTTATGCTTTTAAACATATTCTTTGAGGCGAGTCTTTTTGAAATTTGCATTTATCATCGACCCCATTGCCAAGCTTGATCCAGGACACGATACCAGTGTGGCAATCATGGAATCGGCGCAGGTTTTGGGGCATGAGGTGTACATTACCCAGGCTGATCAGTTGGGCGTGGTGAAAGGTCTGGCCCATGGTTGGTTAACCCCGGTGACGATGAAGCCGGTGGTTCAAGCGGATGATCATTGGGTTTCTGAAGCGGACTGGTATCAGTTGGGTGAGACAACATGGCGTTCGCTAGATGAGATGGATGCTGTCTTTATGCGTACCGATCCACCTGTGACGGTGCCCTACCTATATGTCACCTACATTCTGGACTATATAGATAAGACAAAAACTCAGGTGATTAATGCACCCTCGGGAATACGTGCGGCGAATGAAAAGATGTATGCGCTGCAATTTACGGATGCCATCCCTGAAACGATTGTGAGCGCAGATAAGCAGGTCATTCGTGAGGCGGTGACCCGTTGGGGGGCTGGAGTACTCAAGCCTTTGGGCGGTAAGGGGGGAGAAGGTATTTTATTTTTGGAGGGGAGCGATCGCAATTTCAACTCCATTATTGAAGTCAGTACCCAGCAAGGCCAAGAGCCCGTCATGGTGCAAACCTACTTGCCCACCGCCAAAGACGGCGATAAGCGTGTGATTATGCTCAATGGTGAACCCATCGGCGCAGTGAATCGTGTGCCCACGGGCAAAGAGTTTCGCGGCAATATGGCGGTGGGGGGCCGTAGTGATAAAACTGAGCTCACCGCGCGTGATTTAGAAATTTGTCAGCAGGTTGGGCCATCTCTCATTAGAGACGGCCTCATTTTTGTGGGCCTCGATATCATTGGCGGATATTTGACTGAGGTGAATGTGACGAGCCCTACAGGTATTCGTGAAATTGATCGGTTAGACGATGTTCGCTTGGGTAATCAGGTGATTGAGTGGGTCGTCAAGGCCGCTAATTAACGATGTCCTCCTATTTGCAGCTACCGTCGGTTGCCCACTATTGGTTGCGCAATGGGCGAGTCCCGCTATCTTTATGGCATCAATCTGTTTCTGGTTTTCCGATGATTGTTTGTCAGGAGAGTGGACAGTCTCAGTCCATCCAACCTTCTGAGCCTCTGGTTTCAGTCGATATTGAGGTTAACAACGGCAAGGTTGTAAGTGTAAGACCTAGTGATGCAAACTCTGTAGATTCAGGCTCTTCGGAATTAGCATTTAAAAGTGAGGTCCCTTCTGTCGATGTGTGCTCAGGGTTAATTTGGCCTTGCTTTGTCGATATGCACACGCATTTAGATAAGGGGCACATTTGGCCGCGTAGTCCTAATCCAGAGGGGACGTTTGCTGGGGCGCTGGAAACGGTGCAGCAAGATAGTGCAAAGCGATGGGATGCTGATGATGTCTATCGGCGGGCAGACTTTGGGCTGAGGTGTAGCTATGCCCATGGCACCCAGGCTATTCGTACCCATCTAGATGCTTTTGATGGGCAGGGTGAGATCAGCTTTGAGGTGTTTCGTCAGCTACGTGAAACCTGGCGAAACAAACTGGTGCTTCAGGCTGTTTGTCTGGTGACTTTAGATTATTTTATGGAGCCCAAGGGTAAAAGACTGGCTGATTTAGTTGCTAGTTCTGGGGGCGTTTTAGGCGGTGTTGCTTTCCCAAATCCTGATATTGTTCAGCAGATTGATCGAGTGTTTGTGCTGGCAAAAGAAAGGGGTTTAGATCTGGATTTTCATACGGATGAGAGTTTGAATCCGAGTGATATTTCCCTCCGCCATGTGGCTGAGGCGGCTATTCGGCACCAGTTTGAGGGGCGTATTACCTGTGGGCATTGCTGTAGTTTGTCGGTGCAGTCAGAGCCTGAAATGCGTAAGACATTGGAGGCGGTGAAGGCAGCGAATATCTCAGTGGTGAGTTTGCCGATGTGTAATTTATATTTGCAGAACCGGCAGCGAGGACACACGCCGCGATATCGAGGGGTGACGGTTTTGCACGAGTTAAAGGCGGCAGGCGTGAAGGTGGCCTTGGCGTCTGATAACTGTCGCGATCCGTTTTTTGCCTATGGCGATCACGATGGATTAGAAGTGTTTACGCAGTCCGCTCGGATTGGTCATTTGGATCACCCAATCACTGATTGGCCTCAGGCTGTCACTAGTATCCCGGCTGAGATGATGGGACTCAGTGATGTTTTGCCTACGGTTGGTCAGATTGCTAAAGGAGGAGGCGCCGATTTTGTCGTGTTTAAGGCGCGTAGTTTTAATGAGCTGATGTCGAGGCAGCAGAGTGATCGCGTCGTCATTCGCCAAGGCAAACAAATTGACACGACACTACCCGACTACGCCGAACTGGACGACTTGATGTCGGTTTAATGTGGTCGGTGAGTTGAGGCTTCGACTACGCTCAGCCTACGAGAGAGCCGAGTGTAGCCGAGAACATTTAACAGTTGTTGGGCCTGATGGTTGCTACCGAAGGCTGAGCGTAGTCGTATAGCCCAAGGGGCATGGCAAGGCCTAACGCAAAGCGTCTCCATGGGAGACAGCCTGGCTGATTTACGCTGCAACCACAGCAGGCAAATAACCCATTTCTTCCAACTTAGCGATCACTTTATTGACGCTCTCATCCAGCGTCTCTTTGTGAGTTTCGCAGTTGACTTCAGGATTTGCGGGTGCCTCATAGGGGTCGCTGATGCCGGTGAACTGCTTGATTTCACCAGAGCGAGCCTTGGCGTAAAGGCCTTTAACATCACGCTCTTCGCACACTTCTACGGGAGTGCTCACGTAGACTTCTACGAAGTCGCCAATGCGAGCACGAACCTCTTCACGGATGGCCCGGTAAGGGGAAATAGCCGCCACGAGAACAATCACACCATTGCGGGTGAGTAGGTTAGAGACAAAGCCGATGCGACGGACATTTTCATCGCGATCTTCTTTGCTGAAGCCCAGCCCTTTAGTGAGGTTAGTACGCACGATGTCACCATCTAGAATCTCTAGTTTGACGCCGCGCTCGCGTAGCTTGATAGTGAGGGCATCGTTAATGGTGGTCTTGCCTGAACCACTGAGCCCAGTGAACCAGACGGTGACGCCACGGTGTTCTGCTGACATGTTTGTTAATTCTCCTAACTGTTAGATCTAGATGGTATGCCGGTTTTACCAGAGATGGAGGGCACCCGCAGGCCCGTGGCTTGGCTTCGATTACGCTCAGCTATTCGGTGGCTGATACGCTCAGCTATTCGGTGGCTGAGCGTAGTTGAAGCCAGATGCGGAAGTTAAAGACCATATAGCCAGATGGCTAAAGGCGGTGTGATGATTGCCATGAGTACACTCAAGGGACCGCCTACCCTTAAAAAATCAAGAAAGCGATAGCCGCCTGCGGCATAAACCATGGTGTTGGTTTGGTAGCCGATGGGGGTCATAAAGCTATTGGAGGCCGCGAAGGTGATCACAAAAATCACGGTGAATGGGCTGAGCCCAACGGCATTGGCAACTTGAATGCCAATGGGTAAGAGCAAAATGACCGAGGCATTATTAGATAATACGGCGGTGAGTAACACGGTCAGTACGTAGATGAATGTAAGCAGCCAATAGGCTGAAAGGTTACCCCCTGCAGCCACAAGCTGATTAGCGAGCCACTCGGTAGCGCCAGAGTTGGTCATGGCAGTACCTAAGGGAATAAGGCAGGCCAGCAGAAAAATGACATCCCAGCGAACGGCCTGATAGAGTTCACCAGGCTTGAGGCAGCCCGTGATAATCATGGCCACGACGCCTGCTAAGGCCGAGACCAAAATAGGAAATTCGGTGGTTGCAGCGGTGAAGACAACGGCTAGCCCGATTAAGAGTGCAATATTTGCTTTGCCTGTCCTTAATGTTTCGAGGTCTCGCTGTTCTAGCAGCAGCAGGTTGCGGCTGGTTTGAATACCGACCAAACTTTGCTTAGGACCTTGCACAAGCAGGAGATCGCCGAATCGTAGGGGCACTCGTCCCATGCGATCGCGCAATAACTCTTCGCCTCGCCGAATTGCCAGCACCGTCACGTTGTATCGTTGACGAAAGCGCATATCTTTCAGGGTGGAGCCGATCAAATTGGAGTTAGAAATCACCAACGCTTCAGCAATTCCCTCTTCCTCACCCATATCGCCCTGCCAAGACTTTTGGCCAAACTGGACATCGGGCAAAATCTCCAGACCCGCGCTCTCGCGGATTTTGAGCAGGTCTTGCTTGCCGCCGCGGGCGAGCAAAATATCGCCTGCTGCCAAGGTCTTATCGGCAAAGGGCTGAGGGAAATGAGTATTGTTGCGAATCAGTTCAAGCACGTCTACATCAAATCGACGCTGTAGCTGGGATCCTTTTAGGGTTTTACCCACTAGGCTTGATCGTGGGGTGATGACCAATTCGCTGACGTACTCCTTCATGCCGTATTTTTGGCTGAGTCCGCGATCATCTACTTGGCGGTTGGGGAGCAGCTTAGGGGCGACAAAGGATAGATATGCCAGGCCTACGACGAAGGTAATCGCGCCCAATGAGGTGAACTGGAAGAGTGAAAATTCACCCAATCCTAACTCGCCAGAAAGCCCGCTGGCCAAGACACTGGTGGAGGTGCCGATGACGGTGAGCATGCCGCCCAATACGGTTGCAAACGACAAGGGCATCAGAAGTTTGGAGGGAGACATTCGGTGCTGTCTACAAAAATCTTCGACGATGGGTAGGAAGACGGAGACGACAGCGGTGTTATTGATCAGGGCTGACATGGGGCCGACGATTAGACCTAGGGTCATAATTTGCTGACCGAGTCGTTTACCGCCCCATCGAGTGAGCCAGGTACTGGCATTTTGCAAAACTCCTGTGCGAGCCACGCCAGCACTGAGAATAAACATTGCCATGACGGTAATGGTGGCTGGGTTGCTAAAGCCCTCAATGCCTTCTTGGGGGCTGACTTGCTTAAGTAAAACAAGCGACACCATGATGCCCAGTGCGGTGATGTCAGCGGGAAAAATTTCCACGATGAACAGCACTAGGGCAACGGCTGTGATGCCTAGGGTAATGGCAATACTCATAGGGGCAATTGCTCTGGAGACAGCTGCTTGAGAGACAACTCCTGCTTGAGAGACAACTCCATCGCGTTAGCGAGTAGGCTTACGATTTTTATGATGGGGAGCGTTGATGTTATCTGTTCTGATGTTATTTGTGTGAGCTTTAGTGAAGAGAATAAATGCACGAAAATCTTTCAAGAAATAAGTAATGTGACCCATATGAGGCGAAGTGGCCTCAGCCATATTACTGAGGGACATGACTCACGACAATTTTGGTTTGGGTAATTTACCGCAAGTTTGCTTTCGTTGTCCCAACGCTTTATGGCAGCTTATTGTTGCTCTAGGTGAATATTCGAATACCCTCCGTACAAAGCCGGATACTTTATAAACCCGGATGATTTGCCGGATGATTGGAAGCTTGCCGGAGCGTTAATTTGCCAGGTTTTAATTTGCCGGGCTTTAATTCTTGAGGGCCACAGTAGGTGTGTTGGGTTGCTTGATGCCTGATGTTTTTTCAGTGTCGAGTTCAGCGTTGAGCTTGGGGGTAAGATACAGCTCTTCCAAGAGGACTGCGCCGCCAGCGACCCACGGTGGCACAATGAGCGCGCCAATGATACCCAGGACCTGGGTTCCGCCTAAGACTGCCAGTAGTTGATAGAGGGGATGGACGCCCACAGAGTTGCCAACTAAGAGGGGATCGAGCAAGTAGGTTTCGATGTTTTGAATGACAACGTAAAACAAAATGACCCACAGGACTATCCAGCCACCTTGGGGAATGGCGACGATGAGGGCTGGAATGGCACCGAGGAGGGGGCCGAGAAACGGGACTAGGTTTGTAACGCCGGCGATCGCACCTAAGCCAATGGCAAAATCCTGTAAGCCTAGAAAGCTCAATCCTACGCTAGTGGCCAGTGCCAGTGTGGCCGATACAATCAGCCTGCCGCGAATGTAGCCACCAATGCGGTTGCCGATTTCAGGGAGCTGGTCACTAATGCGTTGGTCCCAGGGCTGGGGCAACAGTCTGACAAAATTTTTGGTAAGGGTGTTGCTATCCGCGAGCATATAGCCCGAGATAAACATGGCCAGTACGAGGCTGAGTAGGGTGCCTAAAAGGCCTGTGGTGAGGTTAAAAGAACGCAATGCCACTTGTCGGGTAGAGCGGACGACCCAGGATGCGATCGCCTGCACGTCCAGCTGATCAAAAATCTGCGTGGTGAAATCTGGGCGTTCGTCATTCAACGTGAGTGCCCACGCTTCTACTTGGGTTGCAGCCTTGCGGAGCAAGAGGGGCAGCTGCTTAACCAAGAGCTGAATTTGGTCCAATACGGTAGGACCAATCAGCAAAACGACGCCAACGAGGGTACCAATAATGGCCACGTAGGTGAAGAGCGCGCTGAGCCAGCGCGGAACTCGATAGCGCTCGGCCCACCCCACAATCGGTGCAATAGAGCAGGCAAGGACGACTGAAATCATCACCAGCAGCAGTAGGCCCCTAAGCTGCCAGCCAACAATGGCGGATGAGATCGCTGCAAACACCACAAGTACGCCGCTCAGCGAAATTGATAGTTTCTGTTCAGAAGCCATGTTCAGAAAGCCGTCCAACCCCTTGATTCCCAGCTACAGCGTATACCGGAATTGGTCTATCAACATCCCCGGCATCCACAGCCCCCCGAGGGCTCTTCGCTCGTAGGTATCTACCATGGGGATAAAGGTTTGCGTATCGGTGAGCCCCAGTAGGCCTTCGCCTAAAAAGCGGTAGAGATCATCGTCAAACCGTAGGTTTTCAATCGGAGCGACGATTTCACCATCTTCTACCCAAAAGCAGGCATAACGAGTCATGCCGGTGATTCGTCCGGCGGCCAAATCGCTCCAGTTCAAATAGTGCAAATTAGAGAGATACAGTCCCGTATCCAGATGCTTAAGGACCTCTGCTGTTGGGATTTTGCCAGGGGCTACGACCGGTGCTCTCATCGATTCAGACGCATTGGCGGCGTTACTGGCTTTACCGTATTCCTTCGCACTGCGGGCACTGACCAATGATTGTACCCATTTCCCCCCTTGGATAATGGAGAGCTGGTTGGGGGCTATGACGCCGTTGCTATTGAATCGGGGGACGCTCGTTTTTTGAAAATTTTCTGCCAGGGAAAACTTTTCAGAGAGGGTGACCTCTCCCGTTTCTAATTTTCTAAAAGCGCTGTTGCCCTGACGCAGCGCAGCTTCGCCTAGGCCACCATAGATGATGGTGTCGAACAGGTCCGCAACGGCAGCAGGGGCTAAATAGGTGCGGTACGTGCCTTTAGGGATGGCTTTGCTGGGTCGTGATAGGAGCGCTAGCTGCCGCTGGGTTTCCGCCACGGTTTTTTGATAGGCCGCTAAATCCCATACTTGGCCTGCAAAAACGCCTTTGGCGGCCTGATTACTCTCCTGCCCAAATAAGGAATAGTCGAGGGTAAAAGAGGGGGCCTCAAACCAATGACTTTTGCCCGCTGAGTCGCCATAGGCCCGGTAGGCAATGCCGCCTGCGTATAGTCCTGAAAAATCTAACGTTTTGACGGCGTCAATGAGCGTTTTTGCAACGTTTTGGGGCGGGAGTAAGGCGCCTTGGCGAACTTCTCGACTTTGGTGGGAGGAAGCGTTTGGTGATGAGTTTGAAGCCTCTGGCAACACCACGTACGGATCGATAGGCAGCAGCGGGAGTTCAGCTTGCAACACTTGCAGGGCCTGCTGGGTAAGTGCCCAATCCGCCTGGAAATAGCCAGTAAATGGAACCCTAGTGGCGGTGGTGCGATCGCTGCTCATTAAGGTCAGTCGCAGTTGCCCGTCGCATACCGACCCACTTTGGCGAACTTTAGCGCCATTAAAACGAGTGAACTGACTGTCTTCTCCGGTGAGAGACATTGTGAAATGGTAGTCGCTAGCAGCTAGGTGCGATCGCACTGCCTCCACCAACTGATTAAAAACCGTTTCATATTGCCCTTGCGGTGGATTGTTTGATGTGTCTGAAACCTGATGCCTTAACGGACTGTTTGATCTATGGATACTTGTGGCCGTGCTGATGCTTGATGATGAAGAACCGTTGCCTGAAGTGCTGGTGCCTGAAGTACTAGTGGTTGAGTCTCCGTTATCTGAGAGCCCGTTATCTGAAGATCGTAGGATCATGATGCACCCCCAAAGACTTCAATATTTTCAAATGCGCAGACGGGTGAGGCATGGCCCACTCGGATAAGCTGGTTCGGTTCGCCTTTCCCACAATAAGGTGTGCCGTAGGTCTCCAGGGTTTGACCATCGCCAACATGGGTAAGCGACCCCCAAAACTGGGCGGTGGTGGCTCGGTAATTTGGATTCTTGAGCGGTGTTGTCAGCTGGCCGTTCTCTATTTTGCGGGCGTATTCACAGCCAAACTGAAATTTATTCCGCTGATCGTCAATGGACCAAGAACGGTTGGATTCCATGTATACGCCGTTTTCAATGCTGCCAATCAGCGTATTGAAGTCGGTGTCGCCAGGTTCTAGGTTGATGTTGGCCATTCGATCGATGGCGGGGCGGTTCCAATTGCAGGCACGGGTGCAGGCAACGCCTGGTACGCCAAGGCGTGCCTGACTCTCTAGTCCCCCGAGTCCTCGCTTTAAAACGCCTTCTCGAATTAGGTACTCTTTCTCAGCGGGTGTGCCCGTATCGTCAAATCGGTAAGTGGCCAGTTCTCCAGGATGGGTCGCATCAAAGGTGACATTCATCAGAGGTGAGCCGTATACCAGGGTGCCAAAGTCCTGTGGTCGTACGAAGCTGCCCCCCGCGTAATTGCGCTCATCCCCTAAAATCCGATCCAGCTCTAGGGGATGGCCGACGCTCTCGTGGAGCTGGAGCATCATTTGGTCAGGGGCCAGTACGAGTGTGGTGCTATCGTCCGGACAGTCAGGTGCGCTGAGCAGTTCTACAGCCTGCTCGCCGATGTGCGTGGCTCGTTGCCAAAGGGCTTCAGAGTCTGAAAAGTGTTCCCAACCGCCTTGGTAGCTGTGGGCGAGGTAGCCGTTGTCCGTGCGTGATTGGGTGACGCCGGGGGCCTGAGCGATCGCACCCAAATGACTTTCTAGCACCATCAGCTTCTGATAAATCTCGGAGCCATTGCTGCTGACAAACCAAGATTCCACCTCATGGGTGCGGGCAATCGCGCTGGTTCTGACGATCTGTGTGGAAGCCTTTAAATGCTCACACAGTTTGCGCAGTAGCTCATTAATCTCACCAACACCCAAGGCACTCAGGGCCTTTTCATAGGGTGAAATATACGTCCCTTTCACTGGCGGTCGCACAGCCTGGGTGAAACGGTGAATGGCCCATTGGCTAGCAGCCGTGGCCTGTTCGTAAGCTCTTTGGGCGGCAGCTTGGAGGGCCTCTGTTGTGAGCTGGTTGGTGGCACTGTAGCCAAACTGACCATGGGCGAGCACTTCGACCATCGCGCCCTGGCTTAAGCCCCGTTCATTGGTTTGTGGGCGCCCGTCGCGCATCGCGCGCCAGCTGCTGACTTCCTTGCTCGCTCTGATGCCAACCCAGTCTGCTGGGATATCAAATGTTGCCAGTGTGGTGGTGAGATGCCCAATCATAAGGACCTATTAAGTTCATGTAGATGCAAGGATCTGTGACGCGTTATCAGTCACATAAGTGCCGCGTATGCGTGTGATTTTGTTTGTGGCTGTTCCTTATTTACCCAGATTGATGTCCCGATGCTGTAATAAGACGTCACTTATCTCCATAATTTTATTTCAAATAAAATCTGATTTTGGGGATTTAAATTTTTTAATTATGAAAATTGTGATTTTAAAGTTATAAAATAATCAATAAATTGAATTTTTTATTTTAAATTAAAGTTTATGGATCTTGACGAACTGGACGCTCAAATCCTTTCAGCTCTGGTTGAAAACGGTCGTATTCGATGGTCAACGTTGGCTGAGCAGTTAGGGGTATCACCCCCTGCGATCGCAGATCGTGTTCGTCGCTTAGAAAAAGCAGGCGTGATTGAAGGCTATGCCGTGCGGTTGAACGCTGAGAAATTAGGCCTGGGGCTCAGCGCATTCGTTTCGGTGACGTTAGATCATCCAAGCCATCGTCAGGCTTTCCTCGATTACGTTCAGGCCTCTGTTTCCATTGCCGCATGCCATCACGTGATTGGTGAAGGCGACTACCTGTTGAAAGTTTGCTGCGGTTCCACCGCCGAGCTTGAGCACATTCTTTCCGATGAGATCAAGTCTTTGCCAGGTATTCAGCAAACTCGAACGACCATTGCGCTTTCAGCGGTGAAAGCGTCGACTGCTCTGCCGCTTGAGTTTTGATGACTTGAGGTTTGATTGCTTGAGTTTTGATGAGTGATTGCGTGTCCTGATTTTTGAGGCCTGATTTTTGAGGGTAGAGGCTGATGTTGCTGGTTGTTTTGGTGAAGGGAATTTTGATGGGGCTGGCGATCGCGGCGCCGGTCGGGCCGATTGCGCTGCTGTGTATTCGTCGCACTTTAGCGCAGGGAAGTGTCATTGGCCTGCTAACTGGGCTGGGGGCTGCCACCGCTGATGGCCTATATGGCATGGTCTCTGCCTTTGGCCTGACGTTGCTCTCTAATTTTTTAGTCGATAACACGTTTTTTCTACAGCTGATCGGTGGCCTTTTTCTTTGCTATCTAGGCGTTACCACATTCTTAGCAAAGCCTGCGCTTGAGGCTGGTGCGCTTGACTCCGCTGCGCCTGCCTCAAGCGCCGATTCCTTGGGGGAAAGTGCGTCAACGACGAGGGGCACGTTCGGCGGGCTGATTGCCTATGGCTCTACGTTGTTTTTAACGCTGACGAACCCGGCCACGATCTTTTCTTTTCTGGCTATTTTTGCTGGGCTGGGTATTACTCAGTCGAACCCTCTGAGTGCCTTGACTTTGGTGCTTGGCGTATTTTTAGGCTCAGCCTTATGGTGGCTTGTGCTGGTTTCAGCGGTGAGCTATCTCCGTCATCGGCTCACGCCTCAACGGTTAGCTCGGTTTAATCGGGTCTCCACTAAGTTTTTTGGCGTCCTTATCTTTGGGTTTGGCGTGGTTGCACTGACGGCCCTGATGAAAATGTCGGGGTAAATACGCTGGTCTAATACGGATTAGGGCGCTAGATACGATTTTGGGTTGGGTATTCTATGGGCGCAAACATATAAATGATTCTTGATGGTTACTGCTTTAAGACGCAGGTTAAGCATGGTTTTGCTGCATCGGCGTTTGCAGAAAGTCAGTTTGCAGAAAGTCGGTTGGCAAAAAGTCAGCTGGCAGAAATGCGTGAGTGTTGTGGTTGCGATCGCACTTTCCTTTGGCATTATTTCAGGTCAGTTCACCACAGCCAATTCGCAGACCAATTTGCAGAGTAGCCAAGCTCAAACCATCCAAGAACTTCGCCAGCAACGCGACCAGATCGACCAAAAACTGGACGTTCATAACAAGACTGATGAGCGGTATCAAAAAGCTGAAAATCAGACTAATCGGCAACTCCGTGAACTTGCCAAAACCATTCAAGGTACGGACTCTTGGATTACCGATACCGAATACCAGTTAGCCGAAGCAGAGCAACGCCTGGACCGGTTAGAAGCTGACTTAGAGCACAACCGACAAACCTATGAAGAAGCCCGCACCGCGGTTGTCGGTCGGCTACAGTTTATGCAACGTCAGCAGGGCTCTCAGGGGTGGGCTCTTTTGCTACAAAGCCATAACCTCAATGATTTTTTGGACAGGCGCTATCGCCTAAAGCAGGTGTACGCCTCCGATCGGGCGATGTTGGTTGGGCTAGATGCCCAATCAACTGAATTGGTCGCCCAGCAAGAGGGCGTAGAGCAACAAAAAAACTCCATTTCGATTTTGCGTCAGCAGCTATTGGCTAGCCGTGAGCAATACACCGATCAGATGAATCAACAGGCTGAAACGATGGCTCGCCTGAAAGAAAACAGGGGTGCCCTATCAGCCGCCATTAGCCAGCTTGATCAAGACTCTGATAGGCTCACCGATTTAATCCTAGAAAAGGTAGCCGCTGCTGAAGCCGAAAACGCTAAGGCCGCTCGTGAAGAGGCGCTTCGGGCTGCTCGGGCTTCGGGCAAAATGGTGCTACCTAGCTTGGGGCCGATCACCAGTCACTTTGGGAGTCGTTTTCATCCGGTGTTGGGCTATAGCCGTTTCCATGCAGGCACTGACTTTGGTGCAGCGCACGGAAGCCCCATTCGCGCCGCAGAGTCCGGTGTGGTGATTATGTCAGGCTGGTATGGCGGCTATGGAAATACGGTGATTATTGATCATGGGGGTGGCCTGACTACGCTATACGGTCATGCCAGTCGCCTAGATGTTTATGAAGGCGACACAGTTAAAAAGGGCGATACGATCGCCGCGATTGGTACCACGGGGCTTTCGACCGGTCCCCATCTTCACTTTGAAGTTCGCCGCGGTGGTGAAGCTGTTGAGCCCTTAGATTTCATGTAGTCGCGTTTCATGTAGTCGTATCCATTTTTATTGGTTTTGTGGGCTGACTTTTGAGCGATGGGCGGCTAGTCTATGGCTATGAGATTTCAGAATATGCTTAGGCAAGAATTGGTGAGTAGTTTTAGGTGTGCCTTAGCGTATGGCGTTGGTTATGGCAGTGCGTTGGTTTGTGGTGCCACGATTACGCTACAGCCCATGGTCGTTTATGCTTACATCCCAGCATCAGAACTGCTTGCTGATTCCAGGCTTGCAGACGCCCATTTAGACAATACTGCCGAGCCAGATGCTGAGCCAGGCGCTGATCCAGATGCCGAACCAGACACTGAACCTGGCCCTGATGGTGATGTCGCGCCTGCATCATCGGAGTCCTCTGCGCCCTTAAATCTTTCTCCCGAAGTCATTGAGCAAAGCCCCGTGCTTCAGCGTTGGCTAGAGGAAGTGCCTGATATTCGCTCCGATATTCGTAATGATCCTAGCTTTACCACTCGATTGCAGGTTGGGTATAGCTCTTTTCCCTCGTCTGATGGTACTGGCGGTTTTATTGTCGGGGTAGAGGACTGGTTTTTAGGGGATACGCCATTGACGGTGAGTGCCGACTACCAGCAAAACTTTCGAGGCGATCGCCAAGCTTACGGTGTGGATTTCCACTACTACTTGTTGCCCTTGGGCGGGTACATCAATGTGTCTCCTATTTTGGGTTACCGTCACGCTGAAGCCGCTGATGATTACAACCTATATGGTGTGAATGTGGGCGTACGATTGCGTGTCGTGCCATCTCGCACGGGCGCTGCCGACATTACGTTAGACCAGTCTTGGCTAGTGGGCGATAGTGAACGGCTGAGCATCACCCAGTTAAATGTGGGCTATGCCATTACCCAAGAGCTGCGCCTCTCGACTGATTTGGAATGGCAAGGTACGGATGACTTTGGCGATAGTCGTGTCGGTGTGAATTTGGAATGGGCTCTTTAAAGCTTGCCTTTTTATTCACGCGTACTCTTTGAGCATGTTTAGTTGAGCTTGGTTAGCGTGAGCGCTAAGTGGGTTCGGCGCCTAGCCAACGCTTGTGTATTTTGGCGTAGGTTTTGTCCTCTATGAGGGTTGTTAGGGCTGCATTGATCGCTTCAATAAGGGAGGGCTCCGACTCGTTATTATTCAAGGCGCGACGCACCATGATGCCAAAATCGTGGGGCTCTATCAGATCGCCCACCTTTTTTATCGAAAATCCTCTTTTGTTTTTTAAGGTGTCCAATAACGTGGGCATCGCGATTAACGCCGCTTCTGCGTCCTTTTTTTGGATGGCCTTAACCACGTCGGTTGCCTTCTCAAAGGTGAGCAGGCTAGAGCCAGGAATCTCGGTGGCTAGCCGTGCGCCTGCGGTGCCTAGCTGCACGGCGATGGGGCGGTTTTCAAGTGATGCTAATGTTTTGAGCTGTTCGTTCTGAGGCAGGGCGGCGATGGCCACGCCCGAGCGAAAATACGACTGTGAAAAGTCCACAATTTTGGACCGTTCCGGGGTGATTGGGACCGCACCAATGGCTACATCTATGCGGTTGGCCTGGATCAGCGGGATTAAGGCATCAAAGGGATGGGATTCTAATCTGAGGGTGGCCCCGCAAGCTTTGCCGATAGCTTTAATCAACTCGACGTCAAAGCCGACGAGCCGTTTGCCTTTGGTCATGGCAAAGGGGCGTAGGTCTTGGGCGATCGCAACACGCCATACGCCTTCTTCAGCACTTGTTGTTGTTGTGTTGGCTGAGGCGTTGTTAGCTGTGGCGTCTTGTGGCGTAGATCCGTTAACTGATTTGCCGTTAACTGGCTTTGTCGTTGAATCGCGGATGGACTGATTTTGGGTGGATGCGCTGCCTTTTTGGCAGGCCGTGATGTTGCTGCTGAGGCCCACTGTGAGGCTTAAGCTGAGGCCTCCCAAGCTGTACGGCAAGCCCTTCTTTAGAAAATATGATCGCCTCACCGTCTTCCCCTGGTGCCGTTCTCCGGTCTTCGTTTTCTGGTCTTTATTGACGATTAGTGCGTTGCCCTAGTGAGAATTTTACGGTGAATGAGCCCCCTAGATCTACTGATCGCTCAGGATGCATAATATATCCACCTACAGATGGACTCCCTTTTGTTATTTGTTATCTTTGTTGCACCTTTTGGCGGAGTCTTTTGTTGCTCCTTTCGTTAAACCATGGCAAAACACACCCAGGCCCACATCTCCAAAATCATCCCTAAGCGAGAGAGCGCATTTTTTCGTAATCGCACCCTCAAGCAGACCGAGTACTACATGGGCGCCAAACTGCTAGAAGTCGGTGTTAACCCCAACAAAGGTGTTATCTATCGTTGGAAAACGATAGATAAAGGCGATCGCGAAGAATGGACCTACAGTGCTTACTGGGGCGAGTCCCGCGAAAAAATTGAGGCCGAAGAAGCTTAATCTGTTGAGGCCTCTCAATCTGTTGAGGCTTTTGAACCTATTAAGGCCCTCGATCTAAAGAGAGCGAGGGCCTTAATGCTAAAAGTCTAAGCCTGTTACTAAAAGTCTAAGCCTGTGCCTTAGACGTCAACTTCAATTCCCTGGCGTTCGCTCTCCTGTCGCTGACTGGCGGTGACGATATTGGCTGTTTCACCTGCGGCCTCTCTGGTCAGTTCTCGAAGACCTTCAGGAACGGGTTGATGGTGCAACACCATGGTGGTTGAGCTGTTTTGTTCAAAGCCAATCCGCTCATAAAAGCGCTGTTGGTGAGTGGTCATTAAGTAGGTCCGCTCCACTCGGTTCATGTGAGGATGCGCAATAATCGTTTCTACCAGTCGGCGACCTAATCCAGCTCCTTGGTAGTCAGGGTGGATCACCACATCCCAAATAGTGGCGCGAAACAGGCCATCCGACATGGCCCTAGAAAAACCAATGAGTTGCTTTCCATTCCAGGCTGTGACTACCGGATTGCTGTGGGCAATAACCTGGGCCATCTCCTCAGGCTGTCGGTGTTTGGCCCAAAAAGCCGCCACTTCAAAGAGCCCACACAGCTGTTCAAGCTGCTCAGAGTCAAGCTGTTGGGTGTAGCAAAATTGAATGTGCCGACTATCTATAGTCACAAGCCCTCCTGTGAGCTCACTAGAGCTTCACTAAAAATCCGTCATTCACCATCACAGAACATTCCCCGCCACAGATCAGAATCCTCTGCAACAATGGAGTATGAGCAGTTTCTGCATGGGTCTGTATAGGAACGATTTTGATAGGAATGATATTGAATCCGTTTGAAAGAAACGTTTGAAAAGAAACCTTTTTCAAACGGTGGCGACCCACGTGTTCGCGTGACCCACGTGTTTGTGTAAGGTGTTCGCATATTAGCAAGTCGCCTACTCACAATAGTCGGTATGACCTCTCGCAGCCTATGCTCAAAGTGACGCTTTCTTGACCTAATCGATCACCTAGCCGTCATTTGGCCGCCCTACGACTTCTCCCTATGATTCCTAACCCGTCAGTGGCTCAGCGATTATTCGGGCATCTTCGTCAATGGTGGATAAGGTGCCTAAGGTGGCCGTTGTTAACAAAGTCTTTCCTATTCTTTTGCACGTTCTCTATGACGGCAATACTCGGATTAGGATTAGCCCAGGCGACCACGACACCCTATGGCATGGTTGACCCCATCCTGTCAGAGCAATTGACCGGCTACGAAATTTATATAGAACGATGTGCGACTTGCCACGTGGCCCTGCCACCAGCGTTGCTGCCGACCCAAACCTGGCAAACCCTTGTGATGGACCCGGCTCACTACGGTGTGACTCTGTCTGTGATTGACAGGTTCGATCAACAGCTCATGTTGAACTACTTGCAGGTGTATTCGCGCCGTCACCAGGGGCGTGGCGTGTTGCCCTACCGCCTAAATGATTCGACCTATTTTCAGGCTTTGCATCCAGCTGTTGAGCTGCCCCAGCCCCTCAATGTTCGGAGCTGCGCGGGCTGTCACATTGGTGCTCCAGAGCAAGATTATAGTGGCGCTTTTGAGTAAGGCGTTTTGCCTATTCCTAATGTTCTAGCGGTTATTTTCCTGGCGGCTATTTCCCTGGCGGCTATTTCTTTTGGATCAGGTTCCTTTCCATGGAGCAGGTCCCCTTGTTCTCCTGCTATTCCTCAAATTTTCTCAATTTTGCCTCTCAGTGAAACCCGTAGGTCTCAATTCGGCCAGAACTTAGGCAGTGCGCATGTTCGCACCCCTTCAGGTGGTAACATTCCCAAGTGATTGAAATTGTGCTGTAGGGTTACCCGCCCAGAATACCGCCTTCCTAGCGGCACGCTCTCCCCATAAGATTAGATAGAATTAACCGTGGGATCCGCAATGTTCCCCGTGATTTCCCGCCCGTCCTTTTCTGATGCCTTGACATGCTAAAAAAACTTTTAGGCGACCCCAATACCCGAAAGCTCAAAAGATACCAGCCTGATATTAAAGAAATAAACCTGCTCGAAGAAGACGTGCAGGCGCTTTCGGATGAGGAACTCACGGGTAAAACGGCTGAATTTAGGAAGCGCCTAGAAAATGGTGAGGATCTCGACGATATTTTGACTGAAGCATTTGCGGTGGTGCGCGAGGCGGGTAAGCGGGTACTCGGCATGCGTCACTATGACGTGCAATTGCTGGGAGGCATGGTTCTCCACGACGGGCAAATTGCTGAGATGAAGACGGGTGAGGGTAAAACCTTGGTCTCAACCCTGCCTGCTTACCTCAACGCGATTTCGGGCAAGGGCGTTCACATTGTGACCGTTAACGACTACCTGGCGCGTCGTGATGCGGAATGGATGGGACAGGTGCACCGCTTTTTGGGGCTGAGTGTGGGCCTGATTCAGCAAGGCATGAGCCCGGCCGATCGCAAGAAAAACTATGCCTGCGACATCACCTACGGCACCAACAGTGAGTTTGGCTTTGACTACCTGCGTGACAATATGTCTACGCAAATGGAAGACGTTGTGCAGCGTCCCTTTAACTTCTGTGTGATTGACGAAGTTGACTCGATTTTGGTCGACGAAGCCCGTACGCCGCTGATTATTTCAGGTCAGGTGGAGCGTCCTGGAGAAAAATACGTCAAAGCGGCAGAAGTGGCTGCTCAGCTAGAGGGCGACGAAGTTGATTACGAGGTGGATGAGAAAGCTCGCAACGTATTGCTCACCGATGAGGGCTTTGAGAAAGCGGAGAATTTGCTCAAGGTTGCAGACCTTTTCGATCCGAAGGATCCTTGGGCTCACTACATATTCAACGCGATTAAGGCCAAAGAGCTGTTCACGAAGGATGTGAACTACATCGTTCGGGATGGCGAGATTGTGATTGTGGACGAATTCACCGGGCGTGTAATGGCTGGTCGCCGCTGGAGCGATGGCTTGCACCAGGCGATTGAAGCAAAAGAACACGTTGAAATTCAGCCCGAGACGCAGACCCTCGCTTCGATTACCTACCAAAATTTCTTCTTGCTCTACCCCAAGCTATCGGGGATGACGGGTACTGCGAAAACGGAAGAGGCTGAATTCGAGAAGATTTACAACCTCGAAGTGACGATTATTACCACCAACCGCCCTATCCAAAGGCGTGATGTGCCGGACGTGGTGTACAAAACTGAAAACGCGAAGTGGAATGCGATCGCCCAAGAATGCGCTGAAATGAGCAAGTCGGGGCGTCCTATTCTGGTCGGTACCACCAGCGTTGAAAAGTCAGAAGTTCTCTCCTTATTATTGAACGATCTCAGCGTGCCTCACAACCTGCTAAATGCGAAGCCTGAGAACGTAGAGCGCGAGTCAGAAATTGTGGCGCAGGCTGGGCGACGTGGTTCGGTCACCATCGCAACCAACATGGCGGGACGGGGAACCGATATTATCCTCGGGGGTAATGCAGACTACATGGCCCGTCTGAAAGTGCGAGAGCATTTCATGCCTCGTGTGGTGAAGCCAGAAGATGATGAGAAGTTCTCGGTCGCCCAAGTCGCTGCGGCCAAGTCTGGAGGCAAAAAAGGCGACGCTCAGGGCTTCGGCGATACCAAGAAAAAGAAAACTTGGAAGGTTGCGCCTCAAATCTTCCCGACTGACTTGTCTCAAGATACTAAGGCCGCACTCAAAGAGGCCGTGGACTTTGCGGTTAAGACCTACGGTGCGCAAAGCCTGTCTGAGTTGGCTGCTGAAGATAAAATTGCGGTCGCAGCTGAGAAGGCACCCACAGATGATCCTGTGATTCAGCGACTCCGTGATGTGTATAACCAAGTGCTCGATGAGTACGAGGTGATTACCTCTGCGGCCCATGATGAAGTGATTGATCTTGGTGGCTTGCACGTGATTGGTACAGAGCGCCACGAGTCACGTCGTGTGGATAACCAGCTTAGGGGCCGGGCGGGCCGTCAGGGTGACCCGGGTTCTACCAAATTCTTCCTGAGCTTGGAAGATAATTTGCTGCGAATCTTCGGCGGCGATCGCGTTGCCGGATTAATGAATGCCTTCCGAGTAGAAGAAGACATGCCGATTGAATCAGGTATGCTGACTCGCTCCCTCGAAGGTGCACAAAAGAAAGTAGAAACCTACTACTACGACATTCGTAAGCAAGTCTTTGAGTACGACGAAGTAATGAACAACCAGCGTCGTGCCATCTACGCTGAGCGTCGCCGCGTATTAGAAGGCCAAGAGCTTAAGGAACTGGTGCTGGGCTATGCCGAGCAAACCATGAACGACATTGTTGAAGCCTATGTGAACCCTGAATTGCCTTCGGAAGAATGGGATTTGGGTAGCGTGGTGAGTAAGGTGCAAGAGTTCGTTTATTTGCTCGCTGACCTAACGCCTGATCAGCTTGAGAACCTCTCGATGGGTGAAATCAAGACCTTCCTGGCTGAGCAAGTCCGGATTGCCTATGACCTTAAGGAGGCCCAAGTGGATCTGATCAAGCCAGGTCTGATGCGTGAGGCCGAGCGCTTCTTTATCCTTCAGCAAATCGATACCCTCTGGCGTGAGCACCTCCAGCAGATGGACGCGTTGCGTGAAACGGTTGGTTTGCGTGGGTACGGGCAAAAAGATCCGCTGATTGAGTATAAGAGTGAGGGCTACGAAGTCTTCTTGGATATGATGACGGGCATTCGCCGTAATGTGGTTTACACCCTCTTCCAATTCCAACCCCAACCCCAGGCTGCTGCAAAGCAATCTGAGATGGTTTAGTCCTTTTTAAAAGCTCCTTAGTTGTAGGGCACACGTGACTTTGCACGTGTGCCCTTTGTTTTGTCTTGTCTTTTTTGACTGTTTGACCCGGATTATTGCCCCTGCCGTTTGCCCCGATATTTACTTTATGACCACAACTTTTGCTGTGCTGACCACAACACCCGCAGGCCTACGAGCCTTAGCCCCTTTGTGCGATGCCGCAGATATGCAGCTATGGATTTCATCTAAGCTCCAGCCCGAAGCCCAAGCTTTAGGGCTTTCCCATACGGTGTACGACGGTACGTTGGCTGAGTTTTTAGCGAACTCGTGGCAGGACTACGAGGGCTTTATTTTTTGTTTGGCCAGTGGTGCGGTGGTGCGGCTAATTGCCCCCTTGCTAAGTGATAAAACAAGCGATCCGGCTGTGGTTGTCGTAGACCAGTTAGGGAAAGTGGCCATTAGCCTGTGTGGTGGACATCGGGGTGGAGGCGATCACTTAACCCAACGCATTAGTCAGCTTCTAACCGCGCAGCCTATTCTTACAGGCTCAGCAAACACTCTCAATCTGCCTGGCATCGATACGTTAGGTGTGCCCTTTGGCTGGGTTCGTGGCCAAGGGGACTGGACGGGGGTAAGTGCTGCGATCGCCCGTCAGGCACCGGTCCAAATCTTGCAAGAAGCAGGCACTGAGCTTTGGCAAGACCACTTACCGACAGCGCACCCTTTTCAATTCAACTTTCCAGAATTTGAGGATCGAAACAACCAGCCGAGTCCTGAAGCACGTGTGTGGATCAGCCCTGTTGCCAGAACGTTTTCGCCTGATGCTTCGATGCCAAAGGTACTGTGGCATCCGCGCGTGCTGTGGGTAGGTCTCGGTTGTGAGCGAGATACTGATAAAGCGCTGATTGCCTATACGGTGGAGTCCGTGTGTCGTGAGCATCATTTGGCGATGGCGGCGATCGCAGGCGTGGCCTCACTGGATTTGAAATCTGATGAAGTGGGCTTGCTCGAATACGTGCAAGAGAAAAACTGGCCGTTGACCTGCTTTAGTGCCGAACAGCTTAAGTCAATTGCCGTACCTAATCCCTCTGATGTGGTTGAAAATGCGGTAGGCACACCCAGCGTTTCAGAAGCGGCGGCGATAGTGGCTGCGGGTAATGGCGTTGATGGCTTACGCGTGAAAAAACAGGTGGTGAAGCAGCCTGGCTTCAAAGGGGCCGTGACGGTTGCGATTGCCCAGTCAGAAATCGAATACACCGGTCGCACTGGCACACTTCACCTGGTTGGCACAGGCCCTGGCAGTCTCAACCAAATTACGCCTGCTGCCAAAGCGGCTATCACTGATGCTGATGTCGTGATTGGCTACGCGCTTTATGTGGATTTGGTTCGTTCTTTGCTGCGTCCTGGTCAGATTGTCGAGGCCTTGCCCATTACTCAGGAACGTCAGCGCGCCGAACGGGCGATTGAGTTAGCGAACTGGGGCCTAACCGTTGCCGTTATCTCCTCTGGTGACTGCGGTATCTATGGCATGGCAGGTCTTGTGCTCGAAGAACTTCGTGCCCAACACTGGGACGGTAAAACACCCGGTGTGCAGGTTTTCCCTGGGGTAAGCGCTCTGCAATCAGCCGCGTCCCGTGTGGGGGCACCCTTGATGCACGATTTTTGTGCCATTAGCCTGAGTAATTTGCTAACGCCCTGGGAGGTTATTCAAACGCGTCTCAAAGCTGCCGCCGCCGCAGACTTTATCGTGGCCCTATATAATCCCAAGTCCAAGACACGGACTGAGCAGATTGTGTTCGCTCGCGATACGTTTTTACAGCATCGCCAGCCTGACACACCTGTGGCATTAGCGCGATCGCTCTACCGCCTTGATGAAAACATCACCCTCACTACCCTAGGAGACCTATTCGACCATCCCATTGACATGCTCACGACGGTCATTATTGGCAATCGCAGCAGTCGCAACTATGAAGGATGGTTTATTACCCCGCGTGGATATTTAGGTGGCCTGACAGAGGATTAGCAGAAGACTAGCCCCTGTGGTTCTTTGAGGCTTTTGAGCCCGCAATCTATTCTGGATTTCGAGCGCTTTGACCCAAGTCTTCTCCCGATGGCTGCGACGGTCTTCTACTTCTGAGCGACTCAAGATCTACCGACTGAGAGGTGGGGTTCCCGAACTTTCGCCTCCGATCAAACTCGGGGTCTTGCCAGGAAAAGGCCCAGTGGCTGACGGTGTTGATCCGAGGGGCAACCCTTTGTAGGGCGTCCATTTGCGCTTCTAGGGAGGGGCGATTAGGCTGGCTGGAACCCCATACTCCTGCGATCGCAGGCTTTACTGTTGCAGGGTTTGTGCGGACATTCAATACCCGTTGCACTTCATCCGTGATGCAGCCAGTATTGCCACATACTGCGTAGGCCATAGGATGGGCCTCCATCCAACTGGGAAAGCGATTCCAATGTTGCAAGCGAGCATCGTAGCCCTCGCCAACGGCCCGATTACCCCCTGGGAAAAAGACAGCGCCCGCAGGTACGCCCGCCTGTCGGGCAGGCAGTGCACCCGCCTGTAAAAAGTCCACAACCCCTTGTATCGCATGGGCCACACTCAGCCGCCATAGCTCAACTTGTAGGCCAGGGCGGCGGGCAGAAGCGGGTGCGAGATCCTTTGGATCTACTGGGGCTGGATTGCGACTTTGCCATAGCGGCTCTCCCTCGGTAGGGTACAGGCTATCGACCTGTGCGACATCCCCATCGGAGATGTATCCGTTTTGAACGTATCGCCTGATGAGCTCTCGGCCTTTATTATTAGTGGCTCGCGCCAGCAATGCCTGCCGCGCTGCGGGACCGTGAATCCAAAGGTTTTTGACCTCGCTGACGACCGAAGCACCGCCCAGCAATCTCGGATAACGCACATAGTCGTAGAGCGCGCCATCGGGCCGTCTGGCCAACACGGCTCGAACCATTTGGGCATAGTCTGCTTGAGCTACGCGGTTATACGGGTCAATAAAGGCATCTTCTGACGAGCCGCTATTGCCATTGTCTGCGAGGTCCAGGGTATCGCTGCCGTTGCCGTTGCGGGCAAGGACTTGTCTTCGGTCAGATCTTTGACCATAGGAATAGCCAAAATTCATCGTGAACATCCAAGCATAGGCCTTGAGATCACGCTCTCGGGCTTTTGTGATCGCCTCAGCGAGCAAATCCCGATCAGCATATTCCGGTGCCTGAACTAGGCTCGGCCAAACCGTAGGATTATCGTTTTTAGGCAGCAATACCTGACCATTAGAAAACGACTCAATATAAACCTGGTTGTAGCCCAAATTCACGATGCGGTCCATGATTGCATCGAGCCTGCCGGGCTCCAAATCAGTGGCATATAGCCGTAGCCAAATCGCTTGATTTTGAGGCCAGGTTGTCCGGCGACAGTTTTTTACTTCGCTAGAATGCTGTTGTCGAATTGCCTGATATTGTCGCTGTGCAGACGCCTCCCCTTGCAGACCGGCTACTCGTAGGGATTCCTTTTGATCGACATCTGTGCTCGACAGCTGACAAAAACGATTCACCTCAGCTTGCGCGGGCTGTGTGCCCACGCCTTGAGCCAACAGTGCCATCATTCCAGATAGAACAGTGCCCTGTAAAAGCTGTTGCCAGCTCCTATTGCAACCTTTGTAATCTGCCCTAAAGACCATAATCGCCTGCTTAACTAAATTCGCTTCTCACATCACATCCGTTGGCGCTAACATTCCTATCTACGGGAATGCCACCTTTGCCTAACAGCTGGCGCTTTCAAATGGCGTTCTCAAATGGCGTTCTCAAATCTAAGAAAACACCCGTCATATCGACTATGCTGCCCTACGTGCGAAGGGAGTCTGCATAGCCGGTATTACAAAGCTACTTGCTTCAGAGGCCGTGAGAGTCTACGCCATCCTAGGCTGTTTGCTGGGCAATTTACCTTGGGGCTGTGACAGCTGAAAGTACTGATCCCTTACAACCCTAAACCGCCGCTACCAGCAAGAAATGGGAAACAAATTAGAAACTATTTGGAGTTGACTTAGTCTGTGCGCGGCTGGCTCACCCGTGCAACCAGTCAGCCGTATGTTATTCGAGCTCGCCCTCACTTTCGGACTCTTCTGCTTCAAGATGCTCTATCAGATCCAATAGCTTCATCCGTTTGATATAAGGCCATCCGCCTTCCTGCTCAATGTCTTTCAAAAGGCGATAGAGGCGCTGACGATTGTCGGGGAGGGCATCACGAAAAAGGGTATCTCGGATTTCGAAGTGAAGCTGATCAAGCAGTCTGAGCAGTTCTAATAAAGCGATACAATCACCCGTCCGATTTTGCGCAGTACTCCGAACCGTCTGCGAAAGCTGTGAGAGATCTGCAGGAAGATTGTCGTAGGGAGGGACAGAATTGCTCACCGTGTTCAACTTTTGTAACCTTGCGAGTATTAGGGCTAGTATTGGACCCTTCCATCAAGCAAATGGAAAGGTGGATATGCGGGTGGTCGCAGACAAAATGGGATCAACAGATGTCTTCTTGCCGGTTGCTCACTATCATCACGACCTGTCAGAGCCTACGTGATCAGCCGGTGTCGGTGCAAGCTGTCGGCTCAAACCGGCTGATCTCAGTGTAAAATGGCAATTAAATTTACTTTCCAGTTTTTAATAATCAAAACAGTCTTGAGGTTGATATGAGGTATCGCGCACTGCTCGCTGCGTTTTTTGCTCTTTGCTTGGGTGTCTTGACAGCCTGTAGCGAAGCGCCGAGCGCAACTGGCGACATTCCACTCACCTATGACCAAATTCGTAACACGGGTCTGGCCAACAGTTGCCCCCAGGTAGACGAAACTCGCCGTGGCCAAATCCCTATCGATTCTGGTACATCCTATACACTCGTTGACCTTTGTCTAGAGCCCACTAGCTTTTTCGTCAAGCAAGAGTCTCCTAACAAGCGTAAGGTATCCGAGTTTGTCGCAGGTAAATCACTCACTCGTTACACCACATCCATTGAGCAGGTGAGCGGCAACATTGACCTTCAGGCCGATGGCAGCCTCATTTTTGATGAGAAATTGGGTATGGATTTTCAACCCATTACGGTTCTATTGCCCGGTGGCGATCAAATTCCGTTCCTCTTTACCATCAAGGGGCTAAAAGCTAAAACCCAGCAAGGCCTGAATGCGATTACGACGTCTGCTGATTTCGAAGGTGACTTCCGTGTTCCTTCCTACCGAACCTCTAACTTCCTCGACCCTAAGGCGCGTGGTTTAACCACAGGCTATGACAACGCAGTTGCACTGCCTGCACGTGCAGATGCCAATGACTTGAGCCGAGAGAACGTTAAGGCGTTTGATGTTGGACAAGGCCACATCTCGCTGCAAGTTTCTAAGGTTGACAGCAACACTGGTGAAATTGGCGGAACATTTATCTCTGAGCAGCCTTCTGATACCGACATGGGTACAGCCGCAGCTGATGATGTGCGCTTGCAGGGCATCTTCTATGGTCGTGTTGAATCCGGTTCCAGTATCTAATGTGTATATATTCCGTGTATAACTCTTAGAAGTTGTAGACCCTAGAGTACATAGACTCTAAAACTTACAAGGTTCGAAAAATGGGACACCTTATTCATAAGGTGTCTCATTTTTTATGGCATGACGTCCGTTTGAAGTTCAACTTGACCGGTGAGAATTGACCAGTGAGATAGGAACAGCCGATAACCTCTTCAGAGGGCTCTGTGACAGAGTTTCTTTATAAAATATTTGTCACATTCTGGAGTAGCCAGTTCCGTAGAAACTCGATTGCTGGAGGAAATTGGGCCCACTAGGGTGAAGGGGTCAGCTTTGCACTCAAAAGGGCACTTTTAAGGGCGCTCAGACATCTCGAGTCTTGGGCCTTGCCTGCTGAGTGCTCTGTGCGTGTCTCCATCTGCCAGAGGGTCTTAACTTGCCCTGTTTGGTTTTAAATATGCGTTCCTCGTCCAACCAGGTCCTGAAAAGCCAGTCACTTGAAATTCTTACGACCTACCAAAAACAACCCACTCCGCAACTCCGTAACCGTCTGGTTGATATGAATATCGGCCTCGTTCGTAGGGAAGCGCATCGTTGGCTTCATAATTCTGGAGAAAACTTTGATGACTTGATGCAGGTGGGCAGTATTGGTCTTATTCGTGCCATTGAGCGCTTTGACTTACAAAAGGGCTTTGCCTTTAGCTCTTTTGCGATTCCCTACATTCGTGGTGAGATTCAACACTATCTCAGAGATAAGGGCACGGTTGTCCGTATTCCCCGGCGCTGGCAAACGTTACAATCCCGTTCGGCTAAGGCCATTCGTCAGCTACAGGAAGAACTCAATCGCCGTCCGAGCGATCAAGAGGTTGCCGATGAACTGGATATTACGGTGGAAGAATGGCAGCAAGTCAGAATTGCCAGCAGTAATCGGAATTTGTTGAGCTTAGATGCGCCGGTTAAATCAACGGATGACGGGGCGTCCTCGTTGGGCGATCTATTGCCAGATGCCCGCTATCGTAGCTTTCAGCTCGCCCAAGAAGATCAAATGCGATTGCAGCAGGCGCTCTCCCAGTTGGAGAAGCGTACCCGCGAGGTTGTGGAATTCGTGTTTTTACAGGACCTCACCCAAAAAGAAACGGCTGAACGATTAGGTATTAGTTCTGTAACGGTTTCTCGTCGGGTTAAAAAAGGACTCAAGCATTTACAGGTCATTATGCGACCGGCTGGGGAAGTCTAATCCTGTCGTTATTACGTATTCGGTAATGACCGAGTCGTCATCTCAATGGGGACTCAACCGTAGGCGTGATCACGGATATTTCAATCCAATTTGCTAGATCGTTGGATTGGCGCGTTAGTTTTCATAGGCCTTGTGTCTACCCTAGGTGAGTGCAGATGCTGACATCATCTGGTGCGTTAACTTTTTTGCTCAACCAGTCCTGGGAGGGATCGAACATGCGGCGTTTGCTGCTCATTGCATTGGTGACTGTTCCACTAACAGGCTGTCAGTTTTTCAACCGTGGCGAAGATGTTGCGGTCATCGATCTGGTTGAGGCGGTTGAGTCGGGTGACGCGATTCCTGACGCACCTCAGTTTGGCGGGGGCGATTCACCTGCTGAGGCTGAGCCTGAAGCGGATGAAGCCTTTGCAGACCCTACGGTTGAGTCAGACTCCCCAGGGGTTGTCTCTGCTGATTTAATTCGTTCAACAGATCCAGCGGCTCGGACCCGTCAGGTTGAGCGCAGTCGATTGGATCCGTTTGCGACGCTTCCGATTCCCCCCACACCTGAGCCCGTTGAACTGCCTGAGGCTGCGATGACTCGCGCGGCGTCTTCTAATTCTGGTGCCGCAGGGGCCAATGCTGCGAGCAATGCCAGCAGTTCTGGGACCGCGGCGGCAACCCCGCCAGAACCTACCCCTCCGCCTGTTCGCGTTCAACCCAATAATGCGCCGTTGGTTGAGCCTTCGCCAATTGCAACGCTGCCGCCTGTTCCACAGCCTGTGATCGCACCTACGGTGTCGGTTTCTGGGGTCGTTCAGTTGGGTAATGAGCCCTATGCTATTTTGCGCTCTGGTAGTGAGCCTGAGCGGTATGTGCGCGTAGGCGATCGCATTGCGGGTGGTGCGGTTCGTGTTAAGCGAATTGAAACTTTAGCCTTTGAGCCTCGGGTAATTTTAGAAGAGAACGGGATTGAGGTTGCGCGTCCGATTTCTGCAGGCGCGAGCGAGAGTCCTGAGACACCTGAAGCTGCCGCAGAACCTGTAGCAGCTAGCCCAGCTTCTGCGTCGTCGCCTGTGGCGACTGTTCCAGTTGTGGCACCTTCAGCAAGTTCTTCAACGCTGCCTGTTCCGCCAGCGACAGTTTCCGATACCCAAGCTTCCAATACCCAAGCCGTCGTGCCCGGTATGACATTCTCAACACCCACCAATGCTACGCTGCCTGCTTCAGGTGAGGTTCCTAGTTCCTTGGTGTTGCAGCCTGCTGATGCTGATACTCAGGCCGTTTTGCCCAATCTACAGCTCACGGTTCCAGGGGGTTAATCAGGGCGTGGCCGCCGTGCCCTCATGGGCTGCCCATACATTCTGGTTCTACTCTACTGACTGGCACAGAACTGGCTAAAGAGATTCACTGATGGATGATGTCGGTGGATCTTTTGTTTTGAAGGGCGTTGTCAAATAGAAAATGAATGAAATTTAGGCTGCTTGTCACAGTTGTTGCAAAAATTATCTTTTCTAAGCAATAAAACTTAAACAGTAAAAATGAGAGTTCGACCCATTGGAGTAGTAACCTAAAATAGCAAGTAGCTTATACACAGCCTACTTTTATCTAACATTTTTGAGAGGGTTAGTATTCATGGTTCAGCGTGGTTCTAAAGTCAAAATTCTCCGTCC
>JBCDAG010000032.1:0-29302 GCA_039186165.1 Cyanobacteria bacterium P01_F01_bin.53
CTTCCATATAACTTGAGCGTCGGAATATATAACTTGAGCGCTGTGGCTATAACAAGCTGTTGGCATCCGTGGCTGAGCAGTTTGTTATGCGTGGGCCAACAGCGTGAAGATATCTCTATCGGAATGGGGACGACAGGGGGCATTTGTGGTCTTTTCCCCGCTGACCTTTTATACTTTTGGCATTCCCTATCCTTTGAGCTGGTGGTAACGCAAGGGGTGAACCCAAATGACAAGCGCCAACGCAAAATCATCCATATAGATATGGATGCGTTTTATGCGTCTGTAGAACAGCGGGATAATCCCGCCTTGCGGGGTAAACCTGTTGCGGTCGGTGGTCGGCCCGAGCAGCGAGGTGCCGTGTGTGCCGCAAGCTACGAAGCACGCCGCTATGGTATTCACTCGGCCATGCCTGCGCGTACTGCTATACAGCGCTGTGCAGATTTGATTTTTGTAAAGCCCCGCTTTGAGGCCTATCGCGCAGCCAGTGAAAAAATCAGGGAGATTTTTTTTGACTATACCGACTTAGTGGAGCCACTCTCTTTGGACGAAGCCTACTTAGATGTGACGACTGATAAACAAGGCATTGGCTCAGCGGTGCTGATTGCCAAGAAAATTAAACAACGTATCCAGTCAGACTTGAACCTCACCGCTTCGGCAGGAGTCTCTATTAATAAGTTTTTGGCCAAAATTGCTTCGGACTTAGACAAACCAGATGGACTGTCTTTAATTGCTCCTGGTGAAGCAGAAGCCTTTATTGAGAAACTTCCGATTGGAGACTTTTATGGCGTGGGGCCTGCCACAGAATCGAAAATGAGAGCCCTGGGCATAGAGACGGGGGCTGACCTGAAGCAATGGTCTCGTGACGAGCTGCTGGCGACCTTTGGCAAGGTGGGAGACTATTATTATCGGGTGGTGAGGGCCGACGACAATCGCCCGGTGAATCCTAACCGCATTCGCAAATCTATTGGTGCAGAGAAGAGCTTTTTTGAGGATTTGAAGGAAAGCTCTGAGATGGATGCCGCACTTGTGAAAATTGCGGAGGAGGTGCATCAGCGACTGCTGAAAAACAAACGTAGCGGTTATACGCTGACGCTAAAAGTAAAGTATGACAATTACGAGACAATGACCCGCAGCCGAACGTTAGAAACCCCTATTCAATCTGTTGCTGAAATGTTGCCCCTGGCCCAGGGCCTGTTGGCAGCTCACATTGAGCCGAATCGTCCGGTGCGACTATTGGGGATTACGATTTCTAACTTGGCCCAGCCTCAAGCTCATCGACAGCTTAGTTTTGACTGGTAGGTGATGGTTTGTAAGTATTTTGGGATGCTTTCTTCAGCTCCCTACGCGATAGTGAATTTGCGAAACCCCGTTTTTATATGTTTTTTGATCTGTCAGCACTAGCGGAGTTTGTTTGACAACACCTGAGAGTAGAGGAATCCCCGAGCCCATTAAAAATGGGTTTATTTTTAGAATTAAGTGGTCAATGAGCTGTTCTGTAAAAAGTGCTGTTGCTAACAGTGAACCGCCACATAGCCAAATACCTTTGCCGGGTTCCTCTTTTAATTGTTTTACTTTGGCGATCACATCACCGGAAATAAGCTCAACCGCTTGATCTGGGCTTTGATCTAAACTCCGTGACAACAAGTACTGTTTCAAATGAGGATAGGGGTTGCTCATCCCAGCCTTTAATCCAATCTCATAGGTTTTACGGCCCATCAGGACGGTATCAAACTGTTGGTTCTCAGCGGACGCAATGCCCAGTGACTCTCGAAAATGAGCTGGAAAGGTTTCGGGAAAATCGGCTGCTAAATCAGCCAGATAGTCACCATTTTGGGCAAATCCCTGATGGGAACCATCATTATGTGCAATGAACCCATCGACACTACAGGCGACGTAGTAGGTTAGGTCTCGCATGCTGAACCCCACACTGTTGGAAAAAAAGATACTGTTTAAAGCAATAGGATGCCAGTGGATGTTCCCATTACCTTAGGTTCCATTCACTATACCGAGTGCGTTTTAATTCCGCCCACGAATACTTAGTACTCCTTCATATTAGAGAGTTCCCCTTTCCCTAAAGTGCTGGCGAATCGTCGTAGGCACTGAGATAACTTATGGACTAATTGGGTTTGCAAAGAATCCTAATTGGTTTGCAACAGGTCTTTCGTGCCCTGGAAGTTTGGTATGGATGACTGCGTTGAGAAGCTTGGGCGAGGTGTCGGTGGCAATGGCCAGGGTCGTGGAGCCGCCGCCGTCGAGTTGGAGGGCAATCGCAGCTCCTAAGTTTTGGAGTAAAGCAGCTGCCTCGGGAAGCGTTGTGCCTTCACTGTAAAGCGGCTGTTTGCCATCACTGAGCACTAACCAAATCCGGGTGCCGCTAGCATTTAGGGCGGCGATGTTAAGCGGGTAAGGCTTTTCTTGTTGCCCTGCAGGCACAGGCTGGGCATTCTCAGTGGGGTTTGATCCTTCTAGGATGAGGGCTGTGCCTGCGATCGCCTGCTGTGTCCCGTCAGGGCACTGACCGTTTTCATTAATTTCAGCCTGCTGGGATAAAAAGCACAGGGCAGGATAATTAGCATCTGTTTCGGAAACTAGCTGCGTATCCGAAATGGCAAGACCTACCAAATTGACGGGATCTCCCGCTGACGGACCGTAATTCCAAGGCGCCTCTTCCCAAAACAGATAAAAGAAATTGGCATTGATCGCCACCTGAAGCTGATGCTTTTGTAAAAAATGAGAGGTGCGTTGGGCTAGGGTTTCATGGGTTGGCTGTTCATCCTCATTGAGCCTTGCTCCTGTAATCCCAGGTGTCACGAAGGGTTTGAGCCCTGGCTCGGTGAGGTCAATCTCAAGGATATGAATTACCTGGGGGCGGGGGGCGTTTTCAATATGGCGACTGTAGGTGATGCCTTGAAATAAGGGCTGGTTAGTGACGGGCTGGCGAGGTGGGCGACGAAGCGAGCTGATACCATACATCGCTAATGGCGTCACCATTGCCACCCAAATGAGGATTTCTGTCAGGGTTTTGGTGAATGGCAGTCCTGATAGCGTCGGTAATGGCTTTGGCCAAAGCTTCATGGCTGGTTTTTGCAGTAAAATCTTTCGGCAAGGTGATTCTACAGCTTTGTTGCAACCCTGATACGTCATTCTGTGCCCCGTAAGCATGATCCGAAAGCAGCCTAGTCCGTTTCCCAAAAACTTGTGGCGTGGAGATGACCCAGTTCTCAGAGGTGTATCGAGCTGGGGCCTCTCCTTGGTGGGGTTAGGTCTCGTCGCACTGGTGACGATACATGCGGTGAGTGTACTTTTATTTTCGGTGTTGGGGTTAGCCATCAGTAGTCCGAATTGGCCTTTTGTCCCTACGTTGGTCGGGGTGCTCGCGATCGCAACTGGCGCGTTAGCGGTGCAAAGCTTCAGTTATTCCAGGCAATTACAGTGCCGTCGGTGGCTCATGTATAGGATTTCTGGTGTATTAAGTGGCGCGGCATCGGGTGCCGTTTTAGGATTCTTTTACGTTGGTTCCTGGCAAGGCAATCACATCGTGTGGGCTTTTGGCGGTTTGGCCGTGGGCAGTTTGTTATTAGGATTTTTGGCAGCGCTGGTCTATGGGAAACAAGATAGTCAAGGAGATTTAGCAAGGGCCACTAGACGGCGTGCTGTCGTCCGTTGGATGGGCGTGGCGATCTCGCTTACCAGTAGCATTTGTGCTTATGGATTGGCCTATGGCCTAGGGGCTTGGGCCTGGAGTGCCCTCAATACCGGACGATTGGGCTTAGCGATTGTGTTGGGAGGATTGAGCCTTTTGTCTTTGTGGTGTGTCCGGCGATCGTGGCTTGTTATTGCTAATCGTGTGTAAGTAAATGGATTAGGTTATTGGTTTGAGGGAGCAACTATTTTCAGTTCTTTGAACCCGGTGGCCTGATCCAACACTCGCTGGAAGGCCACCTCTGGCATAATCGCGATCGCCAGCTCAAGCGTGGTATAAACCACACAGCCATAAACCACATGCCCTCCTCGGCACTCTCCCTGCGAATTTGCCACACTCATGTGCAAGTGAACGCCCTCTTTTCCCAGCATTCCAGACAACGTGAGAATTTCATGCTTTCCCTCTAGTAAAGTGTGCTCATGCTCCCCTGCAAATCTTAAATTCACCTGGGATAAGCTGCCCACAGCGCCTAAAATGACGCCAGCACTGATGTTCTCTTTTTGGGAAAGGGCCTCTAAGTCTCGACGAATATCTGCGCCAGGATGCAATCTCAAGCTCAAGGACTGTACTGTTCCTTTTGCAATATCTCCTTTTGCAATATCTCCTTTTGTAATATCAAGGTGGCTTAGGGGCGCTTCCATACCGTTGTTGTTCAACACGATTTTAAGGACTTAATTTTGAGACTCAATCAGGCGATAACACCCATCGCGCTAAGCAACCAAGGCACTAATGCGGATGTGGCAAATGCCGATAGGGCCATGGCCAGCCCTGAAAACGCGCCCATTTGTGAGCTGACTTGAAAGGCTCGGGCCGTGCCGATGCCGTGGGCTGCGACACCCATGGCAATGCCCCTGACACTGTCATCTTGAATGTGCATAAGATCAAAAAACTTGGTACCTAGCATCGCACCCACAATACCGGTGGTGACGACCAAGGCTGCTGTGAGTGAGGGTAGGCCTCCAATTTGTTCTGAGATACCCATGGCCACTGGGGCAGTGACAGATTTTGGCGCTAGGGAGAGCTGCGTTTGTAGGCTGGCCCCTAGGAGCTGGGCGACGACGACAGTGCTGACGGTACTCACCATCACCCCGGAGATCAGAGAAAGTGTCACCGGCAACCAGATTTTTTTGAGCTTGGAGAATTGTTGATAAAGCGGAATAGCTAAGGCGACTGTGGCAGGCCCCAGTAAAAAGTGAACAAACTGTCCGCCTTCAAAATAGACCTCGTAAGGAGTATTCGTAATCGATAAAAACAGAATCAGTGCAATGACAGCGGTGACGACTGGATTGAACAAAGGGTTGCGTTTGCTGACAAGGTACAGGCGATAGGCACCGCTATAGGCAACCAGCGTAATGGTGAGTTCTAACAGTGGCGAGGCCGAAAGATAGGCCCAAACAGCCGCTAAATCCGTGGTTTCTACAAGGCTATCCATCGTGTCTTACCCTCCTTACCAGCGTGCGTGTGGACAGTTGCATGATGGTGGCTGTGACGGCCATGGTCATTGCTGTGGTGACGACCAACGTGAGGCTAATGGGTAGCCACTCGCGGCTAAGCCGCTCAAAGTGGACCATGATGCCAACCCCTGCGGGGACAAAAAGTAAGGACAAATGGCCTAGTAAGACGTTGGCGGCTGAGTCTAATGAGTCTGCTGATTGCCCGCGTGCTAGCAGCGTCAGGAAGAGGAAGAGCATGCCTAACACAGGGCCTGGAATAGGGATGTGAAATACACCTGAGATGACTTCGCCCACCAGCTCATAGATTAGGAGTAGGGTAATCCCATTTAAAAAATCCATTTGTAATCGCCCCTATCACTTTGTTTTTTATGGGTCTGTTTTTTTAGTCTATGTAACTTATTTTTTGATAAACAACTTGGAGTCTGTAGTTAACCGCATTAGAGCGTAACTTACAGCATCTTTTGATACCGCCTGAGCCTCTTTAGACTGATTTGTTGGTCTGATTTATTGACCTGATTTATCAGCTTGATTTATCGGTCTGATGCATGAGGGGCTGGTTTAGCGCGTATTTGCATAGATGATGGATTCCGAGGGTACTTCACGATCTCGGTAGCGCCCCATGATGCCATAGCTCAACAATCCAACACTTTCTCTTATGACTAAAAAACGACTTTTTGAAGCCTGGTTATCTGAATTGAAGGGAACCATGTGGGGAATCACCTCAAAGCCCAGGCTTTGGAAGGTTAGGGTGGACCACAGCATGTGGAGCGGGTCGGTCACCAAGATAATTTTGCGTATGCCCTGGGGCCAAAGCAGCGCTGCTGTAAACTCTGCATTTTGGTCAGTGGTTAAAGAGCAGGGCTCGCCAGTGATCGCACTGGCAGGCACGCCCCCTTTTGCTTTGAGCCAGTTAGCCATCAGCGGCGCATCCTTGCGACCACTGGGGAAAATCAGCGGTGCCCGCTTTGCCCGCCAAAGGTAAGCAACGGCTTGGCTGTGCACTTCGACTTGTCGTTTGCCTCGGCCCAGTACCACAATTGCATCGGCCTTTTCGCCAGAGTCGGGTGGCACGGCCCCTACCAGTAGGCGATCGCCTAACCCAGTTGAAAAGGGGGACGTAAGCGCCAAATAAACCAGTAGCAATCCTACGACTAAGGTAATGGTGATTTTTTTGAGCGGGAGGTGCTTGATCGGACGGTATTTGCTTGGACTGTACTGGCCTGAACGACGCGCAGATGTTTTCCCACGTCGTTGTCGCCAGGGCTGTCGCCATGCAAACAGTAGAGATGCGATCGCCAAAGCTGCGAGGACCAGTAGTCCCGGTCGATGAGATATCCCAAAGGTGATGGAAGCACTCAGAATCGCCCACATTCTGGTGGGCGATACCCGCTGACACAGCGTCGGAGCTAACATATCAAGCAAATATTCTTAAACAGTGATGGCCCACGGGAAAATTGCCCCTGGGCCACCTGCTGAATATCTACTTAATATTTCTTTACCTTAAGGCCGTGTCAGCCACTAAATAGGCAGGCTATTAACTGTCCAATTTGCCGTGACGACTTGGTTGCCAAAAGCTTCAGAAAAACTATCTACGAAAACCTAAGCCAAGCCTACAAGCTTTTCGCTAAGTTCCCATAGGCGGTCGGCTTTCAGCTCATCTGCGGCCTCATTGGAAATTTCCTGGCAAAAGGCATCGCGGCCATCCTTTTGGCGGTTACCCCAGCTCCAGTAAACGCCGGACTTATTAAAGCCTTCTTCAGCGACGACCTGAGCAACGCGATCGCCCGATTCCTCTTCGGAAACATAACCACCGGTAATGTTCTTTTGGAACACAGGGAAAATAATCTGGAACAACTTGGGCGCATCCCTAAAGAGATCGGACTCTGCCACACAGCCAGGGTAGAGCGCGTTGAAAATGATGCCCGTTTCTCGGTGATAGCGGCGGTGCATTTCCATCATGGTGAGCATGTTGCACAATTTGCTGTCTTTGTACGCCTTGCCAGGCTTAAACCCCTTGCCATCAATCATCGCAATCGGTGACTTAAAGCCAAGCTCCATACCCTTTAGCTCACCGAGGTCAGGGGGGGCTGGGATAGGGATTTTACCGCCTAGCTCTTTGGGGTTGGCGGTGACCGTGCCCAGCGTTACCAAGCGAGGCTCGGGGTGAGAAGCCTTTTTCATATCTTCCAACAGCAGGTTGCACATCAAGAAGTGACCGAGGTGATTGGTCGCGACGCTGATTTCGTACCCGTCTTCACTGCGCTCGGGCGTTTTTAGCCGAGGCTTATAAACAGCGGCATTCACGACCAACGCATCTAATGATTTACCCGTTGCGCGGAAGTCATTAACAAACTGTCTGACGCTTTCTAACGAGGCCAAGTCCAGCTTAAGAATTGTGAGGTTTTCGGGGGCAATCCCTACTTCTCTAGCGATCTGTTCCGCTTTGGGCAGGTTGCGGCAGGCCATAATGACGTGCCAACCGCGTGCGGCTAAGGACTTTGCAGCGTAGAGGCCAACACCAGAGGAGGCACCTGTGATAATGACGTTGGAGGATTGCTGTTCCATGGGACGTTTAAATGATGAGTTCTATGAAGAAAATTGCAGACAATAAGGCCAGGCCCAGAGCATTGGTACGCCTAGTGATTGGCGGCCACAACCGCAGTTGCGGAGCCTATTAATAATGCTGCCATACTGCCGAACCAATGCAACTAACCGTAACTTTTTGCGAAGTTGCAAATCGCTTTTCTAAGCAGTTCTTTACGAAAGCGTCCGTTCTTTACGACTTAGCCTGTTCATTCCTTCCGTTCATTCCTTCCGTTTCTTCCTAAAGGGCCGTTTTAAAGGGCCGGTGCCACATGGTCAGCGAACCAGTGGGTCATCTCTAGTGTGTCAGTGACTGTCTGCGCGAGCCAATCGGTCAGTGCTTGGTCTAAGGCTTCAAACAAGTTGGCTCTTAATGTTGCTTCCAGTGCAATGTAGGGGGAGAGTGTGCTCAGCAGCGCCAGATATTTCTCGGGACTGTAGGTGGAGTGGTGCGTTTCTACATCCACGGTTGTGAGTGGAAATAATCCGGAGTCAGCGACGGTGTGGGCGAACCGTTCAAAGTTGTGTTGATAGTAGGCCTGGGTGCGTTGCTGTTGCTGTTTCCCCAGCTCGGATAAGTCAAAAGATTCGTACACCGCTTGTAAATGATTGCAGACCTCATCAGCCGGTTGGGGCGGTGTGGCCCACAGCAAAATCAGGGAGCCGCCGGGTTTGAGGGCAGCGGCGGACTTGGTGCAGGCGACCTCGGGTGATACCCAGTGAAAGGATGTCGCCGCTAGCACTGCATCGAAGATTTGTTGTTCTGAGGGGCTATTGAGTGGGGAGTCTTTAAGCGGGGCTTTTTCAAGTGGATAGTCTTCAAAGGTGCTGTTGTGAATACGCACCTGCGGGTAGGCTTGGCAACGCTCGCGAGCGATCGCACAAGCCACGGCACTCGGTTCTACGGCTTGTATACAAAAGCCTCGTTTCGCTAAGGCGGCTGTGGCAATGCCGGGGCCACAGCCAATTTCTAAGATTGAACTGGGTTCAGGGGGTTGATTGCTTGATCCTGCTTGCTGCCTAGAACCTTGTCCGAGAGTTTGGTCGAGATTACGGCCTCTGAGGCCTGCTTTTTTTATCACTCGGTCAATGATGGCTTCAGGATATTGGGGCCTTGCCCAGCGGTAGGCCTTGGCCGCATCGTTGTACCACAGGCGTCTTTGCTCGGGACTATGATTTTTATCAAACTGTTCGTACCACGTTCGCCAGTTCTTTTCTGACCCGTTTTCTTGTTGTTGATTTGTTTCTGAAGTGTTTTCCATCCGCTTAATTTACAACAACCAGTGGGACCCCGTTACTGGTTGCGATCGCCACCCCTTTTCGACGAGGCTTAACGGGCTCATAATTGGCCAGTTTCAAGGTGCGATGGGTCAAGATTGTCGCCAGTACTAAATTAAGCTCTAACTTAGCGAGTGCGTATCCGATGCATCGCCGGGGGACGCCTCCAAAGGGAATAAACTCTGACGACGAGAACTGCCGTTCTAAAAATCTCTCTGGTTTGAACGTTTTAGAGTCAGGGTAGAGATCTTCACGATGATGCACTGTGTAAATGCAAGGGGTCAAACAGGTCTCGGGTGGAAAGGTTTGACCGTTAATCGTGATGGCTTTGTTCGTGACTCGGGGGGTGACGATGGGTGCTACAGGATACATCCGTAGCGATTCTGAGACGACAGCGGTGAGATAGGGCAGTTTTGCGATTTCCATCGGGTCAGCATGCTCACCCAATGTTGCTAATTCAGCCATCAGCTTAGCCTTCACGTCAGGCAATTTGTGTATCCAGTACAAGGCCCAGCACAGCATTGTTGCGGTGGTTTCATGGCCAGCCACGAGCATAGTGATCAGCTCATCTTTTAGGGCTTCGTCAGTTATGGGCTGGCTGTCCTCATCACGGGCCATGAGCATGAGGCTCAGCATGTCATCGCGGCTCGATTCTGTGCTTGAATCTGGACCCGATGTCAGGAGAGAACGTCTCTCTTCAATTTCGGCTTGCAATAGCTCATAGATCTGTTGTCGCTGATGGAGGACTTTTCCCCAGGGGCTCCACGGGCCTAAATCTTTTTGCAATCCTTTAAAAAAGAGTAAGCTCGCGCTCAAGGGCGATGCGGTTAAACTAATCCAGCTGATCAGAAGCTGCTTGATCTGCTGATACCGTTCACCTTCTCGGAGGCCAAATATCGTCTGAAGGATGACCTCCAAGGTGATGGCTGGCATGGCCTCATTGGCAAGTAGCGATTGCTGTGGCTGCCACTGTTCGCACAGGTCTTTGGTGATTTGGCAAATGGTGTCTGCGTAGGATTTTACCTTTGCACCGTGAAACGGGGGCATGAGCATTTTTCGCTCACTCCGATGACGATCCCCAACCAGCACAATTAAAGAGATATAGCCTAGCAGGGGGCGTAGGATGTCCTGATTTTTTCCTGCATTGAAGGAGGTGTTTCCAAAAATCTCTTTAATCGCTTGTGGGTTGCTTAGGAAAACCAGTGGCGGAAATCCAAAGAAGTTAGCCGTAAACGTATCACCATAGGCGTCGGCGCACTCATCTAAGAAATCATAGGGGCGAGCGAGCCAATCGATGAGGCTTTTTAAGCGTGGCGTGGAAATGGGATTTGGGAGTGGTGTCGAGAGGGCTTTAGAGGGTTTTACAGGAGATAGTTGCACGGGTCTGATTTCACTCTCATTTAAGGAGGGCTTAGCTGTTTAAGGAGGGCTTAACTGTGGATGCCCGAACGCTTGATTGGACACGAGCTATTGACGGATTTCCCAGTGACAAATTGGGTTCAGCGATCGCGGGCCAGCTTGCATAGTTGCGCCGTACCCAGTCCATGCCCACTTCGTTATTGAGCTTTATGTTTTGAGGCGGGTTCTGATAAAGTTTACCGAGGATATCGGCATCTTGCTCAACCACTGTTGCCACAAGATCTAAAAAAGATCGCTTTAAGGGCCTAAAGAGAGGAGACTTTATCTGCGCGAACAACAGTACATAGGTGCGCGTACTCTCAGCCGATTCAGGAATGAAGAGATGGCACTGGATGATGGGCCCAGCCACCATTTCTCCGCGAAAAATAACGATGGACGGAAAGTAGTTCTCTAAATGCGCCTTAATCACCTTAGGCATCATCAGGATAGACGGATTTTTCATGATTTCTTGCCGGGTGGGTGCTGCCTTCGGCATGTTTATAAAGGCTTCTGAATGGTGGCCCTGGTCAATAAACCTGTCGAATTGAACTTCCTCAATCCGAAACATCTCACGGTGGGTGCCATTTTGATGGTTGTAATCATGCATATTTAGCAGCATGGGCAACAGCGGCGTGGCGACACTCATCTCACCCGTGGCACCGACTAGCTCATAGGCCTCTGCAATGTCGTTGAGGATGGTCGGGATAGGCATTTGTGGCTCAGCTTTGCCATAGGACCAAATAAAGTCGCCCTGAACAATCAGCTCTAGCGGCTGCAACTGGGGCAGCGTTTTCTTTTGACTACCGGGTAACACCGTACAGCCTTCGGCATCGAATTCAAGGGCATGAAAAGGACACACCACTGCGCTAGAACCGTCGGGCCGAGCTTCGCACCAGCCCTCTGAGAGCATCGCACCCATATGAGGGCACACATTGGGTAGTGCGTGCACATTGTTTTGGTGGTCTTTCCACAGCACGTAGTCGTACCCGTAGAGTGAGACTTTAATCGGCTGATTTGCCGATAGCATGGACTTATGGGCTAATAGCCAGGGTGCACCGGCAAGCATCGACATTGTGGGCAGCTCCTTAAATATGCGATTTTGAAAGGGTCTTGTGAAAAAGGGTTTTGTGAGTTTGAAAAACTTAAACATGACATATTTTTCATGTTTCCCTATATTAAGCCTATTCATTTTGAGTTTGTCAAGGTGCGAATTTTGGTGGGATGTTTGGGGCTGGCCGTTGAGTGTGACCCTTGAGAGTGAGCGGAGGAGTGGGCGAATTGGAGAATTCAGTTTTTCGTCGCGTGCCTCAGCAGCAGCGCTCTCAAGAACGCGTTGAGCAAATCCTAAAAGCGGCGGCTGACGTGTTTTGGGAGAGCGGGTATGATGCGGCGACGACCCATGCGATCGCCCGCCGTGCCAAAACCGCTGTAGGCACCCTCTATCGTTTTTTCCCTAACAAGCTAGCCATCTTCCACGAACTCGAAAAGCGCCACAGAAAAGGCGTTGAGGAAACCCATACCCGCATGATGACGCCTGAATTTATGCAGCAGTCGCTGGCGGGCATGATTGGCCAAATGGTGAAAACCTATGCCGATTATTTTGAAGATGTCGGGCATAGGGTTGTGTACATCCAGTACTACGTGTCCCCAGAGATGTTCGTGCATTTTGACGATGCCGTCGATACCGGCTTTATCAAACGGTTGGCAGGGATGCTGCGGCTGCACAACGCCTCATTATCGATTGAAAAAAGTGAACTCCTCGCCGAAGTGTGTCATCGATCATTCAATGCACTTTTGTTCTCAGCATTGCGCAGCGATACGACGCACCGCGCTCAGCTATATCAGGAGCTTCAGACCCTGCTGACGAACTACCTTGAGCCACATACGGCCAATTCTCAAGGTGAATCTCAAGGCGAAGATGGTCTCAAGGAAAAGGCGGTTTCAGCGACTTCTCTATCGACTTTGCGGGGAACCTCTCAGGAAGAGGTCGAGACAGTTGATAGTACTCATCGCTTAAGTGAGCTGACTCAAGGGCAAGGCCTCACGCCCCGTCAAGAGATTGCTTTGGCCCATGTCATACAGCATGGCAGCTTGAATATTCAACAGTTTGAAGGGCTGTGTCCTGAGCCGTCTCGCCGCACCCTCCAGCGCGATCTTAAGCAGCTCATTGCCAAAGGTCTCTTGCAGAGTGAAGGCGATACAACTCAACTCAGATATCAGCTACCGACACCCTAGCTTGCGACATCTTGCGACACACTTGTGACTTCATCTGTTTATGGCTGCATCTACGTAGCTGCATTTAACTGAAACCCAGAACATCCAACATCTTATGAATGCTTTGCTCTGTTGTTTCTCTGGCGGTATCTATCACGATGGGATTTCCGTCCCACTTGTCGTACTCACGGGCGACCACTTGTTGCCAGGTCGGCAATTTCAATCCCTTAACCGTTGCTTTTCGGGTTTCAATCCTACGCCTATGTTCTTCGGTATCAGAGCAGATGATTTCTAGCTCTCTGAAAGCGCATTTGGAATTCACTGCTGTCTGACGCCATGCTGCACGAGTCACTTCTAAGGGGTTAACAGAGTCGGCCACGACGTCTGTGCCTAAGCCAAGATTCTCAGCGGCTAAGACATAGGCTATTTCAGGGCCGATCTTGTGTCCTGTTGAGTTTTTGAGGGCCTGCTCGATGGTGTCTACACGCAAGTAGAGGGCGTTGCGAGCCTGAGCTAACGCTGCTGCTAGGGTTGACTTTCCCGTACCCGGCAACCCGCTAAATACGTACAACATAGATACTTACGACATAGACTTCCATTGACCATATCCTATGGCCCGAATATGGCCCGAAAGCCATGGGATATCGCTATCGAATCTTGCGACATGCCTTGTGACAATTTATGAATCGCTACCGCCTCGGTTCTCCCTACTTTGCCAATTTTTCGTAGCTCTATACAATAAAGGCACACACGGCTCGCGGTAACTATTCATGAAACTGAAGCGTCCTATTTTGGTTGGTGGTTTGGGTCTTTCAGCCAGTCTTTGGCTGCTGAATATTGTGGGCCACTCTCCGGTGGGCCATGCCTTTGGTGATGGCTCCATGCTCATCGGTGCAATCGGCGTTGGGGCTGGGCTTTGGTGGATGAATAAACTCAATGGTGCGGGCTCAGTCGTCGTAGAGCCGCCCTTGGCCCTTGGTCCTCTGCACAAGTCCGCTATTGAGCATGTGATTGCGAGCATAGAAACCACCTTAGAGACGCTGATTGAAGAGCTACCCGAAGACACCAAATTAGATAAGACTGCCGAAAAAAATCAGGCCATTTGGGCGAAAATAGAGGCGCAGCGAGAGGTGATCGCACAACTCCTCACGAATTTGGACCGCGAAACCCTCAGCCTGGCCGTCGTGGGCAATAAGGCCACGGGCAAAACGGCTCTGATTTCCCAGCTCGAAAAGTCTTGGCAGGCTAAGCACTCCAACGTGACAGCTATTACTGAAATTGAAGGCGAAGAAGCCACCCCGCCTATAGATGCTGACCTAGTCCTTTTTGTCACCGCGGCTGACCTGACTCAATCAGAATTGCAGCGCATCCATACGCTATTAAAGGACGGCTACCGGGTACAGCTTGCCTATAACAAGCAAGACCAGCTAACTCCGATTGATCGCCAGTCCGTGGTGCAGCGGATTCAAACGCGAATTGAGGATTTGGGGATTGACGTGAGGGCGATCGCAGCGCAGCCAAACCCCATCACCGTTCGCAAACACCAAGAAGACGGCACCGTTGAAGAGTTCTCAGAACAGCCTGAGCCCCAGTTGAGCAGCCTCACGGAAAGGCTCACCCACCTCGTTGAAAACGATGCTGAGCAGCTAGTGCTGACAACAACCTTACGACAGGCGAAAGCCCTGCTGACCTCTACCCAAACGCTATTAGATGCGCAGCGACGCGAACGGGCCATGCCCATCGTGGAGCAAATGCAGTGGATTGCCGCAGGCAGCGCCTTTGCTAGTCCTTTGCCCAGCCTAGACCTCCTCGCCTCCACCGCGATTAATGCGCAAATGATTGTGGACCTTGGCGCGGTGTACGGCCAAAGCTTCTCGCTGGAGCAAGCCAAGACCGCCGCAGGCACTTTGGCCGAACTCCTGGTCAAACTGGGTCTGGTTGAACTCTCTACCCAGGCCTTTGGTAGCTTGCTCAAAACTCACTTTGCGACCTACGTCGCGGGTGGTGCGCTGCAAGGTGTCAGCGCCGCATACCTTACCTACATGGTGGGCGTCAGCCTTATCGACTTCTTTGAAGAGCAAAGCTTCCTTGCTCCTGAGAAGCAAAAGTTTGCCTTCAGCGAAATGGGCGAGCGGCTACAAGCCATCTTCAAAACGACTAAGCAAGGACTTGGCCTACAGGCCTTTGTGCAGCAGGCGCTTACCCACTTGCCCGCACTGCCTCAGGCTAAACCTGCTGCTGCACAGTAGGGATGCAGGGATGCTGTTGTCAGAGAGAAAAGGTTAACAGGTGGGTCATTACACTGTTGAGACCCACCCCCGGCCCCTCCGGCGGAGGGGTGGAGTGTTGGCACATATAACTAAGATTGTCGCCTCGCAAGGGTTATAAACTCGCTGGCGGACTCTGTAGCGAGTTAACACACTGACACGGTTAAGCCAGTTTCCCCTTACACCCTTTTACCCTGTCCATCATGTCCTCTTCACCCGATAGCAACGAGCCGAATAAGGTAGCGCTAGAGGTTGCAGAAGCCGACCCTGTTGACAGCAAAACTGTCGAAAATAAAGGCGTCAAAAACACAACTGTTGACAACAATTCTGCTGCCCTCAATCCACTGGTCGAGCAAGCCCGTGATAGCCTGCGCCAGGCGATAGATCGCTACATTCCGCAGCTAAAAATGACGCGGCTAGATGCGCAGGAAATGAGCCGTCAAGCTGCCGTGAAAAATGGCATTGACCAGCTCACCACCTTAATGAACAAGCTCGATAGCTCACTGCTACGGGTGGCGGTATTTGGCCTAGTGAGTCGCGGGAAGTCAGCGGTGATTAATGCGCTGATGGGCGAAAAGATTTTAGAAACTGGCCCCCTAAACGGAGTGACCCAATGGCCTCGCTCAGTGTACTGGCTACCTGAGCAAGTGCAGGGAATCACTTCGGGCCGTGGCACTAAAGAGCCGCTCAAGCTAGAACTTATCGACACGCCAGGGCTGGATGAAATAGAAGGTCAGTCCCGAGGAGAGATGGCGACTAACATTGCCCAGCAGGCAGATCTGATTCTGTTTGTTGTTTCCGGTGATGTGACCAAAACAGAATACGAAGCCCTTCAACAACTCTACGCTACCCGTAAGCCCCTGCTGCTGGTATTCAACAAAATAGACCTGTACCCTGACACAGATAGGGACTCTGTTGCGCAAAATCTTCAGTCGCTATGGCAGCAAGAAGAAGATAAATCAGACCTGCCCCAGGGTGCACGCCTAGTTGATGACATTGTGATGGTGTCGGCTGAGCCCACACCCGTGCAGGTGAGAACAGAATGGCCCGATGGCCGTATCAGTGAAGACTGGGAGAGCCCCCCGGCGCAGATAAAACCGTTGAAAACGGCTCTGCTGAAGATCGTAAAAGAAGAAGGGGCAACACTGGTGGCGCTCAATGCGCTCAGGCAGGCCGGACTCATTGAGAAAAAGCTGGCGGAAGAAACCGCTGAGCTTAATCAGGCCACTGCGGATGAGCTGATTTGGAAGTATGCCAAATACAAGGCGATCGCAGTGGCCGTAAATCCGGTTGCCATCCTCGACATGCTCGGAGGCATCAGTTCGGACATCGTGATGATTCGTGCCCTCTCACGGCTTTACGGCTTTCCCATGACCCGTTTCGAAGCGAGCACGCTTTGGCAATCCATCATCCGCAGTTCGGGGACCTTGCTGCTGAGTGAATTTGGCAGTAGCCTCCTCTTTGGCTTTGGCAAAAGCGGCGCGGCTATCTGGAGCGCCTTTGAAAGCTTCTCAGGGCTGACGGCCTATGCCGGGGCCATGACCGCTCAGGCTGGTGCGGCGGGCTATGGCACCTACGCCGTTGGCCAAACGGCTAAAGTGTACCTACAGCAGGGCTGCACCTGGGGCCCCACCGGAGTGAATACCGTCATGCAAACCATTATTTCCCAGGCCAAAGCGGACTCTACCCTAGAGCGATTGCAGGCCGAGATTAAAGAAACGATTGGCAATCCGCAGGAGATGAAGGTCGTTCGGGACGCACAGAAAAGTGAGGGGGTGCGATCTTTTGAAGAAGGCACTTTGCATTCGTCAAAAGATCAACTCTAAAAACAAAATTTGATTAGTAATTGACTTTACAATCCAGCGGTGCAACCCAATGAAGGATTTTCCCCCGATCTTTGATCAACTTTTGCAAAGGTAGAAATTTCATTTAGCTGCTTCTCCGTCCACCCTTCCGTACATCTTGGATTTTTGGATTGAAATCCTAGATGGATCAATTTTTCATTGTGTGCTTCTATCCAATCAGTTCTCTGTTCAATTACTCTGACGTCCACTCCTTCTTTGATGAGCGCCCTTGCGAGCATTCTTATTTCTTTGTCAGCCACATCACTGCCAGCTCTGATAGTGTCTGTTAATCGATCTCCAGTGTTATTTCGTTCAATCTGCACATTGAATTTATTAGAAATAGCTCGATTACTAAGAACCCTACGAATTTTCTGAGAGTCTCCTGGAGCAGGACTATACTCAATTTCAGTCATTTCTTCTGACAGGCTATTGCGTTGGAATGCATCGTTGAGGAAAGAAAAAAACGAGAATCTTCCTGAAAAAACGATGCCAGCTAGTACACAAATGCAAGCGATGCTTACATTAACTAGGGTTGGAGATATTGTCGTGTTTTTCTTTGCAGACACTGGAACTGATACATTTTCCTCAGTTCTAGTTTTGACTGAACGGTTCTTGACAGAGACTTTGGGTTGACTTGAAGAACTTTCACGCCCTGACAGAAACGATTGAGTAGGATAGATCGATTGTTTCTCAGGAGCCATGGAAGTTACTGATGCTCTAGGCAATGACGCTGAAAGCTCTGGCTGGTCTATGTCGAGAAAAGTAGACGATTTAGCTTGGGATAAGCTAGAAGACTGATGCTGTCTTATAAACTTATTAACTTTTTGTTCAGGCGAATTGATGTCTCTAACTAATCTGTCAATACCTCGGTCATAGTTTGTAAAAAGATCTATGTACTGCAAACGTCGAAGCCGAAACGGCATGTCGCATGGTTCAAGTAAGACAGGAATAACTTTCTTCTTGCCACCCAATGCATACGATACCTCGTCCAAAACGTTTTCAGAAGCCACAGATGCTTCTGAAAGCAGCACAATGAGTCCTTGGCAAACTTCTAAGGCTTCTTCAATAGCATTATCCCAACGTGCACCTGCTTCAATATCAAACTGGTCAATCCACAAGCTTACATCTACTGCACGTAATCGTTCAGCCAGTTTGACAGCGCGATCTGTATCAGTTCGTGAATAGCTAATGAAGTATCTACAAGATGAATCGCTCATGGTCATAGTGAAAAGGTGACGCGTTAATGTTCAGGATACAGAACGATAACGCAGAATCTGCTCGTAATGCTGAATTCTTATACACATACGACACTTTTCTACATTTTAAGTCTTTATTTTTGGTCCCTTACTCTATTTCCTGCAAGGTAGCGTAGAATTAACCGAAATTTTATGCCTAAAGATTGCTGAGACAATAAAATTGCCCGTAGCGCAATAAGCCTACGGGCAATTAAGTTAAATTCTTAATGATTTGGCATCTCACCACTTCAACTGAGACGCTACCAATTAGCGATCTCTTGCCTCTCTTTCTTCACAAATGGCCAGTAGTGGAGTTGACCATGCTGGGGCTCTGCTCGCTGTTTAAATACACTGGCCAATAAGGGCTCAGAGGATGGGGAGGCAATACCTGTAATCCAACCCATCAGCTGTTTCATCTTGGGCACAACAGATGGGACAGGCAACTCAGCTTCTTGACTCCAAAAAGACATGGCATACCAAGTTTGTGGGCCAAAATAACCAGTTTCAGTCAGCTCATATTCGCACTGGAAAATTTCTAATGCCTTCTTCGTCGCCTCGTCAAATTGCCCGGTAATCGCACCCGCGTAAAAGTTTAGATGGGCGAGCTTAGACTGTAGTCGAGCGACGGCAGGACCGCGATCACCTTCCCGAAGGGTTTCTAAGGCTACATCACCGGTAGTAATATCGACGGCATGCATGTTCTAACAATTCCTTACGTGACTGCGAGGACAAGGATTATAAAAGCGTCTCACTATTTTGCCCGGTCATTGCGTAAGAATGTCGCAAATGATACAGAAATTTAAGGAATGATGTATCAACCCCCATTGGCTTGGGTTTTAGCCTTGAGGCGAGGGCGAGGGCGAGGGCTTAGGGAGGCGAGGGCGAGGGGAGGACTCAGGGATGCTGCCTTTTCTTAAAGCCTTCTACTCAACGTAAATCCTTCTGCCTAAGCGTCAGTCGTCGTCGCTTCTACCGCTGTCTCAATGGCATTGCCGTTAGTCTCATTTGCCATATCGGTTAGCCTATCGCCGCCGAACTTTTCACCAATCCAATCAAAATTGATTTCGCGGAGGTAGTCCACCACCCAGGTGGCCCGCCGTTGCAGCATGTGGTTTGGGTAGGTGTGGGCTACGCCAACGACAGGCACCTGGGCATTTTTGGCGGCTTCAATACCTGCAAAGGTATCTTCAATGGCAATGCACTCATTGGCCTGAAGATTGAGATTGCTGTGGGCCTGATTTAGCTTTTCAATTGCTTTGAGGTGGCCATCGGGGGAGGGCTTGCTCCCTGCCACTGAGAGGTCATCTCCGGCGACGATAATTTCAAAGTGCTGACTCAGTGCCGCCCGCTCCAGAACTGCCATTACCTGCGGTCGCTCTACGCCAGTGACAATGGCCATTTTTATTTGGGCGGCTCGGCAGCGAAAAATCAGGTCTTCCAGGCCTGGATACATCGGTAGCTTGTCGAGGTTTTCGAGCCAGGCTTGATAAATGGTGGCTTCTTTCGCAATGAGCTTATCGAGGACTTCCTCACTGACGCTGCGGCCTCGCTGGGTGAGCAGTGCGTTCAGGCAGGCTCGATCGCTTCTTCCCAGGCAAACTGCTTGATAGTCATCTGAATTAGGCCGCAAATTCTCACTGAGTAAAATTTTCTCACTCAGGGTTGGACGAATCTCTTCGTCGTTGATAATGATGCCGTTAAAGCTGAAGAAAGCTGCCTTAATTACCATAAATGAGCTTTTTGAAGGCCCTTGCCAGAGCGCTACCGTTCACGATGCTTTAAATGGTACAGGATGCTACAGCCTTGAGGATATCTCCCCCCATTTGGATTAACCTATTGATCCCTCCTATGCTTTCTAGGGCTGCTGCATTGGCTGGGCTATTTCATGGCTCCATTAAAACCATGAAATAACTCAGCCAAATAGCTTAATAATGCTGACCTGATGATGGAAAAAACAGGCCATGAGAGGGCTTGCCCAGCTATTTTTGTGGAATGTGCGTGTGTGATGCCGATTTTTTGAGCTGATTTGTGATGTCTGTGTGACTTCCTGAGGGAATAGTGTTGATAGAATTAGATCACGTTCTAAGATAAGAACCGATAAAAGATATCCGAATTTCTGATTACGGTTTCTGGCTACAGTTCCTGATTTATCGTCTCAACCTGCCCCCTGATCGCTAAGCATTATTGTTTCCCTGTTGCAAAGCCCCTTTTGCTACAGAACAACTAAATGCTTGATTTTAGCGATAACTTTAGCGACACCTTTTGACCTGAGTGCCCACTCGTTGTTCCTGCTCTTTTAGCTATCTCACGCACTTCTTAGTAGATATCTCTAGATACCTAAAGAAGATCCCTGAAGAGGTATGCAAAGAGATCTCAATATCGAGTGAAGTCGTCTTAATCAAAGATGTGGCTGACACACTACGTTCAGTTGAGAAGTTTATCAATGCCTCTACCAACCTCGCCCCCATTTCCCGCCCCGACTACTGCCCCGGTAGTCGCTTCAGCAAAGGTTCCGACCGCCACTACAACCGCCACTACAACGACCGCTTCACACCCTGCTTCGTCCCCTCGAATTAGCAGCCTATCCATTCCTCTGTTGCTGGAATGGTGGCAACAGCGCAAACGAATGGTGAATTCTTGCAGTAATTTGTATGCCCCGCTACCTAAGGCCGATGATATTTACCTGCAGGCCTATTACCGACTGATGGAAGTGTATTCGGTTGTAAAGTCTGGTGGTGTTAAGGCTCAAACTGAAGCCGTGCATGCGTTTGCTATGCGTGAATCACACCTGCTAAAGCAGCGCTTAGCTGAAATAGAAACCGCTAAGGAGCTTGCCGTTATCGACAAACAGCGAGAGCGTGAAAAAGTAGAGCAAGAATTTGATGAGCTTCGCAGTGCCAATGATTGGCGGCTAAAGGCACTGGTTAATATCGCCCCAGAAGAAGAAGCCGTTGTGAAAGAGTACCTGCCTGATATCGAAAAGACGCTAATGCAGGCTCAGCGGTGTGCATAGTCGCTGTTTTTTAGTGCTGGTGACTGTTCTCTGGCCAACGGTTGTTTGGCCAACTGTTTTCTAGCGAACTTTCGCCCATTATTTGCCCATTACTTGATAGCTTAGGAACTCATCTATTCCTGGGCTATTTTTTATGCACGGTGTTAAAGGTAGTGCAGAACACAGTTTGCGATCTAGAGCAGACGTTATCGTAATTGGTAGTGGACTGGGTGGACTGGTTGCTGGAGCACTGCTAGCTCGCTACGGTCGCCGGGTCATAATTTGCGAAAGCCACACCCTACCAGGGGGGGCAGCTCATGCCTTTACTCGCCGTCACCCAAGCGGCGAGTTTACTTTTGACTCAGGTCCGTCGTTTTACTGTGGCCTTGCCGATGCGGCCTCGGCCAATCCTATTAGCCAAGTGCTGGCTGTACTGAGCGAAAAAATTAAAGCCATTCCCTACGATCCCTTTGGCTACTACCACTTTCCCGAAGGTACCTTGCCGGTATACGGCAATGGCGAGAAATACCGACAAGCGGTGGAACAATTTAGCCCTGGTGGTGCTGAACAACTCGCTGAGTTAGAGGCCCGATTGCTAAAAATATACGCCCCTTTAAAGTCGATCCCGACGCTGGCTCTGCGGGCTGATTGGCAATTGTTGCCACTATTGTTGCAGCGTTACCCAGGGGCCCTGGCTCAGATGCTGCCAACCCTTCCAGACCTGGGTAAATCCATGGGTGAGGTAATGGCCGCCGCTGTGAAAAATCCCTGGCTGAAGCGCCTGCTTGATTTGGAGTGTTTTTTGCTCTCGGGGATGACCTGCGATGAGACCGTTGCACCGGAAATGGCCTTTATGTTTGGGGAGCGGGCTGAGTCAGTGATTGACTATCCCGTGGGTGGCAGTGGGGCCTTGGTCGAAGCCTTGGTGCGTGGCCTGAAGCGTTGGGGTGGTGAACTGCGACTGGGCACCCACGTGGATAAAATCATTACGGAACAGGGCAAAACAAAGGGTGTTTCCCTCAGAGATGGCACCTGCTTGAGCGCCCCGGTGGTAATTTCTAATGCGACCCGTTGGGATACCTATAGTCACCTGCTCGAACCCTCGGATTTGCCTTCGGCTGTTCGCACCCAAGCCTTAGAAACACCCGCCGTCGATAGCTTTATGCATTTGCATTTGGGCATTCGCGCCGAAGGTCTAGAGGATATCGCCATTCACCATGTGGTTGTTCACGATAGCGATGTTGCTATCACCACACCCGGTAATACTTGTATGGTGTCTATTCCCACGGTGTTAGATCCGCAGCAAGCGCCATCGGGCTATCATACCGTCCATTCCTACACCTTAGAGCCCTACGAAGGATGGGAGAAAAACGGACCTAAAGATGAGCAATATGAACAAAAAAAGAGAGAAAAAGCAGAAACTCTCTTTCGGGCCGTTGAGAAAATTATTCCGGATGTGAGAGAACGCATTGAGATAGAAATGATTGGCACGCCGTTGACCCACAGTCGATTTTTGCGGCGGTACAAAGGCACTTATGGGCCTGCGATCGCTGCTAAAGAAGGCCGCTTTCCAGGTTGTAAAACGCCTATTAAAGGCCTTTATCTTGTCGGTGATAGCACCCTTCCTGGGATTGGCGTACCAGCGGTCGCGGCCTCAGGCATCCTTTGTGCCAATAGCCTAGTAACGCTTAAAGAATCTGCTGGACTCTTGAGCTTGCTAGAGGAGCAAGTGAAAACAGCAGGTGGCTGCTGAGGGGCCTGCCAACGCTCTGAAAATTATTGACAGAAAGCATTGATAAGGAAAAAGACCTTGCTCGTAGCCCATATTTCAGATTTGCATGTGATGGTTGCTGGGGAGCGGGCCTACGGCGTGGTTGATACCAATCCGCTGGTGGCACGTGCGATCGCCCACATCACCAAACTCTCTCCAGATATCCTTGTCATCACAGGTGACCTCGTACACAACGTGCAGCTGGCTGAGTACGAAGTCCTCAAAGCGATGCTGAGTCCGCTGACGATGCCGGTCTATTTGCTTCCTGGCAATCACGATAGCCGTGAGCTGATCCGCGAAGTATTTCACGAGCATATCTACCTGCCGCCTGCGGGCCACTTGCAATACACCGTCGACGGGTATCCCCTGCGGATGATTATGCTCGATACCAATGTGCCTGGTGAAGGCCGAGGTGAACTTGATGCGGAAAGATTAGCCTGGCTGGAGCAGCAGTTGAGCGAGCACCCTGAGCAGCCCACCTTGCTCTTTATGCACCATCCCCCCTTTACCACGGGGATTGAGCTGATGGATGGCTTTGGCCTCACGGGCCATGAAGCCCTGGCTGCCATTGTGAAAAAATACAACTGCATTGAGCGGATTGGCTGCGGCCATATTCACCGTCCCATTCAAACACGCTGGGCAGGGACGCTGGCTTACACTGTGTCGAGCCCGGTGCATCAGGTGTCTCTAGAGTTCTCCCAGGCTGCTGAGGCCTCTACCTTTACAATGGAGCCACCGGCCTATCAACTGCATCTGTGGCAGGGCGATCGCGGCTTGGTATCGCACACCCAGTACATTAATGACTACGACGGTCCCTACCCCTTCTTTTCGGCTCAGCGTTAGGCCGTCAGGCTCAGGCAAACTGACTCAGGCAAACTGGGGCAACAAGGTTTCAACTAAAAAAGCCTGTCCCCTATTTGGAGACAGGCTTTTTCAATTAAGAGATTTTATTCACCGAAGAGAGATAGCACGTTGTTTAAGTGGCCATACTCTTCTGCCATACTCTTCTGGGGTGACCCTAATTCTGAGTCGTACGCTCGACGGCTTTGAGCATGTGATAAGTAATCAACAGTTGTGTGAGTGCTAGGGGGTAGCTCTGAAGCGTTTCGCCCGTTGTACCCACAACTGTACCCACTTCCTGATTACCTTCTAGGCTACAAAACTGACCGAGATAAGGCACTTCATTACAGAGAATTCTCTCTAACTGCTTCACTTGCTCCTCAGTGGCATGGCCATCTACCGAGAGAATATCCACCGGTTTGCTCATGTCACGGTCTAAGGTCAACCGAATCGCATCGCCCAGGTCATTCCCTTTGTCATTGAGGATGTGGGTAAAGTCAGGGTGTGGCAGCGTCGGTCTTAAGGTCATCACCGCGTTCAGCAGCAAATCATTGCCTTTTTCATCTTCCGCTTCAGGGGGAACAAAAGACACAATCACATCAGCCCACTGACGCTGAGGACGAATAAAGTTCACAGAATCAGGTTCGCGCTTGCGAAGGGCTTCGAGTACCTGCTCATCGGTGTAGCCACGCTTGCGAGTGTCGCGCTTAATTTTCCACTTAGCACGTAGGTCCTCAGGGGGCGCCAGGTACACTTTCACGTCATAGGATGACCGGGCGCGCTCGGTGGAATAGCCCAACAGGCCTTCTACAATCACGAACTTTCTAGGTTCGATGTACTCAGGTGCATCAAATCCACCGGTTGTGTGGTTATAGATAGGCTTGAGAATGGCCTTGCCATTGCGCAAATCTTCTAGGTGCTGCTCGATGATATCGATGTAGTTACACTCAGGATCGAGGGCTGAAATACCCATTTCAGCACGTTGCTTTCGGTCGTAGCGGTGGTAGTCGTCGGTGCAAATGGCCACAACGTTGTCTTCACCTAGCACCTGTGCGATTCCACGGGTAAGTGTCGTCTTGCCTGCAGCGCTATCGCCCACAATACCAACGATGATCGGACGCTCAGCCATGGTTCCTCCTAATGTTTCTCTCGAAAGCTTTTTATTTTCTTAATGCCCTCCAATTCTAGGGACGAACGGTCATTGACTCAAGAGCAGCCTGGCAAAGCCTTTTCCTCACTGAGGTGTAGCCTCTGGCATTTGTCGCGGAGAGTATGTAACGAATCCGACACAGGGAAATTGTGTCTGCACGGGTAGGCTGGTATGTCGCATGGGCTGTTGTGTTGTGTGGTCTGTGTCTTGTCGTCATCGGCTAAAGATTTGCCATAGCTTTGTGATTAGACGTTTGCTATACACTTTAAGGACCTTTAAAACCTTGATTCTGTAGCGTCTTATGGTCGCCTCTGCCCAGTCAACGGCCTCAATCAATTCTGAGCTAGCCTCTGAGCGAGTGGCAAACACGTCGACCTGCCCAGAATTGCTAGCGCCTGCGGGCACTTGGGACTGTGCCAAGGCGGCGGTGGAGAATGGGGCCGATGCCATTTATTTTGGGTTGGATAGGTTTAATGCGCGGATGCGGGCGCACAACTTTACGGTGGATGATTTGCCTGCGCTGATGGCCTTTCTCCATGGGCGTGGGGTGAAGGGGTATGTCACGCTCAATACATTGGTGTTTCCAAAGGAACTCAAGGCGGCAGCCCACTACCTGCGCACGATGATTACTGCCGGGGTGGATGCGGCGATTGTGCAGGATGTTGGCATTTGCCGGTTGATTCGCCACCTCTCGCCTGATTTCCCTATTCATGCTTCAACCCAAATGACGGTGACTTCGGCGGCAGGGGTTGCCTTCGCCGAGCAGCTGGGCTGCAATCTGGTTGTTCTCGCCCGTGAGTGCTCTCTGAAAGAGATTCATAAAATTCAGCGACAGCTTAAGAAAGAAACGATTCAGATGCCGCTGGAGACGTTTGTCCATGGGGCGCTGTGTGTGGCCTATTCGGGCCAGTGCCTGACCAGTGAATCGTTAGGTGGGCGTTCGGCTAATCGGGGTGAGTGCGCTCAGGCTTGCCGTATGACCTATGACTTAGTGGCCGATGGCCAGGATGTGGATTTGGGCGATCGCTCCTATCTCCTCAGTCCACAAGATCTCTCTGGCTTGCCCGTCATCCCCGACCTGATCCAAGCAGGGGTCACCAGCCTAAAAATAGAAGGCCGATTAAAAACTCCCGAATACGTGGCCAATGTGACCCGTACCTATCGGCAAGCACTCGATAAGGTAATGGAAGATTTACCCGAATCTTCCATTACGCCTGAAACCTTTCTTCGATTCCGTCGGCCAGAAGCTTCCTATCATCCCTCTAAAGAAGAACGCTACTCACTAGAGATGGCATTCTCTAGAGGGCTCTCGACTGGATGGTTTCAGGGCATTGATAACCAGTCTTTAGTGCATGCTCGCTTTGGTAAGAAAAGGGGGGCCTATATAGGAGAGGTTGTCCGCATTCAGACCAAACAACAAAAGTCTGAGCCAAAGAATCACCCAAGGAACAACCCAAAAAACAAAAGGAAGCAGTCCGAAAATAGACGAGAGAATAGGCCGAAAAACAGGCAAGAGTTTCAGCTGGTTGTAAGGTCTCAGATTGCAATAAAGCCCGGTGATGGCATTGTGATTGATAGCGGCAATCCTGATGAGGATCAGGGCGGGCGGATTTATGGCGTTGAGCAACGTCAGCAAGAGACTTTTCTTAGCTTTGGTCGTAATGATATAGACATGGGCCGGGTGAGGGTGGGCGATCGCCTCTGGAAAACCAGTGACCCCGAGCTAGATAAGACCATTCGCCAAACCTACAGTGCCGAGCAGCCCCAGTTTAAGCGGGGGATCACGCTAGAAATATTTGGTGTAGAAGGGGAAGGGCTGACTGCGATAGCGCGAACGCTGACTGGCCAGTGCGCTCACGACCAACAGGGACACACCGCCCAAGCCACCACAGCCACGCCGTTAATTGTGGCTCATAGCAACCCCCTCACTACCGAACGGCTGATCAAGCAATTCTCCAGGTTGGGGAATACCCCTTTTGAACTCACCAGCTTAGAGAATCATCTCAGCGGGGACGTGATGCTGCCCGTCAGCGCACTCAACCAGCTACGGCGAGATTTGGTTGGCCAGCTCATGCGCCTGCGGGAACAACCCCAGCCTTGGACCCTCAATCCCCACGCCTCTCATCGAGATTTGTTGCCCAAAAGAGAGCCCGAAAGGGAGCCTGACGGTGCTCCTGCGATCACGTCTTCAGATGCACCAACAACAGAAGTCCAGCTGATTTCTCTGGTGCGCACCCTGCCACAACTCCAGGCTGCACTGAATGCCACTACCACAACCAAAAGTCAAACGCTCTACTGTGAATTTGAAGATCCGGTGCGCTACCGTGACGCAGTGCAGCAGGTGAAAGATTTTAATACCGCTGAGCGTAGTCAGATACAACTTATTATTGCTCCGCCTCGGATTACCAAGCCCAGTGAATACTACATCCTGAAGCAGGTTCGAAAAGCGGGCGCGGATGGCTACTTAGTGCGCAATTACGATCAGCTGGCCTTTTTCTCTGGGGATCGCTGCATTGGAGACTTCTCGCTGAATGTTGCCAACCCCATCAGTGCCGATTACTTCAAAACAGAGTTTGGCCTAGAGCGGCTGAGCGCGTCCTATGACTTAAATGTGCAACAGCTTCAGGATCTGTTAGAAACGGCTCCGCCGCAGTGGTTTGAGATTACGATTCATCAGCACATGCCTATGTTTCACATGGAGCACTGCGTATTCTGTGCGTTTTTATCAGAGGGAACAGACTTTACAAACTGTGGCAGGCCCTGTGATAAGCATGCGGTGAAATTGCGCGATCGCACCGGCACTGAACACGTGCTGCAAGCGGACGCAGGCTGTCGTAACACCGTATTTAATGGCCGTGCCCAAACGGGCGCGGAATTTATGAATCGGCTGATCGAAAAAGGGGCTCGCCATTTTCGCATTGAGTTTTTAGATGAAACCCCGGCGCAAGTGACGCGGACTCTGCAAGCTTATCAAGCGCTGCTGACGGGGGATATGAATGGTGCGGAACTTTGGAGATCGCTTAACTTGTCTAGCCAGCTAGGTGTCACCCGAGGCACGCTGGAAAAGAGCCATCGATAACCGCCACGAGTTAGATCGTCACCATAACTATCCAGTAGCACATGTAATGAATCATCAAACGACGGGGCGTCGATCCGATTTTTTTTGATTTGGACGTTAGAATTTTATCTGTAATTGATGAGTTATCTGTAATTGATGAGTTTGCTAAGGCTTTATCAGTCCGTTTTCTTCGGTCCTTTAATTAAAGTAGGCGTTTCCTAATACGTTTTCATTGACCCATTCTCAGGCCCTTGCTCTTCGGCCCTTGCTCTTTGCCTTTTGACGGCTTTTTCTTCGGTTTTCTTAGGAGTAATCCGTGTTCGAAAATTTGCTTCCACCGCTAAATAATCACAATTTGCCCTATCCCGATACGATGCATCCGATAGTGGTGCATTTTGTGATTGCCATGGTGCTGTTTGCCGTGGTGTGCGATGCTATTGCTTATTTCACAAAAAACCAGAGCCTGCAGGAAGTGGGCTGGTGGAATATGGTGTTTGCCACGATATCTATTTTTATTGCAATTATTTTTGGCCAACTGGAGGCAGGGTTGGCCACCCCCTATGCTGCTGCCATGGGTGACTTAAACCTGCATACCCTGATCGGCTGGTCGCTGTCGGGGGTATTGGCTGTGATTACTGGCTGGCGCTATATTCTCCGGCTACAGGGAGTCAGGCGGTTACCCACGGCCTATTTAGGGGTAAATGTGGTGCTAACAATGATTGTTCTTTTTCAAACCTACCTCGGCGATAAATTGGTTTGGATTTATGGTTTGCATACTGAGGCGGTAGTGGAAGCTGCGCGGGGAGGAATGTTGCCATAATGCTGATGAGGGAGGGTTTAGCGATGGTGCATCATCCCATGTTGGCAGCCGGAGCCAATGGGCTGCCTTATGTTTTGCCGATCCATCCAAATTTAGTACACCTCACCTTAGGACTATTTATTGTTGCGATCGCATTTGATATTGTTGCTAATTTTTACGTTCTAGAAAAACCGTTATTTAAGTTTTTAGCAATTCCCGTAAATCGTGCCGGTCTCTACGATGTGGGCTGGTTCAATATGGTGGCCGCGGCGGTGATTACTTTTTTTACGGTAGCCGCAGGGTTTTACGAAATGCTGCTAGCCGAGCCGCCCCAAGACATGCTCAGTCCCTGGGGGCTAAGCGCCCGCGACACCATGGTGTGGCACGGTGTCGGAGGCGTTGTGCTTTTGGGAATGATTGTAGCCATGACCGTTTGGCGTGGCCTACAGCGCTACCTGTGGCGAGAAGATCGGGGGCGGCAGGTAGCCTGGAACTATCTGTTTGCCGGGCTGTTGATTTTCGCGCTGATGTTTGCCCACGGGACCTTGGGAGCTCACCTAGGGGGAGACTTTGGCGTACATGTGACCGCCGATCGGTTGATTCGGGCGGGCATTAATCCTAATCAGCTGTCGGAAAGGCCGATTAATCAGCTGCCGCCAAGGCCGCAGCGTTTGAGCGATGACGGGTTGGATTGAGCGGGGGCGACGTAGGCGGCC